>NZ_JBOZDP010000048.1:0-506 GCF_051265835.1 Actinotignum inguinis | reverse complement strand
TCGGCCCATACGCACCAAGGCATCCACCAAACGCCCTACAACACCAAAAAACAATAAACAAGAAACTCAAAACAAAATCGTTTACATTACGCAAAATCACACAACAAACACACAAACCAAAAACCAAAAACCAAAGCCCTTGGCATCAACGTGTTTGTTATAAAGATGCTCACGCTCACTATGCGACAACCAACCACCACACCAACACCACAACCAGAAAACAAGAACAAAACCTTGCCAACTAGCCGCGGGTGGTATATCGGACAGTGTCCGAATGCCTAACAGCACGTCTAACCAACACCACCCAAGCAAACTACCCTATATAAGAGAAGCCTTCTTGAGTGTCTCTTTTTACGCGTCCCAAACAAGAAACAAAACAAACACGAGCAGACCACCATAGCCTACCGATATAACGTTTCTCGCCAAATAATCCTTAGAAAGGAGGTGATCCAGCCGCACCTTCCGGTACGGCTACCTTGTTACGACTTCGTCCCAATCGCCAGCCC
>NZ_JBOZDP010000047.1:0-755 GCF_051265835.1 Actinotignum inguinis | reverse complement strand
GACGTCAAATCATCATGCCCCTTATGTCTTGGGCTTCACGCATGCTACAATGGCCGGTACAGAGGGTTGCGATATCGTGAGGTGGAGCGAATCCCTTAAAGCTGGTCTCAGTTCGGATCGGGGTCTGCAACTCGACCTCGTGAAGTCGGAGTCGCTAGTAATCGCGGATCAGCATTGCCGCGGTGAATACGTTCCCGGGCCTTGTACACACCGCCCGTCACGTCACGAAAGTTGGTAACACCCGTAGCTCGTGGCCTAACCATTTTTTGGGGGGAGCGGTCGAAGGTGGGGCTGGCGATTGGGACGAAGTCGTAACAAGGTAGCCGTACCGGAAGGTGCGGCTGGATCACCTCCTTTCTAAGGATATTTTCGAGAAACGGATAGGAATGAGCCACACGGGTTTGTTTCTTTAGTGTTTGTTTCTTGTTTGGGACACGTAAAAAGGGTTCGTGTGAGTGATGGTGGTTGTTCATTGTTACTCGCGTGATGGTATTGGTTAGACGGGCTGTTAGGCATTCGGACACTGTCCGATATACCACCCACGGCTAGGGAGCAAGGGTTTGTTCTTGTTTTCTAGTTGTGGTGTTGGTGTGGTGGTTGGTTGTCGCATAGTGAGCGTGAGCATCTTTATGACGAACACGTGTGTGTTTGTTGTGTGATTTTGCGTAATTGACAATTTTTTGTTTTGAGTTTCTTGTTTATTGTTTTTTGGTGTTGTAGGGCGTTTGGTGGATGCCTTGGTGCGTATGGGCCGA
>NZ_JBOZDP010000046.1:0-990 GCF_051265835.1 Actinotignum inguinis | reverse complement strand
GAGAAAGAATGCGACCAGATCAAAGCGAAAACCCGCCACCAACTGGAAGCCCAGCTACCCCAAGACCCGGAAGAATTACGTGCTCTTGTAGCCGATTTAATCGTGCAGAAACGCGTCTTGAAAGCCCAGCTCGAGCTAGCAAAAAAAGGAAAAGCCCGCACAGGCGGGCGCAGTGAAGCGGTAGAGAAAACACGGGTAGCTAACCAACTACGCTCTACCACGCCGCTAGCCATGGTCTTAGATACCTTGGATTTGCCGGCAAGCTCGTACTATTACACAGCTAAACGCCTAGAGCGGCCTGACAAGCATGCTCGCTTGCGTGAGTTGATCGCTCAGATCGCGCGCGAGGGCTTGTATACGTATGGGTATCGGCGTATCCGTTTAGCGCTTAGAAAGCTTGGGTATGTGGTCTCGGAGAAAGTTATCCAGCGCTTGATGCGGGAAGAGGAAATACCGGTCAGGTATGCCAAAGCACGCCGGAAGTACTCTAGTTACGGCGGGGAGATCAGCCCGGCACCGGAAAACCTGGTCGAGCGTGACTTCCACGCTGACGAGCCAGGACGGCTTTGGCTCACGGATATCAGTGAGTTCCACGCAGCTAACGGGAAGGTTTATCTTTCCCCGATTATTGACTGTTATGACGGGAAAGTTGTGGCGTATACGAGGGGATTACACCCAACCTCGGTGTTGGCTGATTCCTCCCTTGAAAACGCCCTGGCAACCCTCCCGCACCAGCGTCTAAACGAGCTACAAGCCGGCCAGAGTGAGCATCCACTCGTGATTCATTCGGATCGGGGAGTCCATTACCGGGCGGGTTCCTGGATTGAGCTTACGCGGCGTTACGGGTTGACGCGGTCGATGTCGAAGAAGGGGTGTAGTCCGGATAATTCTGCGTGTGAGGGGTTTTTCGGGCGGATGAAAACCGAGATTTATCACGGGAAGAAGTGGGCTACAACCGATGAGTTATGCGAGGCGATAGACGAGTATATG
>NZ_JBOZDP010000045.1:0-1194 GCF_051265835.1 Actinotignum inguinis | reverse complement strand
GCGGCGCGTGACCGGCGCGGCCCTGGCACTGCGTGGCTCGGGTGGCCGCGGCCCTGGCAAGGCATGTTTCGGGTGGCCGCGGCCCTGGCACGGCGCGGTTCAGACCGGCGCGGCTCGGGCCGGCGCGGCTAGAACGAGGGAGGGAGACAGCGTGGGGATGTCAGCATGGCTCTACGCCGCATATGAACGCCGCTTGGTGCGGGAGCTGGCCGGCAAACGCATGCCCCAGCACGTGGCCATTATGTTGGATGGCAATCGGCGTTGGGCGCGTGAGCTGGGTGAATCTGCCACGTTCGGGCATCGGGCCGGGGCCGAGCGCATCGCCGAGGTGCTCGGTTGGTGCGAAGATGCCGGCATTGAGGTGGTTACTTTGTGGCTGCTCTCCACTGATAATCTCTCCCGGGCGGCTGAAGAAGTAGGCCCGCTGCTCACCATCATTTGTGAAACTGTTGAGAATTTGGCGCGCTCGGGTCGTTTCCGGTTGGTCGCGGTGGGTAATCTTGATCTTCTTCCTGAGGAGTACGCCCAGCGCCTGCGTGCCGCCGCGGCGAGCACTGAATCTTGCCGCGGTTTACACGTGAATATCGCGGTGGGCTACGGCGGGCGCCAGGAGATTACCGACGCGGTGCGTTCTTATCTGCGCGATGAGGCGGCAGCCGGGCGCAGCCTCGCGGAGGTCGCGGAAGATTTTTCCCTCGCGGATATTACCGATCATCTCTATACCCGCGGCCAGCCTGATCCGGATTTGGTGATTCGCACGAGCGGGGAGCAGCGCATGAGCGGCTTTATGCTCTGGCAGTCCGTCCATACCGAGCTGTATTTCTGCGAAACTTACTGGCCGGATTTCCGGCGCGTGGATTTTTTGCGCGCGCTGCGTGACTATACGCAACGTGACCGGCGCCGCGGCCGCTAAGCTGCAGGCATTCGGATGCGTCCGGAGCCGGAATGGGAGTTCACACCGAAAAGGTGCGCTAAATCAGCCCTTCGCGGCTTTGGTATTCGAAGAATCCTTCGCTCAGTTCGTTGCGGGTCAGTGGCTCCCAGCCGGCATGCGCGGTCATGAGGCTGCGCGCGGTGGTGGCGAAAGCACCCACGGTATACAGGTGCGACATGGACATGGTGGCCAGGCCGGGGCTTGCTTCCCGCCCGAGCAGACTCACCCGGTCCAGAGTGTCAATGGTGGTGGCTATAAAA
>NZ_JBOZDP010000044.1:0-1259 GCF_051265835.1 Actinotignum inguinis | reverse complement strand
TGGAGAGTTTGATCCTGGCTCAGGACGAACGCTGGCGGCGTGCTTAACACATGCAAGTCGAACGATGAAGCCTGCAACTTGTTGTGGGTGGATTAGTGGCGAACGGGTGAGTAATACGTGGGTAACCTGCCCTCCTTTTTGGGATAAGCCTTGGAAACGGGGTCTAATACCGAATATTCTGGCGCTCTCGCATGGGGGTGTTGGGAAAGCTTTTGTGTGAAGGGGGATGGGCTCGCGGCCTATCAGCTTGTTGGTGGGGTGATGGCCTACCAAGGCGGTGACGGGTAGCCGGCCTGAGAGGGTGACCGGCCACATTGGGACTGAGATACGGCCCAGACTCCTACGGGAGGCAGCAGTGGGGGATATTGCACAATGGGCGAAAGCCTGATGCAGCGACGCCGCGTGGGGGATGAAGGCTTTCGGGTTGTAAACCTCTTTCGCTATCGAACAAGGCTCACTTAGGGTGGGTTGAGGGTAGGTGGAGAAGAAGCGCCGGCTAACTACGTGCCAGCAGCCGCGGTAATACGTAGGGCGCGAGCGTTGTCCGGAATTATTGGGCGTAAAGGGCTTGTAGGCGGCTTGTTGCGCCTGCTGTGAAAACGCGGGGCTTAACTTCGCGCGTGCAGTGGGTACGGGCAGGCTTGAGTGTGGTAGGGGTGACTGGAATTCCAGGTGTAGCGGTGGAATGCGCAGATATCTGGAGGAACACCGATGGCGAAGGCAGGTCACTGGGCCATTACTGACGCTGAGGAGCGAAAGCATGGGTAGCGAACAGGATTAGATACCCTGGTAGTCCATGCTGTAAACGTTGGGAACTAGGTGTGGGGGGCCTTTCCAGGTTTTCTGCGCCGTAGCTAACGCATTAAGTTCCCCGCCTGGGGAGTACGGCCGCAAGGCTAAAACTCAAAGGAATTGACGGGGGCCCGCACAAGCGGCGGAGCATGCGGATTAATTCGATGCAACGCGAAGAACCTTACCAAGGCTTGACATACACCGCGGGGCTGCAGAGATGTGGTTGCATTTGGTTGGTGGTGTACAGGTGGTGCATGGTTGTCGTCAGCTCGTGTCGTGAGATGTTGGGTTAAGTCCCGCAACGAGCGCAACCCTTGTCTCGTGTTGCCAGCACATGATGGTGGGGACTCACGAGAGACTGCCGGGGTTAACTCGGAGGAAGGTGGGGATGACGTCAAATCATCATGCCCCTTATGTCTTGGGCTTCACGCATGCTACAATGGCCGGTACAGAGGGTTGCGATATCG
>NZ_JBOZDP010000043.1:0-1332 GCF_051265835.1 Actinotignum inguinis | reverse complement strand
GGCCTATAGGACACTTGGTGTTGGTTTTATCCGGACTTTTCGGCTTGCTAGCGGGCTAAAGTCGGGTTCAAACTCGGTTTGACTCGAGTTTTTGGATGGACAAAACGTGTTGGTTTAACCCCGACTTTCCCGCACTACACCACCACAAACTAGCCCTCCGACTCGGCTTAAATAAGTAAATGCCGAATCCGAAATGCAAAACATGCGCCAAGCCCACCCAAAAATGGGGAACAACCACGGCCGGGAAACCCAGGTATCGCTGCCCGCAATGCAAGACCACCCAAACTAGACGCAACACCACCACAGCACGCGACCTCACGGCCTTCTGGGATTACCTACTAGGCGAATACACCTACCGCCACCACCCCGGCCAGGGACGGTCTCTGCGCCGCCGTTTCGCCCCGCTTTGGAGTCTCTGGCCGGTCTACACCACCGTCAGCGAACACCATCACGTGGTCTTCGTTGACGGGATCTACCTAGCCCACCGCCTGGCCGTGTTGATCGCCTGCACGAAAACACACGTGCTGGGCTGGTACGTGGCCAGAAGCGAGACCACCGCGGCCTGGATAGCCCTCTTCTCCCGTATCGCACCCCCGGATGTGGTGGTCTGCGACGGGGGAAGCGGGATCGCCAGCGCCGTCAAGCACGCCTGGCCGACCACACGTATCCAACGCTGCACGTACCATGCTTTCTGCGCCGTCAAACGCCACACCACCACCCGGGCACGCACCCAGGCCGGCGTCGAGCTCTACGGCCTTGCCAAAGATCTCCTAGGCGTGGCTACGCGCGAGGAAGCAGTGGACTGGGTCGGGCGCCTAGCGGCATGGAACCAGGCCTGGAAAGCGCTGCTAGCGGAGAAAACCCGGCTGCATGATGGAAGGATCGTGGACACACACGCACGCCTGATTAAGGCCCGTAACTCGCTGAACACGCTGGTACGTAACCAGACATTATTCACCTACCTGGAACCCGCGTTGGTCGTGGAAGACGACCCGATTCCCGCCACGTCGAATCTGATCGAGGGAAAGATTAACTCCCAGTTGCGGGCGATGCTGCGCCGGCATAGGGGCATGAGCTTGCTCCACCAGATCAAGGCCGTGTTGTGGTGGTGCCAGCGGCATACCGAGAATCCGGGCAGTGCCGGGCAAGTCTTGCATCGCACGGTCAGTGATGACCAGATCGCAGCCCTTTTCGCCCGGGCACGCGAGCGTCGCCAAGCACAGGCCGAGACCGAGATGTGGGGCACGGGTATCGAGTGGACCGATCTACACAACGGGGCTAAATGGAACCAAACCTACTAAACCGTAACCAACACATTTTGTCCTATAAGCC
>NZ_JBOZDP010000042.1:0-1337 GCF_051265835.1 Actinotignum inguinis | reverse complement strand
GGGTTAATAGACAAATGGTGGGTCTTATATCCGGGGTTTGCCCCGCCATAGCAACGAAAAGTCGGCCTTATTGAGGTCGAGCACCTCAATAAGCTTGCTTCCTTGACACTCGCGGTGGAATGTGCAGGGAGTGAAGACACTCAATCCCCGCGCCCGACGCTGTCCTATCTGCTCAAGCCCCTCAAAGAAGAAAGGCTTCACAAAACAAGGCCGTCAGCGTTGGTATTGCAAGGAATGTAAATACAGTTTCACCGCGACCGATGACCGGCAAAAACACGCCCAAGAATTCGCTGAATTCCTCACCTACATCACCACAACCACACCCCGACGCCTCAGCGCGCGCGACACGCGCGCCTGGGACCGCAAGCACGCCTGGTGCTGGCAAACCCGCCCCATCTGGACACCTACCGGACAGGTCTACGACCAGGTCTTCATCGACGGGACCTACATCGCCTACAACTGGTGCGTATTAATCGCTTACACGCGAGAAGGCGTGATCGCCTACCAACTATGCGACCGTGAATCCAAAGCCGCCTACCTCGCCCTCCTACGCCGCCTGCCCGCCCCTATCGTTGCTACCACCGACGGGGCAGCAGGCGCGCTGGCAGCGATAAAGCAGGAATGGCCCACCACACGCATCCAACGCTGCCTGGTACACGTGCAACGTAATATCCGCCAAGTCACCACCACCCGCCCGCAAACCGAGGCTCATAAGGCCTTATACAAGCTCGCTCTCGACCTAACCAAAGTGGATACCCGCGAGGGCGCTATCGCCTGGCAAAACTCGCTACACGCCTTCCACGAGCTTTACGACACATGGCTGGCAGAGAAGACCTATCGGGAGGAAACCCGCCAGGAGAATATTCCTTCTTTCGCGCGGAAAAACAAGAAATGGTGGTACACCCACACCCCGACTCGTAAGATCGTGGGCTCTCTTGACCGTTACGTCAAACAAGGCGTGCTCTTCACGTTCCTTGATCCGACCCTGGACGTGTCGACCGTGCTTGAGTCGACGACGAACCGGCTTGAGGGCGGGGTGAACGCGCCGTTGAAAGAATTCCTGCACATCCACCGTGGCTGGTCCCAGCCCCACCTGCTGACCGCGCTTGATTATTGGCTTTATTCCAGGTCGATCAACACCCAGCCGATGTCTGATTTCGCGTCAAACAAGACCCAAGTGAGGAAGAAACCCGTTAGCACGCCCAGCGATAAGCCCGCCGAGATCGATACCCATATCGACATGGAGCGCCCGTGGGAAGACGGTCTGAACATCCGTAAAGGCCGGATCGGGAGCTAACGACACGCCGTCATTAGACCCACTTTTTGTCTATTAACCC
>NZ_JBOZDP010000041.1:0-1439 GCF_051265835.1 Actinotignum inguinis | reverse complement strand
GAGAGTGTCTAATGGTTTGTGTGTGAGGGTGAAAACCACCTAGGAGATAAACCAGAATGACTACCGTGAAACAAGACCCTGAAGACAAGCAGCGTATCGATGCCATCGAGAAGAAACTCCTGGCTAACCCGCAAATGGCCGAGCTGATCGGCGAGCTAGCCACGTCTACTACTAACGCTAACGACCTGGTACGCGGCATGCTCCAAGCCTCGATCACGCGTGGCCTTCAAGCCGAGATGGATGCCCATTTAGGCTACGCACACTCAGACCGTAAAGCCAAAGCCGAAGCCGGCGCCGAGAGCATGGGGAACTACCGTAACGGTAGCTACCCGAAAACCGTGGCCACGAACTACGGGATGATCACCGTGGATATTCCCCGTGACAGGGCCGGCACGTTCCGCCCGACCATGGTCCCTAAAGGCGCGCGGCGCCTGACAGACGTGGATGACATGATCGTGAGCTTGTATGCCGGCGGGATGAGCGTACGCGATATCCACCACCACCTAGCCACCTCCCTGCGCCTAGAGGTATCCCCGGAGACGATCAGCGCAATCACTGACGCGGTCCTTGACGAAGTACTCACCTGGCAAAACCGCCAGTTAGACGAGTTTTATCCCGTGATTTTCCTTGACGCGATCCGGATCAAAGTACGCGATGGAGGACGCGTGGTAGGCAAGAGTGCCTATATGGCTATCGGCGTGAACATGGACGGCGTCAAACACGTTTTGGGCTTGTGGATCGCCCGTGAGGAAGGCGCTTCTTTCTGGGCGAGTGTGTGTGCCCAACTGGCTAACCGGGGCGTGAAAGACGTGTTTATCGTGTGTTGTGACGGTCTGAAAGGCTTACCTCAAGCGGTGGAGGCTACCTGGCCGGACTCGATGGTACAGACCTGTATCGTGCATTTGATTCGGGCAGCGAATCGGTGGGTGAACTACCAGGACCGTAAGGCCGTATCGGCGGCGTTGCGTGCCGTGTATACGGCACCAAGCGAGGAAGCCGCTAGGTGTGCTTTAGAAGAGTTCGCGGTAAGTGACCTTGGGTTGAAGTATCCCCAATCAGTGAAGGTCTGGAGGGACGCGTGGGAGCGTTTCACGCCTTTCTTGGGCTTCCCGCCGGCAGCGCGCAAGGTTATTTACACGACGAATGCTATCGAGTCGTTTAACAGCCAGTTGCGTAAGGCTACGCGTAACCGGCGTCAGTTCCCGAACGACGAGGCGGCGATCAAGGCGTTGTGGTTGATGATTTGTCATATTGAGGATCGGCGGGCTGCCAAGCTTGCGAAGGAATCGAGGAAAGGGAGTGTGGATGTAGGCCATTATGTTGAGGGTGCTCGGGTCCAGGGCTGGAAAACTGCTATTAACCAGATGTCCGTGGCCTACCCTGACCGGTTTAATAAGTATTTATAAACAATGCTCACACACAAACAACTTGACACACTC
>NZ_JBOZDP010000040.1:0-1597 GCF_051265835.1 Actinotignum inguinis | reverse complement strand
ACCTGACTTGGCTCATTTTGTCGTGATAGGTTTCATATTGACGTTGTGGCCTGGGGTTTTGTCTCGTTCGTGGGTGAAATGTCGTACTAACGGGTTGGGGGTAGGCTATGGAGTATGCCACGACCCCGGATTCGTACCGTGATAACCAAGTCGGGCGCTACCGCGGTACAAATCGTGTGGCGTTACGTGGATCGCAAGCCCGTACTCGAGCACATTGGTTCAGCCCACACGCCCGGTGAACTCGCGCTCTTAAAAGCCCAGGCCCAGCGCTTGATCGACGGGGACCAGCTCTCCTTAAACCTGGAGACGGGCGTTGAGACAGCGCCGGCGCGCGTGGCTAGTGGTTCGGTGGATAATCCCTTGACCGTGGCTAGCGAGCGTGCCGGCTACCTCCTCGACGCGATCCGTGGGGCTTTTGATTTCCTAGGTCTAGGCGTGCCAACCAGCCATGACCCGGTGTTCTACGATCTGGTAGCCGCCAGGATTATCCACCCGGGCTCCAAGTTTGATTCCATCGAGACTCTTGCCGAGGTCGGGGCGCGTTCGGCTTCGTATTCCACGATTAAACGCCACCTGCCCCGTTATACGGAAGAAGAATTCCGTGACAGGATCACGGCCACGCTAGCAAGGCATGCGGGTATCGGGCCAGGCGTTCTCGTCCTTTACGACGTAACAACCTTGTATTTCGAGACGGATAAAGAAGACGAGTTACGCAAGCCGGGGTATTCGAAAGAACGCCGTATTGACCCGCAGATCACGGTCGGGATGCTCACCGACGCATGTGGGTTGCCGTTGGCGATTGGTGGGTTTGAAGGAAACCGGGCCAAGACCCACACGATGCTACCCATGATTGAACGCCTCAGGCGTGCCTACCGGCTTACCGATATCACGGTTGTGGCTGATGCGGGAATGTTCTCAGCTTCTAACAAGCAAGAGATTATCGGGGCTGGTCTGGGCTATATTCTGGGCACGAAAGAACGTGATATCCCTGCTCCTATCGCAAAGTGGCGTGAAGAGAATCCGGGTAAAGACTATGTGGATGGTCAGGTCTGGCGTCAAGAAAACCACGCTAAGAGGGTGGCTGGGCAGGGTGTGGGTGTGGTGGAGTCGGTTGTTTATTATCAGTACTCCAAGGATCGGGCTCGGCGCACCAGGCGGGGTGTGGAAGAACAGTTAGACAAGGCCAGGCGTGCGGTGGAAGGGAAAATACCGGTCAAGCGTAACCGGTATGTTGACTTGCAAGCTCCTAATAAGCGCGTGAACCAGGCGTTAGCGGATAAGCATCTTGCGTTGGCTGGGATTAAGGGTTACGAGACGAATCGGTTGGATTTGGATGCTGGTGCGGTGATCGGTTTTTATCGCCGGTTATTCCGTATCGAGAAGGCTTTCCGGATGGCGAAGTCGGATTTACGGGCGCGTCCGATCTTTCACCGTAAAGAGGACTCGATCCAGGCGCATTTAACGATTGTGATGGTGGCGATGGCGTGCGGGCATGTTCTTGAGCAGGCCACGGGTGTGTCGTTGAAACGGTTGGTGCGGACGTTGAAGAAGTACCGCTCGTTCACGCTTGAGGTCGGCGGGCAGGTCGTTCATGCTC
>NZ_JBOZDP010000039.1:0-1704 GCF_051265835.1 Actinotignum inguinis | reverse complement strand
AACCTGAGTCGTGCAACTTTAGTGACCCAGACTGTCTAGGATTTCTTGGGCTTGGGGCGGGATGGGATCACTGGAACGGATTTCATGGCCCTGATAAAGGATGGTTTGTTCCTGGATCGGGCGTAGCAAGCGTACGAGCTTTTTAGTCGTGACCCCGGTTTCCTGGTAGAGATAACGGGAGATAGCCAAAGCCGCCATCACCACGGTCAGGTGCGCTTCGATTGCCTCACGTTTCCGGTGGAATATCGGCCTGGCCCGTAAATCCGATTTAGACATACGGAAAGACTGCTCCACGTGCCACAATTCGTGGTAGGAATCAACGATTTGCGTTGCCGGAGCCACCGCGATCGGGATATTAGTGACATAGCCTTTCAATCCTTCTAGCCTCCGGGCACGTTCAAAGGCCACCTCATCGAAACTACAACCGTTACGAGTGGTTTTCACGAACCTGGGTTTACGCGCGGGCTTGAAGCCTTCTATCGCCTCCATAGCACGCCGGCGTTGGGCTTCCAGGGTGAGTCCATCCCTGCGGGCTCGCCTTGCGGAGTACTGCCAGATAGCCCGCCAGGACTTGACCATAGTCTCATCCCACACAGGCTCGTCTTCCTTCAACTTGTCATTGACTTTCGTGTTGGCATGCCGGGGCGTGACCGTGTCGATAATCTGCCCGTCAGTAAAAGACGCGCCATGCCAGTGGAAATGGGATTCCAGGTCGTAGGGTGCTTTGGTTTGCCTGGCCCCGACTATGAACCTGAACCCGGCTGCGTCTAATTCCTTGAGGTTGTTGGCGCTGAGCATTCCTGCGTCTGCTACCACCACGAAACTATCTAACCCGTGACGGGCTTGAAAGCCTTTCACGACTGGGAGAATGGTTTTAGTTTCGGCTTTGTTACCCTCAAAACAACCGATCTCCAAAGGAAACCCGCCACGGTCTACCAGCAAACCCACCACGATTTGAGGGTCAACACGTCTTTCTTTCGAGTACCCGACTTTACGTAATCCCTCATTCGCGTCCCCGTCCTCGTCCTCGCGTTCAGCCTCGAAATACAAGGTAGTCACGTCATACAACACCAGTGATAAATCCCCGGATTTTGTGGCGTGGCCGAAACACGCCCGGGCGAGTTGGGATCGGTAGTCTTTATCCGCGCAGCGACGCAGGGTAGTGAATATGGTACGCAAACTCGCGTGCTCAACACCGAGCTCGTCGAGGATACGGATCGTGTCGGCTTTCGAGGCCGGTTCAACAATTCTGGCTAAAACCAACTGCTCAAATACGTTGTCTCTAATGGCCTGGTCGAAGCCCACTACCCGGTAGGCGTCCTGGAGGACTTGCCACAGTAGTGTTGAGCGTTTAGCCAGGGTAGAAGCACGCGGGCTACCAGGGCTACCACTATCGAATAAATCGAGTTTTAACTGGCCCGGGGAGAGTTCTTGGCGGCCTTTCTCGAGTAATGCCGCCAGTGTGGCCTCGTCGTGTGCCGAGCCGAGGTGTTTGATAACCCGGTTTACCCGGCCTTGTTTTTCCACGATCTGCACGGCCGTGGCACCCGAGGCGGTTCTCACTTTACGTAGGAAAGGTGCCATGATCCCAGTCTAGCTAAAACACCACCACCCTTTTAGTGACCCAAAACCACCAACCACAACCCTCTGACCAGGCCAAACACTCGAGAAAATCTTAAAACTCAAAAAGTTGCACGACTCAGG
>NZ_JBOZDP010000038.1:0-2800 GCF_051265835.1 Actinotignum inguinis | reverse complement strand
TGACCGATTCGCCGTCCGCCTTGATTTGGGTGCTGGCAGGCGTAACTTCTACGCCGACCAGATCATCATGCCCGGTACCCTAGGACGTATGAGTAGTGATCTTGTTGCGCGCGTGGATGAGGCCCTGCCCGTCCATCGCGCTTTGCTTGAGGACCTTGTCCGTATTCCTTCCGTTTCCGCTGATGCATTCGACCAGGCGAAAGTGCGTGAATCCGCGGAATTCGTGGCGCGCATGGCCCGCGAACGCGGTTTCGACGTCGATATTATTGAATTGGAAACACCCCAGGGTAAGGGCCGCCCGGCGATTCTCGCCCATAAGCACGTCGGCGATGATAAGCCCACCATTCTTCTTTACGCGCATCACGATGTGCAGCCGCAGGGCACCCTGGACGGTTGGGAATCCGATCCTTTCGAGCCGGTGGAAAAGAACGGGCGCCTCTACGGGCGCGGCACCGCCGATGATAAGGCGGGCGTGCTCGTCCACATGGCCGCGATTTCGGCCCTCGGCGATGACCTGGCCGTGAACGTCACCCTCTTTATCGAAGGTGAAGAAGAAATCGGTTCGCCTACCTTCCATGCTTTCCTGGAAACCTACCGGGATCGCCTCGAGGCCGATGCCATCGTGGTGGCTGATTCGGGTAACTGGAAGGTGGGGGTGCCCTCCCTGACCACTTCGCTGCGCGGCGTGGTACGCCTGGGGGTGGAAGTGTCCACTCTCACCCACGGCGTGCATTCGGGCCAGTACGGCGGGCCCACCCTCGATGCGGTGACCGCCCTCGCGCGGATTATCGCCACCTTGCACGACGAGAACGGCGACGTTGCGGTTCCCGGCCTGGATGCGTGGGATGATGCCGACGTCGATTACGAAGAAGAACACCTGCGCCGCGATGCCGCGATTCTGCCCGGCATGCAGCTCCTGGGCACCGGCTCCTTCAATTCGCGCATGTGGACGAAACCCTCCATCGCCGTGATCGGCATGGACGTGACCTCCACCGCGGAAGCTTCCAATACCGTGATTCCCTCCGCGCGGGCCTTCCTGTCCATGCGGGTGGCTCCCGGTCAGGATCCCCAGCGCGCCGGCGAACTGCTGGCCGAATACATTGAGGCTCAGGCGCCGTTCGGTGCCACCGTGGTCACCGAAGTTGCGGAAGCGGGTTCCGGTTTCAAGGCCGGGGAGGATACCCCCATCATGCATCTGGCCCGCAAGGCCCTCAGCGAAGCCTTCGGCCACGAATCGGTGGACATTGGCACCGGCGGGTCCATTCCCTTCATTTCCGACCTCGCGGAAGTCTTCCCGGAGGCGGAGATTCTGGTGACCGGCGTGGAAGATCCGGACGCGCGCGCTCACGCTCATAACGAATCCCTGCACCTGGGCGACTGGCGTAACGCTATTCTGGCGGAGGCGCTGCTCCTGGAGAAACTGGGCGCGGGCGAAAGCCACTAAAACGCGGATACGCGAAGGCCGCGGCGTACTCGCGCGGCGCGAACAGGACGAAGAAAGTGACATTGATGGGAAAGAAAATTCTTGCGGGCTGCACGGCGGCCTTACTTGCGTGCAGCCTCGCGGCATGTTCGGGTGGGAACGACGGCGCAGCTAGCTCAACACCGGCTGCTTCGGAATCCGCGAGCGCTGAGGCAAGCGGCGCGGTGGAAAGCCCCGCCCCCGGGGAAGTCCCCGAGATTGTGTACTCGGAGGAGGGCATGCCGTCCCTGGGGGGCACGGCGCAGGCGCCGCTGCTGGAGTTCCCGAAGGGGGATGCTCCCGCGGATGTGCGGGTGCGGGTGCTCGAACAGGGCAGCGGCGCGGAATTGGGCGCCGATGCGGTGGCCAAGGTCAATTACGTGGGCCAAGTGTGGGGGAAGAACAAGCCTTTCGATTCTTCCTATTCGCGTAATGCTCCGGCCACATTCCCGCTCGCCCAGGTGATCCCGGGCTGGAGTCACACCCTGGCCAAGGCCCACGTGGGGGACAAGCTGATTTTGTCCATCCCGGCAAAGTGGGGTTACGGACCTTCGGGTGGTACCCAGGATGGCTCCATTGGTGCTACGGATACCATCGCGTTCTACGTGGAAATTCTGGATGCCTGGAACGCGAAGAGCGCGGGTGAGGCCGGTGCCACGGTGGAAACCGCGGCCGATGCCCTCCCGGTGGAATACAAGGGGGAGCTGGGCCAGCCCATTACCGAGATCCGGGTGAAAGAGGGCGCGGAAGCTCCCGCGGAGCTCAAGGCCACGGTTATTGCCCGCGGCAGCGGGGCCCCGCTCCCGGAGAAGGGTACCTATGTGCTCCAATTCGCGGCCGCGCAATGGGATAACGCCCACGCGGAAAACACCTGGGCGCCCACAACGGCGAACTACCCGGCCGGGCCGCGTTCGGTTCCTTCTACCCAGCAGATTTTCGCGCCCCTGGCCGGGGTGCCGACGGGCTCGCGGGTTTTGCTGAGCGTGCCCAGTAAGGACAATCCGGCCCAGGCCATCGCCGTAGTGGTCGATATCCTTTCCGCGGTGTAGTTGCCAGGTAGTTACTGGGTCGCCACCAGGTAATTGCCGGATAGCTACCGGGTAGCTACCGGCGGTTTCGGATAGGGCCGAAATTGACCCGGATAACGTAAGGGCGAGGTACCTCAATAGAGGTGGCCTCGCCCTTCGTGCTATCTAGGAAGGAGGCCGCGCGTGACTATGAATAGCACCGGCGCGGTGTGCGCGTGAGTTATTTGCGAATGACCTGACTTGGCTCATTTTGTCGTGATAGGTTTCATATTGACGTTGTGGCCTGGGGTTTTGTCTCGTTCGTGGGTGA
>NZ_JBOZDP010000037.1:0-3037 GCF_051265835.1 Actinotignum inguinis | reverse complement strand
TTTTGTTTTGAGTTTCTTGTTTATTGTTTTTTGGTGTTGTAGGGCGTTTGGTGGATGCCTTGGTGCGTATGGGCCGAAGAAGGACGTTGTAGCCTGCGATATGCCTCGGGGAATTGGCTAGCGAGTGGTGATCCGAGGGTGTCCGAATGGGGGAACCTAGCCTGGGTTATGCCGGGTTGCTGCCAGCTGAATTGATAGGTTGGTGGTGGGAACGTGGGGAAGTGAAACATCTTAGTACCTGCTGGAAAAGATATTTTGTGAGTAGTGGCGAGCGAAAGCGAAGGAGCCTAAACCTTGTGTGTGTGATACTTGTCGGGGGTTGCACATGGGGTGTTGTGGGGTGTTGTCTTCTCGTTTCCGACAGGACGGGGCGTAGTGATAAATCAGGAGTATAGGTGAAGGGTTTGGGAAGGCCTGCCGTAGACCGTGATAGCCGGGTAGCTGAAATGTTTCCGACTGCGTGATGACATGCCCGAGTAGCACGGGGCTCGTGGAATCTCGTGTGAATCTGCCAAGACCACTTGGTAAGGCTAAATACCCGTCGTGACCGATAGTGGAATAGTACCGTGAGGGAATGGTGAAAAGTACCCCGGGAGGGGAGTGAAATAGTGCCTGAAACCAGGCGCCTACAAACTGTCAGAGCCACATTTGAATGGTGGTGATGGCGTGCCTATTGAAGAATGAGCCTGCGAGTTAGGATGTGTGGCGAGGTTAACCCGTGTGGGGTAGTCGTAGCGAAAGCGAGTCTGAAGAGGGCGTTTTTAGTTGCATGTTCTAGACCCGAAGCGGGGTGATCTACCCATGGCCAGGGTGAGGCACGTGTAAGAGCGTGTGGAGGCCCGAACCCACCAGGGTTGAAAACCTGGGGGATGAGTTGTGGGTAGGGGTGAAAGGCCAATCAAACTCCGTGATAGCTGGTTCTCCCCGAAATGCATTTAGGTGCAGCGTTGCGTGGTTCTTTGTGGGGGTAGAGCTACTGGTTGGCTGATGGGCCTTATCTGGTTACTGACGTCAGCCAAACTCCGAATACCATGAAGTTGAGCGTGGCAGTGAGACTGTGGGGGATAAGCTTCATAGTCGAGAGGGAAACAGCCCAGATCGCCGGTTAAGGCCCCTAAGTGTGTGCTAAGTGGGAAAGGATGTTTAGTTGCTGTGACAACCAGGAGGTTGGCTTAGAAGCAGCCATCCTTGAAAGAGTGCGTAATAGCTCACTGGTCAAGTGATTGAGCGCCGACAATGTAGCGGGGCTGAAGTACACCGCCGAAACCGCGGCAGACAATAGTTTTTGTTGTTTGGGTAGGGGAGCGTCCTGCGCGAGGTGAAGCCATGGCGTGAGCTTGTGGTGGATTGTGTGGGAGTGAGAATGCAGGCATGAGTAACGTTTGGGAGGTGAGAATCCTTCCCGCCGTATGACTAAGGGTTCCAGGGGTAGGTTCGTCCTCTCTGGGTTAGTCGGGTCCTAAGGCGAGGCCGACAGGCGTAGTCGATGGGTGACCAGTTCTTATTCTGGTACCGGTTTTATTGCGTCCAGTGTCTTCTGCGTTGATGCTAACCATCCCGCCTACACCTTGTAAGCGAATGAGGCGTTTGTCTTGTTTGTTGTTGGTGTGGGTGGCGTGGGGTCCTAAGTGTGGGAGGCAAGCGTGTTAACAGGTGTGACGCAGGGAGGTAGCTTCGCGTGCCTAATGGCTTGGCGCGTTTAAGGGTGTGGCCCGTCTCTTTGGTAAATCCGGGGGACATAGTGGGTGAGGCCTGATGGTGACCGTTTTTATAGCGGGAAGTAGGGTGATCCTGTACTGCCGAGAAAAGCATCGACGTGAGTGGTAAGACCGCCCGTACCCGAAACCGACACTGGTAGTTGGGTAGAGCATACTAAGGCGTGCGAGTGAATCGTGGTTAAGGAACTCGGCAAAATGCCCCCGTAACTTTGGGAGAAGGGGGGCCCACTCTTTGCCTGTCTCTTGTCTAGACGTGGTGGGGGGTTGGGTCGCAGAGTCTAGGGAGAAGCGACTGTTTATCAAAAACACAGGTCCGTGCGAAGCTGTAAGGCGATGTATACGGACTGACGCCTGCCCGGTGCTGGAAGGTTAAGCGGACTGGTTAGCCCCTTGTGGGGGCGAGGCTGGGAAGTTAAGCCCCAGTAAACGGCGGTGGTAACTATAACCATCCTAAGGTAGCGAAATTCCTTGTCGGGTAAGTTCCGACCTGCACGAATGGCGTAACGACTTCTCTACTGTCTCGACCACGAGCTCGGTGAAATTGCATTACGAGTAAAGATGCTCGTTTCGCGCAGCAGGACGGAAAGACCCCGGGACCTTTACTATAGCTTGGTATTGGTGTTCGGTACGGTTTGTGTAGGATAGGTGGGAGACTGTGATGCATGGACGCTAGTTTGTGTGGAGTCGTTGTTGAAATACCACTCTGGTCGTATTGCATGTCTAACTTTGGTCCGTGATCCGGGCTAAGGACAGTGCCTGGTGGGTAGTTTAACTGGGGCGGTTGCCTCCTAAAGGGTAACGGAGGCGCTCAAAGGTTTCCTCAGCCTGGTTGGTCATCAGGTGGTGAGTGTAAGTGTAGAAGGAAGCTTGACTGTGAGACAGACATGTCGAGCAGGTACGAAAGTAGGAACTAGTGATCCGGCGGTGGCTTGTGGAAGCGCCGTCGCTCAACGGATAAAAGGTACCCCGGGGATAACAGGCTGATCCTGCCCAAGAGTTCATATCGACGGCATGGTTTGGCACCTCGATGTCGGCTCGTCGCATCCTGGGGCTGGAGTAGGTCCCAAGGGTTGGGCTGTTCGCCCATTAAAGCGGTACGCGAGCTGGGTTCAGAACGTCGTGAGACAGTTCGGTCCCTATCCGCTGCGCGCGTTTGAGAATTGAGAAGGGCTGTTCCTAGTACGAGAGGACCGGGACGGACGAACCTCTAGTGTGCCAGTTGTTCCGCCAGGGGCATTGCTGGTTGGCCACGTTCGGGAGGGATAACCGCTGAAAGCATCTAAGCGGGAAGCCTGCTTCGAGATTAGTTCTCGTTCCAC
>NZ_JBOZDP010000036.1:0-8152 GCF_051265835.1 Actinotignum inguinis | reverse complement strand
GATGTCCGTGGCCTACCCTGACCGGTTTAATAAGTATTTATAAACAATGCTCACACACAAACAACTTGACACACTCGCGGATTGGGGAGCTGTTTGACCCCGAGTTTTCTCTATCGAAGCAGATGGCCACGAAGGGAGATCTTCCCGTAGTACGACTGGTTGGCGATATTCACGTTAATAGTTTCCTTATTGTCCGTTTCGACTACATGGTTTTCGTTGATCAGGAAACCGGTTTACTGACTATCGATAATTCGATGTTCTCGGTACTCCCGGGGGCAAAAAACAGCGAGCCCTTGGTGCACTGGGATTGTATGCGCTCACCGCACTCAAATATTCCCCGCGCACATATCCATATACACGCCCACTGTGATGAATGGACATCAGCCATGCTCCCGGGCGATGAGGATTCTTCCCGGTCGCACGGGTGCCCTGAGAACGAGCCCCGTGCTCCCCGGATTGCTGATATCTGCCTCCCAGCAGGTCGGGGCTGGTTCCGGATCTGCCTGGAACAAGTTCTCCTCTTCGTTATTGACGAGATCGGGGCGGCATGCACACCTGAGGTACGCGAAGCACTCGATCACGGCATCGAAAAATGGGAGGAGGTCCAGCTGGAAGCCATGGTGCGTGCTAACCCCGCCCTCGCACTCGAAGTCCTCGAAGCGTGAGCTGTGAGCAACGGTTGTCAAGCGCAAGTCCAATCTGCACGACTAGCGCAACCGAGAAGAATCGGACGGATAAGGTGCGGAAACCGGCTACCCGCAAGGCAACGGCACCCAGAAGACCTCATTCGACCATCGTTACCCGCACAAGAAACAGCTAGAGCAGTTCCGCCACTTCCGCGATGGAGGGATGCACATAATCGGGGCGGTAGGGGAAGTTCACGATTTCCTCTTGCGCAGTGGAACCGGAAAGCACCAGGTGGGTTTGCAGCCCGGCTTCCATGCCCGCGAGGATATCGGTATCCATCCGGTCCCCTACCAGCGCGGTTTCTTCAGAATGCGCGTCGATAAGATTGAGCCCCTTGCGCAGCATGACCGGATTCGGCTTCCCCACGTAATAGGGCTGGCGTCCGGTGGCTGCGGTAATCATCGCGGCTACCGCCCCGGTTGCCGGAATCGGACCCAGATCGGACGGGCCCGTCACATCCGGGTTGGTGGCGATGAACCGGGCACCCTTGTTGATGAGGCGGATTGCGGTGGTGAGCGCCTCAATGGAATAGGTGCGGGTTTCCCCGAGAACCACCACTTCCGGATTGACATTCGTCATGACGAAACCGACGTTGTACATCGAGGTAGTGAGCCCGGCTTCACCCACCACGTAAGCGCGCTTATTCTCTACCTGGTCCGCGAGGAAATTCGCGGTGGCAGCTGCCGAAGTCCAAATATGATCTTCCGGAACGATCAACCCCGCCGCTTCCAAGCGGGCGGACAGATCACGCCGGGTAAAAATCGAATTATTGGTAAGAACGAGATAGGGGTACTCTTTTTCGTTGAGTTTATTGAGAAAATCCGCAGCACCCGGAAGCGCCTTTTCTTCGTGGATGAGCACACCATCCATATCGGTGAGCCAGTTTTTAATCACTCGTGTCATACCGCCATGATATCGAGTTTCGTAGCTCCCGGAACGTGCCGAGGGCCCAGGCCGCTCCGGGCTGGCTAACCCGGCCCGCACACGCAGGCAGCTCAGAGTCGCTTGCATCAGCCCCGCGCCACACCGCCCGCTTAGGCCCGTGCCTGGCGCAGATACCGGTACACGGTCGGCTCGGAAAGATTCATTGCGAGCGCCAGGTCGGTTACCGCCCCGCGCAACTGGAAGAATCCGTCCTCGTCCAGCGAACGCACCACTTCCAGGCGCTCGGCCTGGGTGAGGTGATCCACCGAGACGTGGTAACGGGAGAGCACCGACTCCATGGCAGCCGTTTTCATATCGGCAACCGAGGAAGCCAAAATTTCCGGCTTTTCCGCCGGCGCCTCCTTGCGCCGTTCGGGATTGGGGAAATATAAGGAGGCGATTTTTTTGACTGTCTCGTCCAATTGCCGCAGCACGGTTTGGTCAGAATTAAGACAGAGCATCCCAATGATGCGGCCCCGTCGTCGTATAAAAAAGGTAGAGGAACGCAAGGTGCGCGCGCGGCCGGGCGTAATCGCCTCGTAACCGGTGAGGTAATCGGCCGTGGTACCTTCGCCGGCGCGCAGCACCCGCAACATGAGGTCGGTGGCCGGGGAACCCACGGTGCGCTGAGTGACATGCGAATTCGCAATAGCGATAACCGAATGGTCCAGGTCGCTCACATCGTGGAGCACCACCTCGGTACTCTCCCCCAGCGCCACCCCGAGGAACTCCACCAGCGGCTTGAAGGAAGCCACGTACTCGCTATCCTCCTGGGATATCGCTTCACGAGACGTTACTTCCCGGGAGTCCACTTCGCCTGATATCTCTTCCCGGGACCCGACTTCTTGGGTCATCACTTCTCGTGGCACCTCGTCGCGTTCCGCTGCCTCCATGGCACAGGCTCCTTCCTACCTACGGCCCCATTGCTGTATCTTCTGACAAAATATCTTAAATGACGACATAGTGCGGGGGTGCGCACCGCTACGAGTGGCACCCCCGACTAACCGCCCTGCTTTACAGGGTCTCTTCACCCTTGGCGATGTAGGAATCCATCTCCTTTTCGGGAACCATATTGCCGCCGGTGATCCACGTGAGGTGGGTGGCACCCGCGAGCTTCTCCGGGGTCAGACCCGCCCGCTCCAGATACTCGCTGGCGGCGAGCACGTGGAAGGGCCCTTCGAAGGAAGTGGAGGAGGAAGGCTCGATGCGCAGGTCCTCGGTCTGGGCTAGGAGCGCCACGTTTTCGTACATGGTCTGGTCCTCAACGGTGTAGTAGCCGTCGATGAGGTACTGCATGCGCGATCCCACGAAAGCGGAGGGCCGCCCGCAGGCCAGGCCGTCCGCGGCGGTGAGGTTATCGATGCCGAAATCTTGCACCGCGATCTCGTCGTGCTTGCCGGTCATCACGCCGAGGAACATGGAGGGCGAATGGGTCGGCTCGGCGAAGATGCAGTGCACGTTGTCACCGAACACGGTCTTGAGGCCGAAGGCCACGCCGCCCGGGCCGCCACCCACGCCGCAGGGCAGGTAGGCGATCAGCGGATGATCGGCATCCACCGTGACATCGAGGGACTGGAACTGGCCCTGCAGGCGGCGCGCGGCCACCGCGTAGCCGAGGAAGAGCGAAGGCGAATTCTCATCGTCCACGAAGTAAGCAGTGGGATCCGATTCGGCTTCCTTGCGGCCCTGGGCCACCGCCACCGAGTAATCCGATTCGTATTCCACCACGTTCACGCCGTGGGAGCGGAGCTTATCCTTCTTCCACTGGCGCGCATCCGCGGACATATGCACCGATGCCTGGAAACCTAGCTGGGCGGACATAATGCCGATGGAGAGCCCCAAGTTCCCGGTGGAACCCACCGCCACCTTGTACTGGGAGAAGAACTTGCGAGCTTCTTCGGTATCGAGCTTGCGGTAGTCATCCTCGAGGGTGATGAGGCCGGCTTCCAGCGCGAGTTCTTCGGCGTGCTTGAGCACTTCGTAAACCCCGCCGCGGGCCTTGATCGATCCGGAAATCGGCAGGTGGGAATCGAGCTTCGCCCACAGCTGGCCCGGGATCTGCACGCCCTTGCGTTCGGCGAGCTTGGCTTGCATGGTCGGAACCGCGACCAGCGGGGATTCCAGGATGCCAGCCGTGGGGCGAGCGGCCGGGAAAACTTGGCTAAGGTAGGGGGCCCAGCGCTTGAGCCGAGCTGCGGCGTCGTCCACATCAGCCACGGTCAGGCCGACCTTTGCCAGGCCCTCCGCGGCGGGAAGCACCTCCGGATTGAACCAATCCGCGACCTTGAGGTCCACGAGGTCCTGAATAAGCGGGTAGTCCTCCACCCACTGTTCGAGCGTTTTTCCAGCGATAGTTGTCATGACTGAGTCCTTTCTCAGATGTGTTGGCGGATAAGTGTGGTGCTGCGAATAAGCGTGCGGCTGCGGCTAATCGCGTAGCTGCGGATACGTGTGTTGCAGCGAATCCCGCGCCTAGATCACCAGGTGAAGCAGCATAGTCATGCACAGGGCCACCACCGAGGCAATGGTGGTGCCCACGGTGAGAGTCTTGAGCGCATCCCCCACCGAAATGCCCATGTATTCCTTGTACAGCCAGAAGAGCGAATCGGTCACGTGCGTGAGGCCGATGGCGCCGGCGCCCACCGCAATCGCCATGAGCGCGGGGCTGAGATCCGGGGATGCCTGGAGCATCGGCAGCACGATCCCGGCCGCGGAAATCATGGCGACCGTGGCGCTCCCCACCGCGAAATGCAGCACAATCGCGATGAGCCACGCGAGGATCAGCGGGCTGAAAGGCAGGCTTCCCATGGCGCCCGCGATGGCCTTGTCCATCCCGGAGGCCATAAGCACCGCGTTGAAGGCACCGCCCGCGCCGATAATGAGGAGCACCCCGCCGATGGGGCTGAAGGAGGAATCCGTCACCGAGGACAGATCCGAAAGCGACTTGCCCCGCGAAATTCCCAGCGAGAAGTACGCGAAAATCACCGAAATGAGAAGCGCCAGAATCGGGTTACCCACGAGGTCCACGAATTGGCGCAGGCCGTTTTCTTCGGGCAGGGTCTGATCCGCAACGGTGCGGCACACCATAATAATGAGCGGCAGCAGAATCGTGAGCAGGGTAATGCCGAAACCGGGCAGGGAACGGTCCGCGTCGTCATTCTTGAGAACATTTTCGCCCGCGGCAGGCACGTCACCGGAGGTTCCGTTTGATTCGGGGCCGGGTTTTCCTTCGGCGACGACGCCGCTTACCTGGCCGGCGCCCGCGGTGACATGTGCACGTTCAAGCTGGCGCAGCCCAATTCCGGTGTAGAGCGGACCGCCAATGAGCGCGGCCGGAACCCCAACCACCAGACCCAACATAATAACCATGCCAACGTCTGCACCAAGGACGCTCGCAATAGCGGTAGCGGCCGGGTGCGGGGGCAGGATGCAGTGGACCACCATGAGGGAGATGGCCAGCGGCACTCCCACTCGGATCTTCGAGCAGCCCACTTCCTTGGCCACCACGAATACGAGGGGCACCAGGAGCACGAAGCCAACTTCTACGAAGACCGGGATACCGGCGATCAAGCCGAGGAATGACATAACAATCGGGGCGCGTTTCTCGCCGAAAACCCGCAGCATGCCCTTGGCGAGGCGTTCTGCCCCGCCGGATACCTCCAGCATTTTTCCGAGAATTGCACCGAAGCCAATAATAAGAACGAGGAATCCGAGCGTTCCACCAACGCCCTTTTCGAGTACATCGCCCACTTCCGCGGGCTTCACGCCCGTGACCAGTGCGACGGTAATCGCCGCGATGGTCAGGGCGATCGAGCCGTGTAATTTCAAGCCGACGATGAGCACAACAACGAGCACAATCGCCGCTATGAGGACTGCGATCAGCCCTCCGGTTCCTAGGGTCATCATAACCTCCCGTGTAGCGCCACATCAGTGTGGCCTGTTCCCAGCCTACACACCCGACGATACTTTTGTCATCATGATAAGTTTATTATCACGCTGTGGCGCAGCTTGCATGGGCCTGCATATTTCTGCGGAGATGGCAGACTTGAGCCATGCCCGTGGATAACAACACCGTTAGCAGCGCCGATAATCGTCCGGATAGCCGCTCTGATGGCCGGCTTGATGGCCGCCCCTTTAGCAGCATCAATAGCCACCCCGATAACCGCCTCGCTTCTGATTCTTTTAGCTTCCCGCACGCGCTCGGTGTTATTGACGGCGCCGGGCGCACCACTTTTTCTTATGGGAACACCCGGGAGATCTACCCGTATATGTCGGTCACGAAGCTACTGGTGGCCTGGGCGACTCTCATCGCGGTGGAGCGCGGCCTGGCGGATTTTGATGATCCGGCCGGCCCTCCCGGTTCCACGGTGGTTCACCTGCTTGCACACGCTTCTGGGTTGCCGGAGGAGGAAGGTCCGGTGCGGGCCGGGGTTGAAGAAAAGCGCATTTATTCGAATTACGGTTTCGAGGTGCTCGGTGATTATCTGGAGAAACGCACCGGAATGTCGATCCAGAATTGGGTGCGGCGGGTGGTGATTGAGCCGCTGCGTTTGAGTTCGGTGGCGGTGGAGGCGAGTCCGGCGTATTCGGCGGTGGGGAATTTACGCGATCTGGCGCGGTTCGCCGGGGAGCTACTACGCCCGCGCCTCATTTCCCCCGAGTTGGCGCGCTATGCCGCCACCGTGCATTTCGACGGCCTACCCGGGCTGCTGCCCGGCTACGGCTGGCAGCGCAATAACACCTGGGGTTTGGGGATGGAGATTCGCGGGGAAAAGGACCCGCATTGGACGGGCCCCTCATTTTCGCCCCGCACCTTCGGTCACTTCGGGCAATCGGGATCGTTCCTGTGGGTGGATCCGGAGCTCGGCAAGGCCGGGGTTTTCCTAGGCGCCCGGCCTTTCGGGCGCGAGCACCGGAAGTTCTGGCCGGCACTCACGGAGGAGATGCGCGGCCTCTAGAAGGCCGCAACCCCCGAACAGCGCCACGCCCGCCTGCACCTACTCGCCGGACAAGGCGAGCTGCGCAGTTGCGCCGTCGTACTAACAACAGCGCCCGCAACAGCTGCACCTACGCAACAGCGCCCGCGGCGGGTTTCCCTACCACGGGCGCTGTCACATACAACTCACTCGCGTGGAGTGACCGCTTTAGTCTTCGCCTTCGCCGTTCGGGGAGACGAGGATCTTGACCGCGGTTTCGTTGCGGTTGATGAGGGTGTCGAAGCCCTTGTCAACGAGGTCTTCCAGGTTGATCTTGCCGGTGATGAACGGAGCAAGATCAATCTTGCCCGAGGCGACCAGCTCAATCGTGTCCGGGTGGGTGTTGACGTAGCCGATAACGCCGCGCACGTCGAGTTCCTTCATGACCACGGCGTGCATATCAATATTCGGCTGGTGGCCCCAGATCGACATATTGACGAGCACGCCGCGCGGCCCGAGCGCCGCGATGAGCTGGTTGAGTACCACGTCCACCGAGGTGCATTCGAAGGCAACATTGGCGCCCACGCCGCCGGTGAGCTTCTTGGTTTCTTCCACGATATCGACTTCGCGCGGATCCCAGGCGTAATCGACCACGCCGGCATCAACGGCGCGCTGGCGGCGCAGCTCGGAGAGTTCCGAGACCGCGACCTTGAGGCCCTTGGCTTTGAGCACCGCACAGCAGAGCACGCCGATGGGGCCGGCCCCGCCCACGAGGGCGAAGTCGCCTTCCTCGACGTCGCCGCGATCCACGCCGTGAACGGCCACGGAGAGCGGTTCGATGAGTGCGGCCTGGTCAAGCGGGATATTGTCCGGGATCTTGTGGACCCAGCGCCGCTTGACGACGATATTTTCGGCCAGGCCGCCGCCGCGGCCGCCCAGGCCAATGAAGTTCATATCGGGAGACAGGTGGTACGTGGTCGATTCGGGACCGGTATCCACGCTGTCCCGGATAATATACGGTTCGACGACGACGTGGTCGCCTGCCGCGAGGTCCGTCACGCCTTCGCCGACTTCGGCAACGACGCCGGACATTTCATGCCCGAGGGTGACCGGGACTTCCTCACCGGAAATCGGATGCGGGTGGCCTTCCGCGGGGCAGAAGATGGGACCGTCGAGGTATTCGTGAAGATCGGTACCGCAGATACCGCACCAAGCAACCTTCACCCGCACAGTGCCGGGTTCTAGCGGCTGCTCCTCGATATCTTCGATGCGAATATCGTGGTTACCGTAGTAACGCGCTGCTTTCATATCTCCTCCATTGGGTAGACCGTGCGCGGTTGCGCGCTTTTTATTTTACTCGACGACGACGCAACTTTGAGGTGCGGACCACTTTTTACGCTGCACGCTGGATTGTAGATATGCCCTTGCTTTCGGGGCTGGAGGCAAGGCACACCCGACGCGGAGGGAACAGCCGCGCGGCCCTTCATTCGTTGGGGCGTGGCCTCGCAGCTTAAACACGTGTGTGGGGTGCCAGCCCCAAAAGGACCAACACCCCACACACTACAAAAACATGGCGGCAGTGACCTACTCTCCCACACCCCACCGAGTGCAGTACCATCAGCGCA
>NZ_JBOZDP010000035.1:0-9026 GCF_051265835.1 Actinotignum inguinis | reverse complement strand
ATCCCGTTCGCAACTCCCGGTTTCTTATTCATTGAACGATCTCCTTAAAAATCTCTAGGAAACCGTCCGCACCCCCGAGCAGAAATCGGGCCAAAATGGTGCGTAGATTTGCACCCTGTTGTGGGCCCTCCACTGAAATCTTAAGTAAATGGATAGAACGCGAAAGCCCGCATCGCAGAAAAACATGCGATGCGGGCTAAGTTCGCGGCAGCTAGCCATTGCCCTGGCCGGGCAGCTAGCTACCCGTACTTACCCGTTCCCCTGGCCGGTGGGCGCGGGATTGGGATGGGCGCCGCCGCCCGAACCGCCAGAGCCACCCGATCCGCCCGAGCCGGAGCCGCCGGAACCTGAGCCGGCCGGCGGAGTGCTCGGGGTGGGAGTGGGCGCCGGGGCGATGCCCACGGTAATGCGCATCTCGGTATCGCGCTGCACCACGGTACCCGGGGCGATGCTCGCGTCCACAACCTTGCCAACCTTGGCCGGGTCGCTGACTTCTTGCTCGCCTTGGCCCACCACCGTGAGGCGAGCATCGCGCAGCGCCGCCCGCGCTTCATCCACGCTCATTCCGCGCACATCCGGAACCGCCACATTGCCGCTGGCCACCTGCAGCTTGACGGTGCTGCCCGGCTTCACGCTTTCACCCACATTCGGGCTGGTGGACACCACCCGGTCGCGGTCCTCGCTCGGATCATTGACCTGTTCCATACCGCCCACGGTCAGCCCCGCCGCCCGCAGCGCCTGCGAAGCCTGATCCGTGCTCATCCCCACCACATCGGGAACCTGCACGGCCGAGGGCCCGGAGGAGAAGTGCAAGGTCACCCGGCTGCCAACATCCACGGTGCTCCGCATCGCCGGGTTGGAGGATACAACCAGCCCCTTGTCCACGGTATCGCTGGAAACATCCGTACCGCGCACGAATTCCAGTCCCAAGCTGGTCAGCTGCTGGCTGGCCTGCACCTCGGTCCACCCCGTCATATCGGGAATCGTCACCTGCGCCACCGCGGTCTCGGTGGGCTGCGGCTCGGCGGAGTCGCCGCGGCCGGAGAGGAAGAACCAGCCCAGAATCCCCAGGGCGATAACAAGCAAAGCCACCCCGCCCCAAATGAAGGGCGCACTGGACTTCTTCTTCACCGGCGGTTGCGCGCCGGTTGCCGATGGGTCGTAGCCAGGATAGCTCCCGGTGGGGTAGCTGCCTGTGGGGTAAGCCCCGGGATAGGCGCCCGTCGGGTACCCGCCCGGGTAGGTGGGCGCGCCGCCCGGCTGCGTCGTCGTACTAGAAATTGCACCGGCACCGGCGCCGGCGCCCGCACCGCCCGCGGCACCGCCGGGGCTTCCGGCAGTCGCGGTGGGATAAGCAGTAGTGGAAGCGGGGCGTGTATTAGCGGCCGAATATGCTTGCGTGGCAGCCGTGGCGGCATTCGCGCCCGCGCCGCCGGCCGCGGCACCCGCCACACCAGCGCCCGCAATAGCACCGGCTCCCGCGATACCAGCCCCCGCCCCGTACGCATTCCACGAGGAAACCGCCGGGGCGTCCACGCCTTCCCCGCGCGCCGCGGCCAGCAGGTCCGCGCGGAATTCAGCGGCGTCCTGGTAGCGGTCCTCGCGGCTCTTCGCCAGGGATTTCATGACCACGCGGTCGATGGCGTCCGGGATATCGGAAGCGATCTGGGAAGCCGGCTTCGGGGTTTCCGACACATGCTGGTAGGCCACCGCCACCGCGCTATCGCCCACGAAGGGCGGGCGCCCGGTGAGGAGTTCGTAGAGCACGCAGCCGGTGGAGTACAGGTCCGAGCGCGCGTCCACCACTTCGCCGCGCGCCTGCTCGGGGGAGAGGTACTGGGCGGTGCCCACCACGGAATTGGTCTGCGTCATGGTGGCGGCGGAATCGGCGATGGCGCGCGCGATCCCGAAGTCCATGACCTTCACCTTGCCGCCGGTGGTGAGCATGATATTGCCCGGCTTGATATCGCGGTGAATGATGCCTTCGTGGTGGGAGTATTCCAGCGCGGAGAGCACGCCCACCACGATCTGCACGGCCTCGCCGATGGGCACCGGGTCCCCGCCGTGCAGCAGGGAGGCCACGGTGCGGCCCTTGACGTACTCCATCACGATATAGGGCAGCGCCAGCTCGGTGCCGCCCGCGGAGGTCACGGTTTCCTCGCCGGTATCGTACACGGACACGATGGAGGGGTGGTTGAGCGCGGCCGCCGATTGGGCTTCGCGCCGGAAACGGGCCAGGAAGGTGGCATCTTGCGCCAGGTCGGTGCGCAGGATCTTAATCGCTACCGTGCGTGAGAGCCGGGTATCGTAGCCGAGATGTACTTCGGCCATACCGCCTCGACCGATGATGTCGCCCACCTGGTAGCGGTTGCCGAGTACGCGGGGGATATCATTCACGTCGCGTCACCTTTCTGCTGAGCATCTGCTTAGTTCACCTTAGCTTCAAGTACTGTGCGGGCAAGGGGTGCGGCAACGGAGCCGCCGTCGCCATTCCACACCGCATTGCCCGAATTTTCCACGATCACGGCCACGGTATAGGCCGTGTCCCCGATGGTCGCATTCCCCACGAACCACGCGTGCGGGGGGATATCGTTCGTGATTTCCGCGGTCCCGGTTTTCCCGGACGTTTCAATCCCGGGGAGGGTGAAAAGATACCCGGTGCCGTGCTTGACCTCATCAACCATCATCTGGTGCATATAGCCCGCGGTTTGCTGGCTCATCGCCCGGGAGAGCACTTCCGGTTCGCTTTCGCTCACGGGTTCAAGATCCGCGGTGAGGGTGCGGCGCACCAGATTCGGTTTCATCACGACGCCGTCATTAGCAATCGCCGCCCCAACCATCGCCATCTGCATCGGGGTGACCCGAATATCGCGCTGCCCGATGGAATCCATGGCGAGCGCGGCGGCATCTTCCGGCGCGGGGAAACGCGAGGCGGACACAGGTAGCGGCGTGGCAAGCTCGCTATTGAAGCCGAATTTTTCGGCCTGCGCCACCATTTTTTCCGGGCCCACCTTGATCCCGCCAATCGCGAACGGGGTATTGCACGATTGCGCGAAAGCCTCGGTGAGTTTCACCTGCCCGGAGCCGTCCCCGCAGGCGGCCTGCCCGGGATTCCACATATCGTGCGTGGTTCCCGGCGGCACGAACGTGCGCGGGGCCTCCACCAGCGAATCGGGGGTGAGCCCGAGGTTTTCGATCATCGCGGTGGCGGTGAGGAGTTTGAAGGAGGAGCCGGGTGCGTATTGGTCGCCGCCGGTGGCCCGGTCGATGAGCGGCGTGGTGGGGTCGGCTTCGAGGGCCTGGTAGTTCTCGCGCGCGGCCGCGGTATCGTGCGTGGCTACGCCGTTCGGGTCGAATCCGGGCGTGGAGACCTGCGCCAGAATATCTCCGGTGCGGGAATTAAGTACGACGACGGCGCCGCGCTGGTTACCCAGCGCGGCGGCTGCGGCCTCCTGGAGCTGGGGGTCGATAGTGAGCTCAACGCCCCCGCCCTGGGGTTGGGAGCCGGTGATGAGTTCTTCGATACGCTGACCGGCCAGGGAGGAATCCGAGCCGCCCAGCACGGGGTTCATGGCGCGTTCCAAGCCCGTCATCGAGTTATGAGCGATGGAGTAGTAGCCGGTGAGGTTCGAGTAGATCTCCGGGCGCTCGTAGACGCGCAGGTAATTGTAGGCATCGTCGATGGGTTGGGAGGAGACGATGGATTCCCCGGCCACGATAATGGGACCGCGCTGGGTGCCGTATTCGCGGTAGAGCGTGCGCACATTCCACGCGTTGGCATTCAGGCTGGCGGCCTGGAAGAACTGGATTGCGGTGGTCGAGCCGGCCAAGCCTAAGAACATGACCGCGATGACCGCGACGAGCTGGCGGATAGGGCGATTCACGGGCGCACCACCTCCGTGCGAGCGCCGCCGGCCGAGCTTCCCGGGCCGCGCGGGGCGCGGCGCGCGTCGTCGTCGCCCTCACCATCGCCCTCATCAGCGTTCCCACGCAGGATCGCGAGTTCGTCGGTGGTGGGCAGCGGGCGGGCTTCTTCGGGGCGGCGCGCGGTGTGCGACATGCGGATAAGCAGCGCGATAATAATCCAATTCGTCAGCAGCGCCGAGCCGCCGTGCGCGAGGAAAGGCAGAGCCAGGCCGGTGAGCGGGATAATGCGCGTCACCCCGCCGATGACGATGAAGCATTGCAGCCCGAGCACGAAGGAAAGCCCGGAGGCGAGGAGTTTGCCGAAGCCGTCGCGTGATTCCAGGGCGACCCGCATGCCGCGGCTGATAAGAAGCAGGTAGATGCACAGGATGGCGCCCACGCCCACCAGCCCGAGTTCCTCGGCAAAGGAGGCGTAAATGAAATCGGAATGCGCCGCGTACACCAGGTTCGGGTAGCCGCGCCCGAGCCCCGCGCCGAAGAGCCCGCCGGAGGCCATGCCGAAGAGCCCCTGAACCACCTGGTAGGAGCCGCCGACGGCATCATAAAGTTCGGGGTCGAAGGGGTTGAGCCAGATGGCGAAGCGCGCCTGCACGTGGGAAACCGTGGTGGAAATGAACCACACGCCGCCCACGGTGAGGAGGCCGCCGATGGCCAGCCAGGAGACCTGCTCGGTGGCCACCCACAGCATCGCCACGAACAGCCCGAAGAAGAGCAGCGCGGTGCCGAAATCGCGTTCAAAAACGAGGACGCCCATGCACAGCGCCCAGGCGATGAGCACCGGGAGGATATGGCGGGCTTTGGGCAGGCGAATCCCCAGGATTTTCGGGCCGGCCAGCGCCAGGTTATCGCGTTCGGTCACGAGGTAGGCCGCGAAGAACACCGCGAAACAGATTTTCGCGACCTCCGCCGGCTGGAAGGACATCCCGCCCACCGCGATCCACAGGCGCGAGCCGTTGAGGGTGCGGCCCAGCGGGCTGAGCGGCAGCAGGAGCAGCACCACCCCGGCGATGAGGGAGGTCCACATGTAATTTTGCAGCACCCGGTAATTACGCACCGCGAGGATGGTGATGGCGAAGAACACCAGCGCCCCGGCCGTGAGGATGAGCTGGCTGCGGGCGTGGTTGGTATCCGCGGCGGCGTCCACCCGGTAGATCATGGCCAGGCCCAGCCCGTTGAGCGCGATCGCGCAGGGGAAGAGCACCGGGTCGGCGTAGGGGCACAGCGCGCGAATGAGCAGGTGACAGGCGAAAACCAGGGCGGCGCCGGCGCCCACCACCAGCGCGAAGCTCGGCGGCAGCGCGGCAGTACCCGCTCCGGCAGCATCCGCTCCTGTAGCAGGCGCTCCGGCATTGCCCGCGCCGGTATTACCCAGCCCGGTCCACACCAGGTAATAGGCACCCACCCCGATGGCTCCGGCCAGGAGCAGCAGGGTGATCTCGGGCCAGCGGCCGCGGCGCGTGCGCGGGGGAACCACCGTGCTCATCGGTTCTCTCCCGGGTTCGCGGGGGCGGGGGCGTTTGCGGCGGGTGCCGGCGCCGGCTGTTCTGGCGCGGGCGCGCTCTGCCCGGGTGCCGGGGTGGTCGCTCCCGGTGCCGGCGCGGCCGAAGCGCTGGGCGCGGGGCTCGCGCTCGCGGGCGCTGGCGTAGCTTCGTTGTTCTGGGCTTTTTGTTCACGCAGGGCGGCGACGACGGCGCGCGCTTCGCGCAGCGAAGCGCGCGTGATGGGTGTGGCTAGCCGATCTTGGGCCACCGGGGTGAGGTCACGGACCTGAAGATCAGTAGCTTCCGCTGCGTGGGAGAATTCCAGCGGGCCGAGCCGCTGCGGGATTCCCCGGTAAATCGTGACGATGCCATTGTTATTGGCCACGTAGTAGCGGCTTTGGGTCCAGCGGTAAGCGCCAAAGAGGCCGGCCACCGCCAGGCCCAGGATGGTCAGAATAACAGCCAGGCGTGCTCCCCAGCGCGCGCGGGGCGCCCCCTCCGCCCCCGAGTTTCCGCGGCCTGCACCGGATCCGCGGCCGGCATTACCTGCATCAGTCGCGGAGCTATTTTTCGCGTTTTTCTTGGCGCTTACCTTCGGGTGGGCACTTCCGGGCGCGGCGGTGGAATCGCTTGAGCTGTTGGACACCCCGGGAGTTTCACTATTGCCGGCATCGTTGTGGCTACCCGCACTAGCGCCGCCCGCAGCACCAGCCGCATCAGCGCCGCCAGCCCCGGCACCTGCGCCAGCCCCGACATTCGCATTCCGCGTCAGCGTCGCCGCTTTGGCGGCCGCGGAATTCCCCCCGCGGGTGGGCCGCCGGTAATCGCGCGCCGCCGAACCCACCACGATCGGCTGGGAGGGCAGCGGGCTGGTAAGTGCGGCGTCGTCAATAACATCCGCAAGAATAACCGTGACGTTATCGGGCGCGCCGGCCGCCAGCGCCAAATCAATGAGATGTTCGCCCAGCTGGTGCAGATCCGGGATCGCGCACATGGCGTGCTCGATGGTGTCATGCGCGACCACGCCGAACAGGCCGTCCGAACACAGCAGCCAGCGGTCCCCCACCCGCGCTTCCCGCACGGATTCATCCAGCTCCACCTCGCCGGGAGTATCCCCGAGCGCCCGCATAATCACATTGCGCTGCGGGTGGTGCTCAGCTTCCTCCGGGGTGAGCCGGCCGTGATCCACGAGGTACTGGACCAGGGTGTGGTCATGCGTAACCTGCCCGAGCTTCCCATCCCGCAACAAATACGCCCGCGAATCACCAATATGCACCATCGCGAGCTTATTCGAGGCGCGCAGCATCGCGATACAGGTGGTGCCCATGCCCGCCATTTTCGGGTTCTCCGCCACGAGCGCGAGCATATCGTCATGCGCGGCCTCCACCGCGCGGCGCAGCAGCGGCAGCAAATCATCGGCGGCGTGCACATCATCCACCGCCACCAAATGACCCACCGTCACCGACGAGGCGATATCCCCGGCGGCCGCCCCGCCCATCCCATCTGCCACCACGAGCAAATGAGGCGAGGCGTAGCCACCGTCCTGGTTATTGGAACGAACCAGGCCGACATCGGAAAACGCCGCGTAGCGTAGCTGAATACTCAAACTTGTAGCTCCATCGTGGTTTCCCCCACCTGAATAACAACGCCGGGGTCCAGCGCGGCCGAGCCGTTAATGCGGATCCCCCCTACCAGGGTACCGTTTGTTGAGCCCAGATCCTCCACCCAGCGCCGGCCCTCCGCCGCGAAAATCCGGGCGTGATGCCCGGAAGCATACGTGTCATCCAGGACGAGCGTGTTATCCGGGGCGCGCCCGATATAGACCGGTTGCGAGCTGAGCGGCACCGCGGTTCCCAGCAGCGGACCGCCGGTCACCACCAGGTAGACGGGCCGTTCGACGGGCGCGGCAGGCGCTGCGGGGGAGTCGTTTTCCGCGGGGGCGGGCGCGTGGATGCTGCGGCGTCGTGCCGAAAGAAGAGAAGAACGACGGCGCACGTCCGTTCCCAGCACATCGCGGCGCACCGTCAGCACGACGGCGAAAATGAACAGCCACAGCAGCGCTAGAAAACCGAAGCGCAATAAGGTTATTGCGAGATTCATGAGGCGGAGGCCGTTCCGGTCCAAAACATAATGTGGGTGCGGCCGATGGTGATGGTATTGCCGTCCACCAGGGTGGCCGCGCTAATGCGGTGGCCCTCCACGAAAGTGCCGTTCGTGGAGTTGAGATCCGTGGCGATCACGCCGTTCGGGGTGACCTGGAGTTCGAGGTGGTGGCGGGAGATGCCAGAATCGTCCACGCTGATATCGCAATCGGAGCCGCGGCCGATGATTGCGGTGGTGCCGGTGAGGAGGTAGCGGTCCCGGCCCACCTGGATGAGCGGGTTTTCCTCCGTGCCGGCGCTGCGAGTGGCCGGGGCGATGGCGCCGCGCTGCGTGGTTGTCCGGGTGCGTGCTGTTCCTTCGCGCAACTGGGGATCCTCCTCGAATGTGATCTCAATCGGGCCGACGAAAAGATAGTCCTGTTCGGTGGCGTATTCCACCGCGGAACGGGCGAGTTCCTCGCGGAGGGCTTCCTGGCCCCAGGAATCCACCCGGGCCAGATCCGCCGGGGCGAGCGCAACAGTAAAAACATTCGGGGCGACGGTGCGGTCGCGGGACAGCTCCGCGGCATCGCGCGTCATGGCCTTTTTGATGTCGGTGAGGATTTCCACCGGCTTCAGCTCGGACTGGAAAACGCGGAACGCCCCGGCGACGGCGTTCTCCACTCCTTTTTCAAACTTCCCGAGGGCGCCCATGGCCCTGCCCCTTCCCTATTCCTGTTCGCTTCTGTAGCTTCTCAGCCTTTGTAGCTCGTCAAGCTTCCGCGGCCGCTGAAGCTTCGTGAGCCTGTGTAGCTTCGTGAACCGTTGCGGCTTCTCAAGCTTCTGTAGCGCTCAGCCTGTGTAGCTCGTCAAGCCTCCGCGGCTTCTATAGGCGACTGTAATCGCCCGCGCCGGTGCGCCGCTACCTTCCGCGCCGTGAGCGGAGCGGGTAGTGGGGCGACGACGCCCAGCTGGCAGTGCGGCGCTGCGACGCGTCTCACGTAAATTCGTGCTGCAAAAACTTGGACTAATCGGGGATGAGACGATAAGCTCATACGTGCACTTGCTCAAGTGGCGGAATAGGCAGACGCGCACGGTTCAGGTCCGTGTGCCCGTGAGGGCGTGGGGGTTCAACTCCCCCCTTGAGCACCACAGTTGATATGAGCTCCGCTGGCATTGCCCATAGCGGTTTTGGCGATATCGCCCCAAATGTCATTACCCGGCATGACCCCTAATTTTCCATTGCGCTCTACAGCGTTGTGCCGTACAGTTATCGCCGGATAGTTCCTTTCTTTCATGGGAATATCCTTTCCGACAGAGACCCCGGCGCTCTCACCGCCGGGGTCTTTGATTTCAACTCTGGACGGCAGCACCGCGGGTTGAAAGATCAATAGCGATCCCACAACAGGGTGCAAATCTACGCACCATTTTGGCCCGATTTCTGCTCTGAGTTTGCACTACGCAGCCCCGACCGTCCGGAATTTGCACTATGTTTGCCCTTGACTTGGTGACGAGCCTTCATCGCGAACAAAGTGTA
>NZ_JBOZDP010000034.1:0-10005 GCF_051265835.1 Actinotignum inguinis | reverse complement strand
TGGACCGATCTACACAACGGGGCTAAATGGAACCAAACCTACTAAACCGTAACCAACACATTTTGTCCTATAAGCCTAAAGGTGCCTCGGAGAGTGGTGGAAACGAGACTTGGTGAGACTTGGATGTGTTCTCGCCGGAGAAGTCTGGGCTCGGCTCGCTAATTCGTACATTTTCGGGCATGTATGACTGCCTCATCACGTGCGCGTTGTACGATTTTGATCCGAATTTGCGCGGCAGCTGTTTTTACTAGCTCTGGATCCGTAATAAGCCGTTCGGGATCAATGTCGGCGTCGCTTTCAATTTCGGCAAGTAGTTCGTCGTCCGTCCTCATTGTTATAAGCCTTTCCGTTCGAGAAACTTGCGCTCGACAGCCAGTGTTGGGTAGCCGGGGGTGGGTAAAAAGTAGGAGCCAGCTATCCCCTCGGTGGGGGAAGAGGATCCCTGACCCTCTTTTCGCCGGCATCTCAATACTATCAGCGTGTAAATCTATCTCGCAGTCCCGAACGGAGGCGCTGTTCGTCAAATCGCCCCTTTTATTTTCGTCGCGTACCCCGGTTTGGGGGTACAAATCTCCACCCCTTGGGTTGTACCCCCAAAAGTACCCCCGGAGTACCCGTAAGTACCCCTAAAGGCCGGTCAAGAGTGGCTACGGGGGAGTGCTCCAAGTCTCGTCATTCCCCGATTTTTCCGCGTCCTACCAACAAAAACTAGGTCCTCAAGCCGATTCCTCGACCTGAGAGCTAGATCACATGCGGAGAGTAAGGGATTCGAACCCTTGGTGCGGGGTCGCCGCACAACGGTTTTCAAGACCGTCTCATTCGGCCGCTCTGACAACTCTCCAGGCAGCGCCGCCCACGCGGGCTGCAAAAGGCTAGTTTAGCGTAGTTTCGCGCGCTGCTACACCAGTGGCGCAGCTGCTTCGAGCACAGCCCCAAACTCACCCACCGGCGTGAACTCCGGCAGCAGGATGCGCTCCATGAGGTGCGCATCCATATCCGCCGAGTGGTTACCGGAATGGGTCATGCCGGTGTCCTCAAAGCCTTGGCGAGCGTAGAAGCCGCGCAGCGGCCCCACGCAGTCCAGGCGCACCCGGTCGTAGCCGTAGGTGACGGCCAGTTGGGCCATTGCGGCCAGGATCGCCCGCCCGGCGCCCTTCGCCGCAACGGCCGGATTGGCCATGAGGGTGTGCAGGTAGAGGGCGGGCATATCGTCGAACCAGATGAGCGGGTCGGAATGCAGGGCCCGCACGGCGGCGGTGATGGTGCCATCGGCCGCGCGCAAAGCCCAGAATTCGCCGGCGTCTACCTGCTCGGCGATTTTCCACACCGGCAGCGAGCCGAGGGGCCATTGGCTGTTACCGGCGGCGGCCATAGTTTCTTCGATGGTGCGGCGGATGGTGGCGAGGGTGGGGATGTCCTCACGCGTGCACCGGGTCAGGCGAGTCAGTTGAGTGGTCATGAGAATCGTCGTCCTCCGCAACTCGGTCCCACAGGGGAAATTCGGTCAGGAATTAGCCAGCGCTTGGTATGTATCAGGCAAACATGCGCTGCTGTTAGGTTGGGTTGGGGGTGGCGTCGTCGTACTGGACGAAACACCGGGGGTGTCACGCGGTCATGGGCCGCTGAACCTCAGCGTAAAACAAGAAAAGTCTTCAGTGCAAGCTCTAGTAACGGTCAAGAATCGGTATCGTTGCTGTACGCGAACAGCTCGAAACGCGGGTGGTACCTCCCGGCCTCGCTTGCTGCACACAGGATTTTACACAGCGCGGCGGCCCTGTCAAAACGTGGTGTGCACCACCGGCACGTGCCTCCGTTTCAAGAAGGGCGACGACGCCGCGCCTACCGCCCACCAGCCCCGTTATCCCGCGGAAAAGTACGTGGCAGCAGCCCGGCGCCGGGCAGCGGCATTAAGTCTGACAACCACATAGGATGGTGCCATGACTTCTCTACATAAGGACCCGCACAATGATCGTGCGCAGGCCACCGCGCCCAGCGCTGGCGCCGCGGCTGGCTGTTCGGCCCGCGCGCTCGTCACCCGTACCGCCGACCGTGATTTCCGCATCCCGGCCGTGCTGCATCGGGATAACCAGCTGACCGTTTTCTTCGATGAACGCCCGCATCCGAGCGGGGATTTTGACTGGGAAAACCTGGGCGGGGCCATGGCCGCCGACCTGCCCAATCCCAACCGGATTTGCTATATCACCGCTGAGCTTCCCGCCGATGCCGGGGCGAGCGCAGCGGACTCGGAAGCGCCTGCCGCCGGCACGCCGCTGCGCGCGCAGGACCTCGACTTTTCCGCGCCGCGCCCGGTTCCGGGAACACCGGCGGTGTGCGGGGATCCCTGCGTGGCCGGTGCGCCCGCGAGCAGCGCTACCGGCGCGGAGGCCGCAGCGCCAACCGCCGCCGGGAGCGATGCCGGGAGCGATGCCGGGAGCGATGCCGGAAACTCTGATGGGAACGACGCCGGCATTACCTTGGCCTATGCCGCCTCGGAAGAAATCGGCTACTTCGGCTCGCGCTTTGACGGGCCGCGCCTGGAAGCTTGGATTGCCTGGGGAACTAGCCTCGACTCCCTGACCCATACCCGGGTGGACGACGAGCTGTATAGCGAGCTGCGCTGCGATGGCCTCTTCGCCACCTCCGGCTCCACCCCGCTGCTGGGCGATACCGCGCTCCTGCCGTATGTCACGAACCGCGGCGGGGAAGCCGTGATCTACGTGGTGCACGTGCGCGCGGGCCGGATTGTGGCGATTTCCGAGCCAATCCGCCCGGTCGGCACCCCCGGCCTGGACGAAACTACCCTCGAGGTGAGCGGCGGCGAGGTCATCGCGAATATCCGCCTCCAGGGCCGCGGCGGGCGCGTGGTGGCGCGCTCGAGCGACGGCCTGACCTGGTCCGCGCCGCAGCCCCTCAGCCTCCCCGATCCGGGATGCAATGCCAAGCTCATCACCTGCGGAGATGACACCGTCCTCATCCACCCGCATTCGGATACCGCCCGGGAGAACGGCGCTATTGTCGACGACGCCGGACGCCTACTCCGCTCCCTGGGCCCGGGCGAATTCGGTTACTCGGACGCGGTGTGGCTCTCGGATAGCCTCGCCGTCGTTTTTGAACGCGAGAATTCGCTCTACCTCGACCTTATCCCGGGCAGCGAGCTGCGCTAACTAAGCCGGGAACGTACCCGCGCGGCACGCCACGCAACGGGGCCGGGTGAGCTGGAAATCCAGCCCACCCGGCCCCGGTTTGTATCTCGCTTCTCGCGCCGCGAGGTGCTTCTCGGCGCGAGGCGCTACGTAATGCGAAGGTGCTGCATCACCGCGACGCTATGTCAGCGAGATGAGGTGTTATCTCAATGAGATGAGGTGGCCTCTCCGCGAAGCGGGAAGCGCTTAGCGCCGCACGCCAGGCGTGTCGATGCCGTCGCCATCCCAGTCGCCGATGATGAGCTGGTCGCCGGGCTTGCCGTAGGCGACGCTCATCACGGTATTGCCCTGCGCATCGGCGGTGTAGATGACGTTGCCGCGGCGCACCCCAACGGTGTCCACGCCGTCGCCATCCCAATCACCCACGATGACCTCATCGCCCACGCGGCCGAAGCTGAAGACAGCGTCCGCGTTTCCGGATTCAAGGGAGTTCTTCACGAAGAACTGGTTGCCGCGCACCGCCGCGAAGGTCGCGACGCCGTCGCCATCCCAATCACCGGAGATGAGGGTATCGCTAGCCTTGCCGTAAGCGATAACGCTATCGGCATTGCCGCTGGTCAGCGAGTTCTTCACGAACACCTTATTGCCGCGGATAACCGCGAAGGTGGACTTGCCGTCGCCATTCCAGTCACCCACCGCGACCTTGTCGCCGGCCTTGCCGTAGGAGAATACGGTGTCGGCATTGCCGCCGCCCAGGGAGTTCTTCACGAAGAACTGGTTGCCGCGGCGCACCGCCACGGACTTGCGGCCGTCTCCGGTCCAATCGCCCACGAGGAGTTCGTCGCCGGCGCGCCCATAGGAGAAGACGAGATCAGCAACTGTGGATGTCCACGAGTTCGAGAGGAAGTTGGAGTTCCCGTTGGATTCGGGAACCGCGGGTTCGCTGGGCTCCGGAGCCGGATCCTCGGTGCCCGGAGTCGGTTCGGGCGAGGGTGCCGGCTTATCGGGCGTCGGATCCGGCTTGGGGCTCGGATCGGGAGTACCCGGGGTGGGATCGGTACCCGGCGTCGGCTCAGTACCCGGCGTCGGCTCCTCGGTACCGGGCGTGGGGCTGGGCTCGGGGCTCGGCTCCACGCAGGTATCGGAAACTTCCGTCATCTTGTACACCGCGATTTCCGCGGCGGAGGCCAGGGAATCGGCGGTGCGCCCGTAGGTGCCGGTAATGCGCAGGCGCAGGAACTTAGTGTCCTTGGCATCCACGAAGAAGGTTGCCGGCTCCGGCGAATTCTCGAAGGTGCCTTCGGCAATCTTCACCGCGCTCTCAGCATCCTTACCGGCCCACAGTTCCGCGGTGCGGATGCGGCCGTTATCCCCGCCGGCGCTGCGCGGATGCACATCCACGCGGCCGATATTCTCAGCCTGGGGCAGGGCCAGATCAATATCCAGCGGCAGTGTGATCGTGGAGCTCCACGGGCTGTGCCAAATGGTGTTGAGATCGCCGTCGAAGAGGTTATCGGTGCCGTTATCCTCCCGGGCGGTTTCCGCCGCCACCTCGTTAGCGAGCTTCACGCCCGGCACGTAGACCGGCCGCGATTCGCATTCGCGGTTGATGAGGGTGACCTCGGCAAAGCCATTGGCCGCCACCTTGTCACCGGAGGTAATGCGGAACGGGACGGTCTGGTTACCGTCGCCGGCCAGCACCTTCGCACCGATGGTCACCGGCACCTGCACAACGCGGGTTTCCCCGGCCTTGAGGGTGCCCAGCTCCACCGCTTCAGCTTCCCAACCGGCGGGCAGCTCACCGGGGGTGGCCACCACGCCAGCAAGATCCTCGCTGCCCATATTGGTTACCGACAGCGGAATCGTGGACTTACCGCGATACACCTTGGCGTTCTCCGCGGGGACCGCGGAAACGGGCAGGGAGTTCAGCCAATCCAGGGTGAAATGCGCGTAGAGCATGTCATTGTTATCGCCCTCGTAGAAGATGCCATACCGGCCATCATCCATGGCCCACATCGTGGAGTACGACATGGCACCTTGCTTGAACTGCTTACCAACTGACCACGTGCGTCCGTCGTCGTACGAAATACGCACGAGGCCGTTCGAACGCGAGGTCGCGGACGACGAAGAATAAAGCAAAATCTTCGCCTGTGCGCTGCCTTCCGGTGCGTTCGGGAACGCGCGGATAATCGAGGCGTTATTGCGCGGGTCGGGCAGCTGCCATTCGACCTGCATCGGGGTGTAGGTCTGGCCGCCGTCCTTCGAGAAGGCGACCTTGCGGGCCATAATGCCATCCGAGGAACGCGAGTTGAGCATGACGGTGCCGTCGGAGAGCTCCACGACCTTGTTCTCGTCCATATTGCCGTACACGGGTGCGCCCGGGGTCCAGGTGGCGCCGTTGTCATCCGAGTAGACGGAGACGGCGGCGTAGCCCTTGCCGTTCGGCATGGTCATCGTGAACTGCTGGATGAGGCGGCCCTTATGCGGGCCGTACTTGAGCTGGATACCAGCGCCGGAGGCCGCGAAGCGGGAGCGGATATTCTCATCGAAGGTGATGTCCTTAGTGATGAGGCGCGGCTTGGACCAGGTCTGGCCGTTGTCATCGGAGTAGACCACCTGCGCGTGCAGGGCCCGCCGGTTATCCGGATCGGTGCCGGGCTGGGAATCCTGGAAACGCACATCGTAAGAGAACACCGAGAAGAGGAAAATACGGCCGGTTTCTTCATTCACCACGAAGGAAGGATCGGAGAAGCCGTACTTATCGGTATCGCGAATATGCCCCTTGCCCTGCAGGATTTCCTCGGGTGCCGTCCACGACTTTCCGTTGTCCTTGGAAATGCGGAGAGTGATGTGGTTCGGGTTGGGGGAGTCCATGCAGGAATCCGGGCGGCCGTCATAAGCCGCGAGGATCCAGCCGTTATTCGCCTGGGCGAGAGCCGGGATGCGGTAGCAGTAGTTGTCCTTATCCCCGGCGCGCGCCAGGCGCACGGTTTCCATATCCCCGCGTTCGGTGGGGATGGTGGCCGGGTCAGGCCGCTTACCAATCTCCTCGTTGATCACCTTGATGGCGGGCAGCTCCGCGCGGATATTATCCTGAAGCACCCGCATGCCCTCGCGATCCTCCGTGGCACGGAACACCACGTAGGGGGTGAAGCTACCGCGCTCGGCATCTTCCGCGGTCACCTTGTAGGTGATGGTATCGCAGCCCTTGGTATCCCCGGCCGCCAGATTACCCCAGCGGCAATTCGGGGTGCCGGTGGTCAGGAAGCGGTTGAGGTTGGACTGGTACGGGAATGCCGTGATCGTGCGCTCCGAAGTGTTCGTGTAAGAGACGCGGAAGGTCAGTTCCTGGCCGATGCGCAGCGGTTCCCCGCCGTCATCGGTGCGCGTGAAGTCCACGGTCATGTACTGCTGCGGCGCGGGGGTTTCCCCTTCGCGTTCCTCCAGCCGGGCGATCGCGCTGGCGTTCACCCCGACCTTGCCTTCCACATTCACAACGAAGTCGAGCCCGATATCGTCGTCGTACGCGACAGCGCTATCGCCGATGGTGACCGGAATCGCGACCGTGCGCGTTTCACCGGCCTCCAGCTTTCCGATCTGTACCGGCTCAGCGGACCACCCGCGCGGCAGCCACAGCGGCGCCATAACCGGATTTTCGATGGCGGCGGTTCCCAGGTTGGAGACGCTGATCTTCACCTTCGCTTCACCGCGGTTGACCACCACGCGTTCAGGAGTGGTGGAGAGCGGTACCGAATTCAGCCAATCGAAGCCAAAGTGGGCGTAGAGCATGTCATTGTTATCGCCCTCGAAGAAGATGCCGTAACGGCCATCCTTCATCGCCCACATGGTGGAGTAGGCCATAGCACCCTTCTTGAAGAGCTTGCCCACCGACCAGCTTTCGCCGTCGTCGTAAGAAACACGGATGAGGCCGTTTTCGCGACCGTCCGGGGACGAGGACGAGTAAAGCAGAATCTTCGCCTTATCGCTGCCCTGGGGCGCGTTCGGGAAGGCGCGGATAATCGAGGCGTTGTTATGCGGATCGGGTAGCTGCCAATCGACCTGCATGGGGCTGTAGGTTGCCCCGCCGTCCGTGGAATACGCAATCTTGCGGGCCCACACATTATCCGAGGAACGCGAGTTGAGCATGAGAGTGCCGTCGGACAGTTCCACGACCTTGTTCTCGTCCATATTGCCGTACACGGGTGCGCCCGGGGTCCAGGTTTCACCGTTGTTATCCGAGTACACGGAGACCGCCGCGTAACCGCGGTTATTCGGCATAGTCATGGTGAATTGCTGAACCAGGCGACCCTTGTGCTCGCCGTACTTGAGCTGGATACCAGCGCCCGAAGCGGCGAAGCGGGAACGAATGCCCTTATCGAAAGTGATGTCGTTCGTGATGATGCGCGGCTGGGACCAGGTCTCGCCATTGTCATCGGAGTAGACGACCTGCGCGTGCAACACATTGCGATCATTGGGATCGGTGCCGGGGCGCGAATCCTGGAAACGCTTGTCATAAGAGAAGACGGAGAAAAGGAAAATACGGCCGGTTTCCTCATTCACCACGAAGGACGGATCGGAATACCCGTACTTATCGCGGCTGTAAAGCGTGCCCTTGCCCTGGAGGACTTCCTTCGGCTCGGTCCACGATTTCCCGTTGTCCTTGGAGATACGCAGGGTGATGTGGTTCGGGTTGGGGGAGTCCATGCAGGATCCGGGGCGGCCGTCGTAAGCGGCCAAGATCCAGCCGTTATTCGCTTGCGCGAGGGCCGGGATGCGGTAGCAGTAGTCTTCCTTATCGCCCGCGCGTGCCAGGCGCACGGTTTCCATATCCCCCCGTTCGGTGGGGATGGTTGCCGGGTCCGGTTCCTTTGGAGCCTGCTCATTAATGAGGGTCACCGGGGTGAGTTCCTGGCGGATGCCCTCCTGGAGGACCTTTGTGCCGTTGCGATCTTCGGTGGCGCGGAATTCCACGAAGGGGGTGAAGGTGCCGGTCGCTGCATCTTCGGCTGTCACCGTGTAGGTAACCTTCGTGCAGCCTTTGGTTTCGCCGGGTTTGAGATTGGCCCAGCGGCAATTCGGTGTTCCATTGGTGAGAACACCCTTGAGATTCGACTGGTAGGGGAACGCCGTGATGTTTTGCTTCGAGTGGTTCGTGTAGGTAATTGCGAACGTCATCTTTTGACCGATGCGGAGCGGGTCTCCGTTGTCATCGGTGCGTTTAAAGGTGATCGACATGTAGTTCGCGGCGTCCGCGGTATTTTCGGCCTCCGAAGCCTCGGTGCTCTCGGCTGCTCTTTCAGTAGTCTCGGCGGCTCTATTAGTAGGTTCAGTTGAGCTTTCGCTGTTTTCTGGCGTGCTCTCCGCGGCGAGAGCGCTTGACGTGCCTGATTCTAATTCGTCAGCAGTGAGGGCCGGCTGCGCAGTCTCGAGGACTTCCGCTGCCTGAGGTTCGGGCTGCGGGGGCGTTTCCCCCGGGCTGGCCCACGCTGTCAACGGCGTGACCGTGAGAGCAACCGTGGCCGACAGTGCCACGAATGCACTCCACCCACGCCGGGCGCGAGGAGTTGACATTGTGCTGTTACCTTTCTGGCAGACATCATCGTCTCGTCTGACGCTATTGTCAGACACCAACGCAAATAGCACAGCACCTCCGCGCTTGGAAAGTTATTGTCAGACAATAATGCCCAGTGGAACAGCGTTCCGGTCACATAAAGCAGTGTTTCGAGCGCACGGAACGTCGTTGTGCTCATGCTGTGGAACGTCGTTTGGTCGCGCGAAACATCGTTTCAGTACGGGTCGCGGCCGAGGTGGGTCCATTTCTCTGAGTGTTCTATAGGCATGTTTCGGTACGACGGCGCAGCTCAGTCGGCGCGTACTTTTTCTAGAGGGTACCGCTCTGATTACAGCGATTCGAACGAACCCGCAGGTAGTCCCAGACTGGCGGGTCGTACCAGGGGGTTAGTCAAAAAAGCGCTCTTGATGTGCTGGGCAATCTTGTCGGGCCAAGCCGTTCCGGGCGAAGTAACGCGAAGCAAATGTGCCATCACTGTCAGCACGCCGAAGACCTTTTCGCTTTGGCCTTCGGGAAGCGACCCGAATTCAGACAGGGTCCGTAATGCTGCGGTCGGCGCTGGGACGAAGGATTTATTCCACAGACGTCCGTGATGAGCGCAGATATTACGAACCACAGTTAGTTGCTCCAGCCAACGCATCAGAGGTGGTTGTGTTTTCGCTTTTCGTTGCTGGTTTTTCGATAAGTTTTCAAGGGCAACGTCAATGTTCAACTCTCTGGAAATTTCACGTTGTTCCTTGGCGGGAAGGCCTTCAAATAGTCGTGAAATATCCGCAAAATCGAGTATTTCAGCTAGGACCCAGAAGGGGTACTTTCCGTCGTACTCGTCGCGGTAATGTTTGATTGCTTCATTGTTTTGCCCGACTCTGGCAACCCGTTTCTGTACTGTTGCCATCCATTTTTCATGGTTGAAAGATGGGCGAAAGTGGCTAGGGTTGGTATATCCTAAGGGGTCGTCTACGCATAGCACTTCTCCGATGCGAGTACGCATTGTAATCTCAATGCGTTCCATGCCGTCGTGGACAAGTGTGCGGAGTTTTCTATCTGCCTCATAAAGCTCAACTGCGGCCAGAAACGTGGTGCCTGGTGCAAAGATGTCGCGGCGGTGTCCGTTGGGCATGAGGATACGAGCCGGATACCAATATGCCGACAGTCGGTAGTAGCTCACATTGGTTAACCATTGCCGAGCTAAAGCGGCATCGACATCCATGCCGGAGAGTGTCTAATGGTTTGTGTGTGAGGGTGAAAACCACCTAGGAGATAAACCAGAATGACTACCGTGAAACAAGA
>NZ_JBOZDP010000033.1:0-10767 GCF_051265835.1 Actinotignum inguinis | reverse complement strand
AGATGTCCGTGGCCTACCCTGACCGGTTTAATAAGTATTTATAAACAATGCTCACACACAAACAACTTGACACACTCTGGTGGGATTCTGCACCCATTCAGCGTATACAGCAGGAGCCGCCCGCGTAGCGAACGGCCCCAGATACTCCTTCAACATCGTGGTTGATGAGTAATGTCAATCTACCATGCGAAAGGCTTCCCGGGCTGTTTCCACGAACACCTCACCAGCCCGCCCAAGCCGTGCCTGCTTGCTCCACGCCAACACACACCGCAAACCAACCAGCCAATCGAGCGGCACAAACACCAAACCAGAAGCACCACCAGAATTCGCTGCCCCGATCATGCCCGCGTTCTCCGCAACGGCATTCTCCAAGACAATAGCCTCACCAACCCCGGCCTCAACCAGGTGGCAAGCCACCCGCCCAGACCCATACCGGCCCACCACATCCAACTGGTTTTCCTTATCCAACCAATACCCAAGCTCCCGGCTACCCTCATGCGGCAATACCAACGCCCGCTTCGTAATATCCGCACGCCGCACTGCTTCTCTGCCCGCCAGATCACTACCAGCCCTCACGAGTAGTCCCCACCGGTCCTCACCCGGCAAGCTCAGTGTCTCCCAAGACTCACACTCCCACGAGGCATCCAACACCGCGAAAGACGCCCCACCCTCACTGAGCATGCGAGCCGCTTGCTCCCGCCCACACGCCACTACCTCGAAACTAATCCCCGGATACTCCTGCCGCACCCGCCCCATCACAGTTGCGAGACTCTCCAGGGCAGCGGACTCGCGTCCCACAATCACGATCCGCCCGCGTGGGTCATCCACCGCCCCTCGTATCTCGCTCACGGTTTTATCCACCAACCCAAGAATCTGGATAGAACGCTCCACCAGATGCCAACCCGCGGGCGTGAGCTCGCTACCCCGCCCGGCTCTTTGGGTGAGCCGATAGCCTACTTCTTCTTCTAACAACTGGATACGCTTCACAACCGCCGCGGTGGTACACCCACACTGGCGGGCTACCGCGTCCATCGTCCCAAGCCTCGAATACGATACGAGGGTTTCTAATAACTCAAGCCTCACCACAACACCCCAACGCAACGAAAAAATGCACACCCAGCGCAATACGAATTGCACGCCTAGCGCCACCACAACTGCACGGCTGGCGCAATGAAAATAAATGGGGGTGGTAGGTAAACCAGTTTCGTACATTCACCTACCACCCCCAGCCCCTACACACTGGCGGGGCTAGCCGATATGGCTCTTATTTTGTTTAGTTACGACGACGCCGCCAGGCCATCAGCCCACCAGCCAACATGAACACTGCCGCTAGGCCAGCCATGCCCGTCGTAGTCGCACCAGTCACGGGCAGGTTCTTCGCGCTGGTCTTGAGTTTCCCGATCTTCACGGTAAACGAATCCAAGGCCTTACCCTTACCGTCATTAACCGTGATGGTGATCTTCTCACCAGGCTTCGCGTCTTCATTCGGGGTGACAGTGATACTGCCATCCGGATTGAGTGTTGCTGTTCCCGGGCCGTTCACCGTCACCGTGGTGCCACCAGGTACGTCACCGCCCTTGTTGGGTACGGTGATCTTCTTACCAGGCCCAGTGATCGAGTCGTCCCAGTCCGGGCCGGGTGCCGGCTCCGTAATCGTCACGGTGATGTTATCGAGGGGGTTGCCTACCTTATCAACAACCTTGACCGTGATCGTCTCACCAGGCTTGGCGCTCTCACCCGGGGTAACCGTGATAGACCCGTCAGGGTTCAACACCGCAGTACCAGGACCGTTTACTTCGGTCGTGGTCCCCTCAGGTACCTCGCCCTTCTTCTTTTCAACGGTTACCGGGGTGCCCGGGGTCGTGGTCGTATCATCCCAATCCGGTGTATCAATCACCTTCACCGGTACAGTAACCACCGGCTTATCAGGGGTGGGGTATTTCGGTGTCACCTCGACAGGCGGAGTCAACAGACCGGGAGTCTTGCCCTCAGGGATAGTGATGGTGACCTTGCAATCCTTATCCACCGTAATGGTCACTCCGTCAGCGCGCGTGATAGGACCGGTGGGTTCACATTGGGCAGGGTTATCGGGCCCGTTGATCGGATCAATAGTCACGCTCCCGTTCGGGGGAACCGGAGTCGGATCCGGATAGACCGGGACACCGGTACCAGCCATACAGACCTTTACCTCGTCCTCGTTCATATCCCGAACCTGAGACTCGGTCTTAGTAGTAGCGTTCTCCGGATCAAGCACCCACTTCTTCGAGACACTGTCCCACTTATAAGGCGTGGTTGTCACAGTCCGGGTTTGGGTGACTTTGCGGGTAGCGCAGTCTTTCGCACCGTCCTCAGCCGAGTCAGTCCATTCGGTTTCTTCAACCTTGAGGCCGGGGTTCACGGTGCATTCTTGCAACTCACTATCTGTCATATCCCGAGTTTGAGTCTCAGTCGTAGTCACGGCCTTCTCAGTATCCGCCACCCACTTCTTGGTAGCCGCATCCCACTTATAGGGAGTCGTCGTCACGCTGCGAGACTGCTTGACCTTACCGGTCTGACAGTCCTTAGCGCCCTCATCAGTCGAGTCAACCCACTCCGTGGTCTTTACATCGTCGGCGGGTGCAGGCGTGCAGACCTGCAGCTCGCTATCTGTCATATCCCGAACCTGGGTCTCAGTCGTGGTCACGGCCTTGTCAGTATCCGCCACCCACTTCTTGCTAGTGGCATCCCACTTATAGGGCGTGGTCGTCACGCTACGTGACTGCTTGACCTTACCGGTCTGGCAATCCTTAGCACCCTCATCAGTCGAATCCACCCACTCCGTGTTGTCGATCTTGTCGGCGGGCTTGGGGGTACAGACTTGCAGCTCAGCGTCGGTCATGTCACGAGTCTGGGTCTCAGTTACAGTTACTGAGTTTTCGGTGTCCAGCACATACTCATGAGCCACGGTGTCCCACTTATAGGGGGTTGTGGTCTTCGAGCGAGTCTGAGTCACCTTACCGGTAGCGCAATCCTTCGCATCCTCCTCAGTACTGTCTACCCATTCGGTGGTATCGATCTTGTCGGCGGGGCGAATCGCACACGCCATGAGTTCCGTGTCTGTCATGGGGCGGGTTTGAGTCTCAGACTCAACCTTCACCTTATCCGCATCCAAAACCCACGTCTTAGAGACGGTATCCCACTTATACGGGGTTGTGGTCTTACTGCGAGTCTGCGTGACGGTCTTAGCAGCACAGTTCTTCGCGTCCGCGCCATCTTGATCCACCCACTCGGCTGTCTTCACGTCATCGGCGGGCTTGGGGGTACAAACCTGAAGCTCACTATCGGTCATAGCACGAGTCTGAGTCTCAGTCTTCGTGGTCGCGTGATCCGGGTCAGCAACCCATTGCTTTCCGGCCGGGTCCCACTTGTGCGGGGTCGTGGTCACGGTGCGAGTTTGGGTTACCTGCTTCGTGTCACAATCCTTGGCGGAAGCATCGGTTGCATCCTCCCACGCGCCCTCGGTCACTGTATCTGCCGGGGCGGGTGTACGGACATACACCGAGAGCGGGGTAGCCTCAGTGAAATCAACCTTGCCGTCCCCGGCCGTGGTGAAGACACCCGCGGTGAACGACGTATTCACGTCACCAACCGTGTTGGCGGTAACGCTCACGGGCAGAGTACCGGTCGCAGTAGATGCCAGATCACCGGTAGAAACCTTTACAGCCGTCACAGTCGCGGGATCTGCCGGGCAGTCCGACCACGAGAGAGTCTTACCGGATTTATCAGCCGCAAGAGCGGTTGTTACTTCGGTGCGATCTTGAGTCGTGCATTGCACTGACGCGTCGTCGGACGGGGTACCTACGGATGCGAGGACTACGTTCTCGGGCACTGACCACACAAGCTCGCCCGTGGCATTACCGGTGGTGGCGTTACCCCACGCAAGCGTGAACGGAATCGCCGCCGTCCCGTTCTCCAACGTCACTGTGTTTTCCGGAGCGCTGGTAGAGACGGACGCGGTGGCCTGCTCAACCAGACCGGTGGTGAACGAGATGCTCTTAGAACGGCGTACCTCGCTCAGTGGCTGCTGAGGAGAGTCCAGGATAACCTTCGTGGTCCCGGTTTGCGGTGACTTAGCCATGACCTGGGCCTGCACTACATAGTTCGGGTTACCATCCACCACGGGGAAGGTGACAGTATCCCCAGGAATACCGCAATTCTCCCGATCCACATCACCCGTGGCTGGGGTTAGTTCCCCGGTGCCGGGGTTGGTGACTTTCAAACACGCCGGAAGCGTAGCCGTGACCGTGCCTTCGTTTAGGCCGTCTTTAGCGGTGAAACCAAGATTCAGGTTACGGACCTGACCAAACAAACCATCCGCCTTATCCCAGGCCGGATTCAAACCAAAGGTTCCATCAACAGCAGTGAAATACGAGTTTGAACGGAACACGCGCTCGGTTCCGTCAAGCACAATAATATGTTTGACCGGGATTCGCGCTCCAACCTGGGTTGTATAAGTGGTGGGGCGATGTACCGCAGCGGTAAAGCTCCAACTTTGATCGGCTTTTGCCTTATCTGTTACACGAACGCGAACAGCCTTTACCGTGGACATGTCACCCGCATCAGTGCTCCACCCCGGCGCACTATCCCCATACGCGCCACAGGTAAAAGACTCCGAAAGTGAATCATCGTCACCACGGTAATACTCAAAGCTCTCCGCTAATTTATTACCGCTTCCATCATTCAAGTTAAATGCTGTGCCCTGACCGTGGGGCGCAAATTGGAGTTGCTGGGGATTAGCAGCGAAACATGCGGTTACACCCTTGCCTTGGTGCACCCCAAGCACATGCCATCGCGACCATATAAACGCTTTCTTTTCTTCACCTAAAGCAAGGCTTTCTCCTGGAGAAAACCTGTCTACACTCGGATAGAAAGAGATAGGATCGCGACCAACAGATGGCTTATTAGGATCGATGATTCCTTGAGAATACGCCGCTGATTCCATCGCGTATTCTTCGTTATTCAGGGTTTTAGCAACGATGCTAGCTTCACCCCACTCGATAGTCCGCTGAGTAGCAGCCGCCGCAACGGGAATATTAATATTAATGCGAACTTGAGATATTTCGGTTCGGCCCAGACCCCACTGCCCACCAGTATTCTCACGGGTCGGCCACGATGATGCGGTAAGATCAGCCCCGGTTACATCAAAAGAAAAAATACCATCACGATACGTACCGTTAGTGCACTGACCCGAGTTTCTAAATGAGTTGTCTTCACTAACCTTCGGGTCGTTTCTCAAATAGTTGTATGGCCAAAATGGTGAATGCGATTCGTTTGAGCAATTGACGATAGAGCCTTCCGGTAGTTTCACCGGGATGCTCACTCGATAGTCACCACTGAGTGCTTCAAGACCTTTATTCAACCCCTGAGAGGGGCGAGGAGCATTAATAGAAACGCCCATTGAGCCCCAAATTAGCCCATCTACCTGCTCATACTGCACAGAGTGAATAGGGGTATGGGTTACGGTGAAGTCTGGTTTTGCCGACACCTTTGTCGACACCGTATTCGAGGTAACACCACCAGCCGTGAACTGGAGCGGGATCACCGAGTCATTCGCGGCCCGGCGCACAAACACCTTCACCGCCGACTTCACCGACTGCCCAGCCGTACCCGACAGCTCACAGCGAAGCGTGTTCTTATTCTGGTACGTCAAATCATTCTTGATCGCGCTGCCCGCGTTCTTACAGAAAGAATCAGAACCCGGAGCAAACTCCACACCAGCAGGCAAGTCCGCCTCAAGCGTATAGTCACCATCCTCGGTGACCTGCCAGGACACCTCATAATCAACAGTATCCAGCGAACGCACAACCCCATTCTTCGGGCCGGTATCTTTACCAGGGCCTGCTTCTTGGCTGAAGTCAGGGGTACCATCAGCCACAACCGCGACCACAAGGTCCTTCACCATATGCTCGGCCGCAAAGCTATAAGACGCTACCCCCCCCCGTCACAACAGCGAGCGCAGCAACAGACGCCGCAACCCGTTTCCCAATCTTGAACATCAAGACAAACCTTTCCACAAGTACCAAGCACCAAGCTTGATTAGAATCCAACCAACACCAAGAAAACCGCGAAAAACCAAGCCCTCCCGGCAATCCCTATCTGTTGGCGCGTGAAACAACCACCATCCAGTGGCCTTCAAACACATACCTTAACCGATTTCCTTGCATATTTGTTAAGAGAAAGACACCACTATTCACCCGCCACCCCGCACCCAACCGCCAGATCACCTACTCACAAGCCACTGACCTGCATCTTTACACATTTCATATGCGCATAATGGCTCCCGGAACGCACTCGCGCCTCACCCTTTCATCCTCACACCTCCGGCGCATCCACCGCCTGCCACATCTCCCACAGCCGGGCGTATTCCCCGCCGCGTTCGACCAGCTCATCGTGGCTGCCCAGCTCGGCAACCCGGCCGTCGATCATCACGGCCACCCGGTCCGCTGCATGGGCGCTATACAGGCGGTGCGCGATGGAAATAACGGTGCGCCCTTCCAGCACCCGCGCCAGGGCGCGCTCCGCCGAGCGCGCCGCATTCGGATCCAGCATCGCGGTGGCCTCGTCCAAAATAAGGATCTGCGGGTCCAGCACAATAATGCGGGCCAGCGCCAACTGCTGGGCCTGCGCGGGCGAAAGCTCGCGCGCCCCGCCCGCCAACCGCTCTTCCAAAGGCAGATCCAATTCCACCGCCGCGAGCGCGGCCCGCATCTCCGCCTCGCTGGCATCGGCGCGGGCCATGCGCAGGTTATCGGCCACCGTTCCCACGAACACATGGTGCTCCTGCGTGACCAGCGATACCGTGGCATGTAGGTGATCCTCCCGAATCCGGGAAGCATCCGCCCCGCCGATCCGCACCGCGCCCGATTCGGGCCGGTTGATTCCGGCAATCAGCCGGGCCAGCGTGGATTTCCCGGCCCCGGACGGCCCCACAATCGCCAGGTGCTCACCGCTGCGCACCTCCAGATCAACGCCCTTGAGCGCGTAGGCGCGTGGCTCGCTAGGCCCGGCGTCGTCGTTAATAGTGCGGCCGTAACGGAAACGCACGCCGCGCAATTCCACATCGGTTCCACGCGGCACGTCGGGGCGCGACTCCGGCGGCACCGTATCCACCCCGAAAATGCGGGCGAAGGACACCAGGGAATACTGGAGTTCGGTGATGAACCAGCCGAGTTCTTCGAGCGGGCCGGCCAGTTGGATCGCGAGCATCGTGACCGTGATGACCTGGCCGAGGGTCGCGGCGCCGCGCGGGATGAGCAGCGCGCCTACCAGCGGCGTGACCAGGACCGGCAGCCACACGGACAGCGCCACGCCGGCGCGGAACAGCCACACGATTCCCGCGCCGTACGTTTCCACGCGCACGTGTTCCTCGATGAAGGTGCCCAGGCGCCCGAGGCGCACCCGCCCCAGATTGAGGGCGTCGACGGTGGTTTTTTGGGTGACGGTTTCGGAAACCGAGCCGGCAAATGCCGCGCGCACCGCGCTCCCCGACTGGAAAACCGGGACGATACGGCGCAGGAACCAGCGCACCACCGCGGTGACCAGCGCCGTGAGGAACAGCGTCCAGCCGAGGGCCGGGGCCGCCAGCAGCGCCGCACCCAGCGAGACGCACACGGTGGTCACCAGCACCACGAGACTGGAAATTCCGCGTTGGATGAAGAATTGCACGCGGGTGATATCGTCCGTGGTGCGGCCGAGGAGGTCGCCGGAGCCGGCGCTTTCCACCAGGTCAAGGGGCAAGTGGGTGATACCGTGCACCACGCCGTCGCGCAGCTGGGCGAAAACCCGGTTGCCAAAGTATTCCGCGCGCAGATCCGCGAGGAACGTGAACAGCGTGTGGACCGCGACCGCCCCGAGCATGAGCGCGATGAGCGTGGCCGCGCGGGCGGCGGCTTCCGGGTGGCCGGCGATGTCGATAGCGCGGCCGATCACGATGGGCGAAATAACGGCCGCGATGGCCGCCACCAATTGCAGCCCGACGACCAGGCTGAATTCGCCCAGGCGCCCGCGGACAATGCGCGCCAGGGCACGCACGGAAAAACGGCGGGATGCGATGGGAAGGATCATGCCGGCTCCTCTCCGGGTTGCGGTTCTTCTCCGGTTTCCCGCACCACGATGCGGCGGTAGTCCGGGTGGTCGAGTAGGTGCGCGTGCGTGCCGCGCGCGATTTCTTTGCCGTCGCGAATAAGAACGACGACGTCAGCTGCCCCCAGCACCAGCGGGGATGCCGAGACAACCACGGTGGTGCGCCCCTTCCTGGCCTGGGCCAAGGCAGCGGTGATACGGGCCTCGGTGTGGGAATCCACCGCGGAGGTGGGGTCCACGAGGATGGCGATCTCCGGGTCGGAGGCCAGCAGCCGGGCCAGCACCAGGCGCTGGCGCTGGCCACCCGAAACATTGCGGCCGCGCTCGGTCACGGTGCCGTCCAGGCCGCCCAGCGACTCCACGGCGTCGCGGGCCTGGGCGGCGGCCAGCGCTCGGTTGAGCTGGTCATCGGCGCTGGTATCCGCCGGGGCGTGCTGGTGGCCGGCCTGTCCGCTCGAATAATCCTCGAACAGCTGGGGCAGGGTGCGGGCCGGAACAGCCGGAGCGTGCTCGCCCTGGAGATTCTCACGCAGGGTGCCGGCGAAAAGATCGGCGACCGGACCGGAGTAGCGGATGTGGGCGCGGAGTTCGTCCAGCGGGATATCCGCGGCGCGGGCTTCGCCCGGAGCGGGCGCCCCGCCCGGCTCGCCGTTAGGTGGCGGGGCAGGCCAGCGCAGGCGGATGGCGGCGTCGTCGTTCATACGCGCGAGCCGCGCCGCAATCGCGGTGCCCTCCTCCACGTTCGCACCCACCACGGCCGTGAAGCGCCCGGCTTCGATGTGCAAGTCCGCCGCGGCGTCGTACAGCGAAACCGCGCGCCAGTCCGGCGGAATCACAGTGCCGGTATCGGGCAGCAGCGGTTCGGCCGCGAGCGCGCGCGTGATTTTTTTGGCGCTGACCCAGGCCGCGACCGCGCTGGTCGCGAAGCTGGAGAACATGATGATGGGCATGGAGAGGATGGCGCAATAGCCGGCGAACGCGAAGAGTTCGCCGGCGGTGAGGTGCCCGCTAAGTAGCATGCTCACGCCCACCGTCACGATGACCGCCTGGAAAATAAGCGGGCCGCCGTTGGTCACGGTGGACATGAGGGCACGCGACGGGGCGGCGTCGAAACCGGCCTTTTTGACCGCTTCCGATTGTTCGCGGTAGCGCGCATTGTAGTAATCTTCTCCGCCGACGCCGCGCATCACCCGCAGCCCGACCACGCCGTCCGTGGCCAATGTGGTGAGTTTGCCCTGTTCCTCGCGCAGCGGCTCGCGCCATTTGGCCATGACGCGGGAAATCCAGGAGACAACCGCCATCACCAGCGGCAGGCCGATAATCACCGCGAGGCCAAGCGGCACACTCATCCGCATCATGAGCACCGCCACCAGCGCGAAGGACAGCAGCGAGGCCAGGGTGGACGGGGTGTTGATGAGCATGGCCCCGACCATGTAGGTATCCGAGTTGAGCACGGAGACGACGTCGCCGGTTTGCATCTCCAGATCAGTGCGGCGCGGGAAAAGCCGGGCGGCGAGGGTGCGCTGCGGATGGATCATCGCCCGCATCCACAGCACGTTCTCGGGGATTTCCGTGCAGAGCGTGAGGGCAAGAATAAGAGTGGCGACGACGAAGGCCCCTGCCGGAGCGAGGAGCTCGGCGGTGATGCCGTGCTCCAGCCCGGAATCTAGCATTTTCCCAACGAAGTGAATTTGGGCCACGCTGGCCACCGAGGTCAGGCAGGCGATCAGCGTGGTCAGCGCGATCAGCCCGGCGTTTTCGCGGGTAATGGCGAGGAGGAACGCGAGGGGCCGATTCGGGTAGGCGTGGATGTGTTCCTCGGAGAAGCGCAGCGAGCACGGGCGGAAGGCAGCGAAGCGGGAGATATGCGGGGTGGGTTTTGGGTGCGTGGCGGACGCGGCCGAGGGCTGGGTCATGGGATTCCTCAAGATGCTGTGGTTCGAATATTCCGTGGAGCTGGATCAGGATCCGGAGCTGAGCTAGAGCCGGTTCTGAACTGGCGGTGCACCGAGCTTAGGCGGAGCTGATCGGGAGCGGAGCACGCGAAAATTGCGGGGGTACGCGGAGTGAGCGCGAGTGCGCCAATGTACCTACCGGTGAGTGCTGCGTGCGTGACCTGGCGTGACTGCCGCGCTTCAACGCGAGGCGCCACGCCGATCTACAGGAATAGTTGAATGCCCATGGGTGGAATCGTAGCACAGAAATTCCGGGCGCCGAGCGCCCCGTAAGCCATGCGTTTCGCGAGTTGAGCGAGCGCCGGGTGCCCTATAGGCCCCTATAACTCGAACCTCAGGATTCACACCAGTCCCTGGGGAGGAGGCATGTGTTGTCAGAGCTGTACTTCGCTTGTACAACATCCGCAGTACACTCCGGAAAACACACCACCCGCCCCGCCGGCCGCGGTGCGACGATGCCCCAGCGGGGCAACAAAACGTGCATTCTGAACCGTACCGGCCACAGAATGTACGTCCCTGACAATAAAACAGGAAAAACTGTCACCCACGTACACTTTGTTCGCGATGAAGGCTCGTCACCAAGTCAAGGGCAAACATAGTGCAAATTCCGGACGGTCGGGGCTGCGGACTGTTTATTGGACATTATCGCTTAAAACCGCTTGACGATGTTCCACAATCGTTAAACCATCGA
>NZ_JBOZDP010000032.1:0-11877 GCF_051265835.1 Actinotignum inguinis | reverse complement strand
TCTTGTTTCACGGTAGTCATTCTGGTTTATCTCCTAGGTGGTTTTCACCCTCACACACAAACCATTAGACACTCTCATATTCCGCGGTGCCATACAGTCGCACCGTGGCCATATTCAGCCCCACAATAAAAAGGGAACAGGCCACCGTGCCCACCGCGCTATTGAGCTGAGGCAGCCAGTGCTGGAGGTATTTCGCGCCGGCCGTCACTTCCGCGCCTACCGCCACAATATAGGTGACCGCCAGATTCCAGCGCGTCACAAAAGCCCCCAGGTTTCCCAGATAAGCCCCCGCGATAGTGCCGTGCCCGCCGGGAACGGGATGCGCGCTGACCATCTCCGCCAGCGCCCATACCACTGACAGCGCCAGCAGCCCGGCCAGCGCGTAAGAAATAATCGTGGCCGGCCCCGCCAGTGAAATCGTGGCACCCGCACCGAGGAACAGCCCCGTGCCCAGCGCCCCGGATAGCGCAATCATCGCGATTTGCGGGGAGGTGAGGCTGCGCGCCAGCGCGGTGTGGTGCGAAGTGGCGCGGGTACCTGCGTTGGTGCGGTTAGCGGCGGCGCGGGTACGCACGTTGTTGCGGTTAGCGGCGGTGCGCGTGCGGGCCCGGGCGCCGGGCGAAGCGTGGTGGCGTGCGGCCATGCGGGCTTCCCTTCGTGGATAGAACGACGGCGCAGCGCGGCGCCGCTCCACCCGGCCTCCACCGCCGGCGCAGCCCGGCCCTCGCACTGCCGTGAATATAACTAACGCGGAACTACTAGTGTACTCGCGCGAGCGACTACTCTTAGGGGTATGCCATCTCTCGGTCATATCTTGGAACGGTCCCAAACGCTCTCCGCTTCGCAACGCGAATGGTTGCATCAGCTGGTGGGGGACTGGCAGTTACTCTCCGATTTTTCCTTCGCGGACCTCGTGCTGGTCACCCCGCTCCAGGATGAACGCTTCATTATCGCGGCGGCCTGCCGCCCGGCCACCAACGCCACCGCGCTCGATAATGACGTGGTCAATATGACTTTCGATCCGGCCGATTCGGAGAAATTCCGGGAGATTATCGCCACCGGCCAGCGCGGCACCGTCTATATTCACGGCCTGCGTTACGAAGGCTATCCGGTGCGCCGGGCGGGTGAGGATCCTTTCGCGGTTCTCGCCCTGGTGTATTCCCAGCGTTCGCGCAAAGAAACGGTGCTGCGGCATTCCTCCTATGAGGAAATTGAAGAGCAGCTCCTCGATATGGTCACTCAGGGCCTGTTCCCCATGGAGGGCACCCCGAGCGGGTTCCGCCACGGTGCCCCGCGTGTCACGGATGGCTTCACCCATATTGATGCGGACGGCGCGGTGATTTTCAATAGTCCGAATGCGGTGTCTAATCTGCACCGCCTCGGTATTCGTTCCACTTTCGAAGGCCAGCTGCTCGCCGAGCAAATCACCTCGAGTATTGACGCGGAAACCCGCCTGGATGACGCGTTGCCGGTGGTGCTGCTCGGGCGCGCCCCGTGGATGACCGAACTCGAATTGCGCGGGGCGGTGCTCTCCCTGCGCGCGGTGCCGCTCTGGAAGGACGGCAAGCACGTGGGCGCCGTGGTGCTTTCGCGCGATATTAGTGAGCTGCGCCGGCGCGAATTGGAGCTGGTCAGCAAAGACACCACGATCCGCGAAATCAACCACCGCGTCAAAAATAATTTGCAGACCGTTTCGGCGCTGCTGCGGATGCAGGCGCGCCGCGCCGACGATAAAAAGGTGATCGAGGTGCTCTCCGAGGCGCAGCGCCGCGTGGAAACCATCGCCCTCGTGCACCAGATTCTCTCCCAAACCGTGGACGAAATCGTGGACTTTTCCGAGGTCCTCACCCCGCTTATCACCATGGCCACCGATATTGCCTCCACGGATGTGCGTGTTTCTTCCGAGGTGCGCGGCGAGTTCGGAATGGTGGATGCCAATACCGCCACCCGCCTGGCCGTTGTCCTCAACGAACTGGTCTCCAATGCGGTGGAACACGGCCTGCCGCACGGCGGGCATATTGTGGTGAGCGCGGACCGCGAAGGTGACGTCCTCACGGTGCAGGTGAGCGACGACGGCGTGGGCGTGCCCACCACCGGCGTCAAGCAGGGCCTGGGCACCCGGATTGTGCGCACCATGGTGGAAGGCGAATTGCACGGCACCATTAAATGGGAGGCCCGGGAAGGCGGGGGCACCACCGTCACGCTCACGATTAATGTGACGGCCGGGCTACCGCCCACGGATGAAAAATAGTTTCCCCTCCCGGCGCGCGTAAAAACTAAGTACGAGGACGCAGAGCGCTAAGAACGACGACGCAGCCCACGCGCTTTGCGCGTGGGCTGGTGAGGTTTGGGCCGGTTCGCCTTAGGAGGCAAGTTCGCGCACTCGGCGGGCGCGGGCGGTGCGGCGGCGCAGCCGGCGGCGTTCATCTTCGGAGGTGCCACCCCATACGCCTGAATCCTGGTTGTGTTCGAGGGCGTAATTCAAGCAGTCGTCACGGACGGTACATTCCTGGCATACCCGCTTGGCCCGATCCGTTTGGGCCAGGGCCGAGGCCGAACTACCAATCGGGAAGAAAAGCTCCGGGTCTTCCGTCAGGCACGCGGCACGCGAACGCCAATCCATGAATCCTCCTTTTCCCCGCCAGCGCGGGGCATTCCCGCCTCTGCGGGATATAGCCGTATGTGAGACCCATATATCTTTGCAAAGAGCGCAGCCGCGGTAAAGAGCCCACAGGTGTGATATTTCAACGCCCGTCCTTTCCGGGCTACTCACTTGTTATTCCAGGCTTAAACGACTATGGGGTGGCCCGCCGCGCGCTGGGGGTTTGAGGTAACCGGGCGGTGAGGGACAATAGGGGCATGAGCATTGACGTGGCCCGCCGCCGTTGGAATGAGATTGCCCCCACGCTGACCCGCGCGCAGATCGCCTACCATTCCGGGGCCGATCCGCTCATGACGGATGACCACTACGACCGCCTCATTCACGAGCTGCGCGATCTGGAAGCACGCTACCCGGAGCTCGCGGCACCGGATTCGCCCAGCCGCGCCGTCGGGGCACCGGTGCAGAACGACGGCGCAGCCACGCTGGCTGCGAGTGCGGTGGTGGATGAAGGTACTGAACCGGAGCTCGGCAGCGGACGGGAGCAAGGTGGAGAACCTGAACTCAGCGCCGAACCTACGCTTGGCGCCACGCCTGTGCCCGATGCTCAACCCTTCGCGCCGGTGCTCCACCGCGAACGCCTCTACTCCCTCCAGGATGTCTTTTCCCTCGAGGATCTGCGCGCCTGGTACGCCGCGCTCCCGGGAGTATCCGAGACATCAGGCACCGCCGTCACCGCGGAAGCAAAAATCGACGGCCTCGCCATTAACCTGCGCTATAACAACGGCGCGCTCACCGTGGCCGCCACTCGCGGAGACGGCGTGACCGGGGAAGATGTCACCCGCAATATCGCCACCATCGCCGCCATTCCGCAGCGCCTGCGCGGCAGCGATATTCCGGAGGTCATGGAAGTACGCGGGGAAGTCTTCTTCCCCCTCGCCGACTTCGCACAATTCAATACCGAGCAGCGCGAGCGCCGCGAAGCAGCCGAACGCGAGCGCGCGGCCGCGGAACAGATTGGGGATACCGCAGCGGTGCGCGAAGCCAACCGCATCATCCGCTCCTGCCGCGAATTCGCCAACCCGCGCAATGCCGCGGCCGGCTCGCTGCGCCAAAAAGACCCGGCCGTCACCGCCTCCCGCCCGCTTTCCTTTATTGCCCACGGCATCGGGGCGCTCGCGGGCGTACCGGCCTCCCTGGCCGAAGCACTCTCCACCCAGGCCGGCGTATACGAAGCATTCGCGCGCTGGGGCCTGCCCATTTCTCCGTACACTAAACTCGCCTCCAACTGGGAAGATATCGAGGCTTTCGTGGCGGACCTGGCCACCCACCGCTACGATCTCATCCACGGGATCGACGGCGCCGTTCTCAAAGTCAATGACCGCGCGGCGCAGGCTGGGCTCGGCTACACCTCCCGCGTCCCGCGCTGGGCCATCGCCTATAAATACCCGCCCGAAGAAGTAGAAACCACCCTCCTGGATATCCAGGTCAATGTGGGCCGCACCGGGCGCGCCACCCCCTACGCCATCATGGAACCCGTGCTCGTAGACGGCTCGGTCGTCACCCAAGCCACCCTCCACAACCGCGAAGAAGTAGCCCGCAAAGGCGTGCGCATCGGCGACGTCGTGATCGTGCGCAAAGCCGGAGATGTTATCCCCGAAGTGGTCGGCCCGGTCCTCCTCGAGCGCGACGGCACCGAACGCGAATGGGTCATGCCGCGCGCCTGCCCCTCCTGCGGGGCCACCCTCGCCCCCGCCCAGGAAGGCGATGTGGATATGCGCTGCCCCAATGCGCAATCCTGCCCCGCCCAGCTGGCCGAACGCGTGGTCCATATCGGCTCGCGCGGGGCGCTGGACGTGGAAGCCCTCGGCGAGGAAACCGCTCTCTGGCTCACCAACCCGGACGCCCGGCGCCGCGAAGCACTCATCGCCCTCGCCAGCGGCCACCGCCTGGAAATCGAAGGCGGGGACGGACGCAAAAAAACCCTGCGCCTCGCGCGCGAAGCGGCACGCGACCTGGGCATTGTGGACGGCGACGGCGCTATCCTCGACTCCGAGGTGATTATCCCGCCCGCCGTGGCTCGCAGCCTGGGTGTTCCCGAACCCCAAGAACCGGTGCTCCACAGCGAAGCCGGACTTTTCGCGGTCCAAGCCGCGGACGTAGCCACCACCTGGGTATGGAAAGAAATCCGCAACGCCGGCCAACCCACCGGCGACTACCGCTACGTGCGCGCCGCCTGGACCAAACCCACGTGGGGAAGCAGCGCCGGCCAGCGCGTCATCACCAAAGAAAGCGAACCCGGCAAAGCCCTCCTCACCATGCTCACCGAGCTGGAAAAAGCCCGCGGCAAAGAACTCTGGCGCAAACTCGTGGCCCTCTCCATCCGGCACGTCGGCCCCACCGCGGCCCGCGCGCTCGCGGCGGCGTTCCCGGATCTGGCGCAGCTGCGCGCCGCTTCCGTGGAGGAACTCTCCGCGGTAGACGGGGTTGGGGAGATTATCGCCCGCTCCTTTAAGGAATGGTTCGAGGTGCCCTGGCATCTGGAGATTATTGAGCAATGGGAAGCCGCCGGGGTAGTTTTCGCCGATGATACCGCGGTCGCGGAGCAGGTTCCCCAAACCCTGGCGGGCATGACGATTGTGGCTACCGGCTCCCTGGAGGGCTATACCCGCGATTCGGTCAAGGAAGCGATCCTCACGCACGGCGGGAAAGCCGCCGGCTCGGTCTCCAAGAAAACCACCGCGGTGGTGGTGGGGGAGAACGCCGGGTCGAAAGCAGCCAAGGCCGAAGAACTCGGTATTCCGCGCCTGAGCGAAGCGGAATTCACCGAGCTGCTGCGCACCGGCCAGCTGCCCGCCTAAAACTAAACAACGCACAAACCGAGCGCCGTGCAGCGGCGGTGCGGCGGGACGGCGCTGCGGCGTCGTACCCGTTGCGGCCGCGCGCCCCGTGCCACTACAGCAGCACCGCTACCACAACGCCGCTACAGCAGCGGCGCGAGCGGAGCCATGACCTTTTCGGTCACCCGCGCGAGCGTGCCGCGCTGGTCCCATTCCCCCAGGGTGAGTTCGCGGGTATTCCGCAGGTCGAATTCGAAAATCTTTTCCATCACGGCCGCGAAACCGGCATCGTGAATCGACATATTAATTTCGAAATTCCCCCGCAGGGACAGCCGGTCAATATTCGCGGTGCCCACGGTAGACCAGGTGGAATCCATCGTCATGGTTTTCGCGTGAATCATGGCGTCCTGGTAGAGGAAAATCCGCACCCCGGCGCGCAGCAGCCGCTCGTAATGCGGTCGCCCCACCCAATCCGTATAAATATGATTGGAATACTGGGGGATAAGAATCCGCACGTCCACGCCGCGTTCGGCCGCGTCGGTCAGCGCGTCGAGCATGGGCGCATCCGGAATGAAATACCCCATGGTGATCCAGGCCCGCTGCGAGGAGCGCGCCAGCGCATCCAAATACAGCGAAGAAATAGGATAAGTATTATGCGCGGGGGAATTCGTGACCGCCCGCATGCGCGAATCCCAATGGTGGGTGAGGGCGCGGCGCAGAGTGGGATGATCGCGTTTGCGGTAGGCATTCCACATATCCACAAAAGCCACGTCCAGCTCCCACACCGAGGGGCCTTCCACGCGCAGGTGGGTATCGCGCCATTCGGTCACGTACAGGCCGCCAATATTGTAGCCACCCACGTAGCCGACGCGCCCGTCCACCGTCAAGATTTTGCGGTGATCGCGCCCTTTATCGCGCGAACGCCCGGTCAAAATACCGGTGCGCACCAGCGGGAAATTCATCCAGTGCAGATTCGCGATCCGCGGCGGGTGCCGGAAGGAGGGCGGCTGATTGAGATTCCCCCAGGTGTCCAGCAGCACATGCACCTGCACCCCGCGGTGCGCCGCCGCGATAAGCGCGTCGCGGAAACGGTGCCCCACGTGATCCGCTTTGACAATAAACCACTCGAAATAAATATGGTCCCGCGCATTATTAATATCGGCGAGCATCGCGCGGTACACATCCGCGGCGCCCGTATACAGGATCGCGTGGTCGCGCCCGACCTGCACTTCTTGCGGGGGCAGATGCGGATAAGAACTGACCGGTGGGGTGCGGCGTTTGCGCATTTCATCTACAACGACGACGGCGCCCGCGGCGGCCAAAGGCGCCGTGGCCGCGAGCATACCCGCCGTGCGCAGCACCCGGCGCGAAGTCCACTCAGTCATAGCGCCAATTGTAGACGCTCCCCGCTTCTCACTAATCCACGGGTGCGCCATCGCGCGGTGCAACCGCGTAGACTTGAGCCATGTCGTCATTTTCTAAGGAAGAGGTAGCGCGCTTAGCGGAGCTATCCCGCATCGCCCTGACGGATGCCGAGGCTGAAAAAATGGCCGGTGAGCTTTCCGTCATCGAGGATGCAGTGAAGGCGGTATCCGAAGTTGTTAGCTCGGATATTCCCTTTACCTATAATCCGCTCCCGCTGGCCAATGTCAAACGCCCCGATATTCCGGGGGAAACCCTTGATCGTGAGGAAGTCCTCGCCGCGGCCCCGGCCGCCGAAGAAGGTAAATTCCTCGTCCCGCGCATTATGGGGGAGGAATAAATGAATAGCTTGTTGCTCAAGTCCGCCGCGGAACTTTCTGCGCTGCTGCGCGCGGGGGAGATCACCTCCGTGGAACTCACCACCGCCTGCCTGGATCGCATCGAGGCGCTCAACCCGAAGGTGAACGCTTTCCTGTACGTAGATCGGGAGGGTGCCCTGGAGGTGGCCCGCGGGGTGGATGCCGCCCGCGCGGAAGGCCAGGAACTCCACCCGTTGGCCGGTATCCCTATCGCCGTGAAGGACAATATTTGCACCCGCGGGATTCCCACCACTGCGGCGTCGAAAATCTTGGAAGGGTGGCGCCCGCCGTACGATGCTAGCGTCGTCGTAAAAATTAAAGAAGCCCGGCTCCCTATCGTGGGCAAAACCAATATGGATGAATTCGCGATGGGGTCCTCCACGGAACATTCCGCTTTCGGGCCCTCGCGCAACCCCTGGGATCTGGACCGGATTCCGGGCGGTTCGGGCGGCGGGAGCGCCGCGGCCGTCGGTGCGTTTATGGTGCCGCTCGCCCTCGGTTCCGATACCGGCGGGTCGATCCGCCAGCCCGCCGCGGTCACCGGAACGGTGGGAACGAAACCCACCTACGGGGCGGTGTCCCGCTTCGGTTTGATCGCCATGGCCTCCTCGCTGGACCAGATCGGGCCGGTCACCCGCACCGTGGAAGATGCCGCGCTGCTCCAGGAACTGCTCAGCGGGCACGATCCCCACGATTCCACCTCGCTTCCCGATACTCCTTCCGGCCTGGTGGCGGCCTGCCACGGCGAAGCCGGGAGCTGGGACGGTGCCGGAAGTGATCCGGAGCGCCCGCTCGCGGGCCTCAAGGTGGGGCTCGTGGAAGAAATGCACGGGGAGGGCTACGCGCCCGGCGTGCTCGAGGCTTTCGAAAACGCGGTGGCGCGCATGCGTGAACTCGGCGCGGAAACGGTGGAGCTTTCCTGCCCCAGTTTCCACTATTCGCTGGCCGCCTACTACCTCATTATGCCCGCCGAAGTTTCCTCCAACCTGGCCCGTTTCGACGGGATGCGCTACGGCCTGCGGGTGGAACCCGAAGAAGGGCCGGTCACCGCGGAAACCGTGATGCGCGCTACCCGCGCGGCCGGTTTCGGTGAGGAAGTCAAACGCCGCATTATCCTGGGCACCCACGTGCTCTCCGCCGGGAATTTCGATGCCTTCTACGGCGCGGCCCTGCGGGTCCGCACCCTGGTTCAGCGTGATCTGGAGCAGGCTTTCGCCCGGTGCCACGTGATCGTATCGCCCACTTCGCCCACGGTGGCCTTCCCCTTCGGCTCGAAAACGAACGACCCGCTGGCCATGTACCTCAACGACATCGCCACCATTCCCGCCAACCTGGCCGGAATCCCGGGTATTTCGCTGCCGGCCGGGCTCTCGGAAGGGCTGCCGGTGGGCTTGCAGATTCTCAGCCCGGCCCGGGCGGACGCCCTCATGTACCGGGTGGCCGCGGCTATCGACGCCGCGCTCGGCCACAACGTCCCCGCTGCCTGCCCCGCGCGGGATTGGGAGGAATAAAGCATGGATGAACTCATGAATTACGAGGACGCCGTCGCGCGTTTCGACCCGGTGATCGGTTTGGAAGTGCACGTGGAGCTGTCCACACACACCAAGATTTTCGACGCCGCACCCGTGGCTTTCGGTGCTGAACCCAATACCGATGTGCAGCCGGTCTCCCTTGGGCTTCCCGGTTCGCTCCCGGTGGTCAACGAGGCGGCGGTGGAATACGCGGTGAAGCTGGGCCTGGCCCTCAATTCCCGCATTAACGAGCTCTCGCGTTTCGAACGCAAGAACTACTTCTACCCGGATCTGCCCAAGGCCTACCAGATCACCCAGAACGCCCAGCCGATTATCCTGGGCGGCTACCTGGATATCGAGCTGGCCGACGGCACTCCCTACCGTTTCCCCATCGAACACGCGCATCTGGAAGAAGACGCCGGGAAGAACACCCACGTGGGTGGGGCCGATGGGCGCCTCCAGGGGGCGCGCTACTCGCTGGTGGATTACAACCGTTCCGGGGTGCCGCTGATTGAGATCGTTTCCGATCCGGCCACCGGGGTGGGGAAGAACGCCCCGGAGATCGCCGGCGCGTACGTGCGTGGGATCCGCGAACTGGTGCGGGCGCTCGGCATTTCCGAGGGGCGGATGGAACGCGGCAATATCCGCGCGGATGTCAATGTGTCCCTGCGGGAAAGCCCGGATGCTCCTTTCGGCACCCGTACCGAAACGAAGAATGTCAATTCTTTCCGCGGTATCGAAAACACCATTCGCTACGAGATCTCCCGCCAGGCTGCCATCCTGGCTGCCGGTGGCACGATTCTCCAGGAAACGCGCCATTACAAGGAAGAAATCCAGGGCACCATTGCCGGGCGCGTGAAGTCGGACGCGGATGACTACCGCTACTTCCCCGAACCGGATCTGGTTCCGGTGATCTGCACTCCCGAGTACGTGGAGGAGGTGTGCGCGGGGCTGCCCGAACTGCCGGCGGCGAAGCGCGCCCGTATCACCGAGGAGTGGGAGCTTTCCCCGGAGGAATTGCGCGATCTTATCAACGCCGGCGCGGTGGATCTGGTGGACGCCACCGTCCGGGCCGGGGCAACGCCCGCCGGAGCCCGCAAATGGTGGATGGGTGATATCGCCCGCTACGCCAAGGATAACGACGTCGAACTCGAGGACGCCCCCATTACCCCGGAGGCGGTTGCCGAGCTGGACGGCCTGGTCCAGAGCGGGCGGCTCAATGACAAGCTGGGCCGCCAGGCGCTGGCGGGAGTCCTCGCCGGGGAAGGCAGCCCGGAGGAGGTTGTTGCCGCGCGCAATCTGGAGATCGTTTCCGATAGCGGAGCTCTGGAGAAGGCCGTGGATGAGGCCCTGGCTGCCAACCCTGACGTCGTCGAAAAAATTCGCGGCGGAAAGGTGCAGGCCGCCGGTGCCATTATCGGTGCCGTCATGAAGGCGACCCACGGTAAGGCCGACGCCGGTGCCGTGCGCGCCCTCATTATGGAGCGCGCCGCGGCCGAGTAAAGCGGCGGTGGTGAACCGGGCCGAAAAGGCGCGGTAGCGAACCCGGACGAAACCGGGCATATCTCGTGAAGGAGGCGCAGGTGGCGCGAACACAAGCAGGGACAGAGCAACAATCTGACGTGGCATCGCCTTCGGGTGAGGCCCAGCAGTTCGTGCCACCTCCCTCCCAACGCGAGATTTTTGCAGCCCACGAAGGCGGCAAATTAGAAACCCACGCGACGGCCGCCATCGAAAACCGCGAGGACCTGGCCCGGGTATACACGCCCGGGGTGGCCAAAGTCTGCGAAGCGATTCACGCCCAGCCGGAACTGGCCCGCCGCTACACGGTGAAATCCAATACCGTGGCCGTGGTGACAGACGGCACCGCGGTGCTCGGCCTGGGCGATATCGGGCCGCTGGCCTCCCTCCCGGTCATGGAGGGGAAGGCCGCGCTCTTCAGGCGTTTCGCGGGCGTGGATGCCTGGCCGGTGCCCCTGGCCACCACCGATACCGAGGAAATCATTGCGGCGGTGCGAGCCATCGCCCCTGCGTATGCCGGTATCAATCTGGAAGATATCTCCGCCCCGCGCTGCTTCGAGATCGAAAAACGCCTGCGCGCGGAACTTGATATCCCGGTCTTCCACGACGACCAGCACGGCACCGCCGTTGTGGTGCTGGCCGCCCTCATCACCGCGCTGCGTGTGGTTGGGAAAAAACCCGCAGACGCACGCGTGGTGGTATGCGGAATCGGCGCCGCCGGCACCGCGATTATTCGCTTACTACTGGAATACGGGGTGCGGGACATCATTGCCGTGGACCGCGCCGGCACTCTCGGTCCCTTCCGCAGCGAAATCAACCCCGGTCACGCCTGGGTTGCGGGCCGCACCAATCCCCGGCAGATCGACGGCGATGTGCGTGCGGCCCTGCAGGGTGCGGATGTGTTTATCGGCGTTTCCGGCCCTAATATTCTCGACGGCGCAGCTCTGGACACCATGGCCAAAGATGCCATCGTTTTCGCCCTGGCTAATCCCACCCCGGAAATTGCTCCCGAAATCGCGCGCGAGCACGCCGCGGTGGTGGCAACTGGCCGTTCGGACTACCCGAATCAGATCAATAACGTGCTGGCTTTCCCCGGGATCTTCCGCGGTTTGCTCGACGCTCATGCCACCGAGGTCAGTGACACGATGCTGCTGGCCGCGGCTAAGGCGCTCGCTGATCTGGTCGGGGAGGAAGCGAATCCGGATTACATCATCGTTTCTGCCTTTGACGAGCGGGCTGCCGCTGCGGTGGCGCAGGCGGTTCGCGAGAGTGTGGCAGCTGTCTAGGAAACTCCGACGCGGTTCCCTCGGGTGTGTGGTGGGTGTCTCTCTGGTTTGATTTGCGTCTAGCGGGGTGGGCTTGTAAGCTTGTTATCCGTCGCCGAGAGCCCGGTAAGGGCCCGGAGCGGCAAACAAATCCCTGTGAGTGGCCAAGGCCACGAGCTTCCCGGTTTGCTGGGAATGCTTGGTGGTGGTAGGCTAACGGGGTTGCTCTTCTTGAGCGTGAATGATTCTCCCTGGATCAACCAGTCTGTTTGATGTGGATGGTTGGTGTGGGGTGTGGATATGGTGTTTGGATGCTTAATAGCGTGTCTGACTAATATATTTTTTACGTGAATTTTTTGT
>NZ_JBOZDP010000031.1:0-12261 GCF_051265835.1 Actinotignum inguinis | reverse complement strand
CGGTCTGAACATCCGTAAAGGCCGGATCGGGAGCTAACGACACGCCGTCATTAGACCCACTTTTTGTCTATTAACCCCCCTTTTGTCTATTAACCCCGATTCTGCGGACGCTTCGCGGCGAGCGTCACCGAGATATGAGAAAATCCCGCGTCACAGGCGGACCTATGACGCGGGACATCACACAGGTCGGGGTAGCGGGATTTGAACCCACGGCCTCTTCGTCCCGAACGAAGCGCGCTACCAAGCTGCGCCATACCCCGTGCTTTGGCAACTCAATAATAATAGCCCTCCGCAGCGGAAAAAGCTAAATCCGATCTAGTGATCTGGCGTACAACCAGGCCAGTGCGCTTTTGGCCTCGCAGGTCAGCGGGGCACCTTCCCCGCGGGAACTTCCCCGCGACGTCTTCCCTGCAACTCAGCCCAGCACATCCCCGATCAGCATGTTCACTCAGCGCCGCCGCGCACTCGCAGCAGAATCGCTTCGGGTGGCCGGAGGAACCTGACCGGCGTATACGGCGACGTCCCCAGGCCCGCAGACACATTCACCGCCATGCCACCACGCAGCACGCGCACGCCGTCGCCGCGCAGGGGCAAGCGCTCCGCGGCCCGGTCACCTCCCGCGGCCCGGTCACCTCCCGCAGCCCGGTCACCTCCCGCAGCGCGGCCCGCACCCGCGTCACCCGCGCCCCGCCAAGCGCCACCACCAGCACCAGCGTCATCCCCACAAGGCCAATCGAAAAGCCCGGAATCATAGCGCAGCGGCAGATCACAATTCGTGGTCAAAGCACCGAATCCGGGCACCGCCAACTGCCCTCCGTGAGTGTGGCCGGCCAGCGTCAGAGTTGCGCCGTCGTTCATTAAGGCGTTGAGAGCGGCACAATACGGTGCGTGAACGACGCCGAGACGCAGATACCCACGCCCAGCGTTCGTGCGCCGCTCACGTTCCGCGCCCGCACTTTCATCCGGAACCACGGCACCTTCCGCGGTATCGGTAACCTCGCCGGGTCGCGGCATCAGGGCCCGGCCGATATGCGGGTCGTCCATGCCGACTGCGTCGATGTCCCAGGTCGCCGCGCGCAGCCGCGCCCGCCGATTATTGAGATCAATCCAGCCGAAAGCTTCCAGCCCGGCGGTCATCTCCTCCCAGGGCAAATCCGGTTCGTCTTTCTCCGCAAGCGGCGGGAAAAGCCCCGGCGCCACATAGCGCAAGGGATTCTTGAGCACCGGCGCGAAATAATCATTCGAGCCGTACACAAAAAGCCCCGGAATATCTGCGAGCGGCGCCAGCGCCTCAAGGAGGGGTGCGACGGCGCGCGCTTCGGACAGATGGTCGCCCGTCAGGACTACGAGATCCGGGCGGCAGCGCTCGGCCAGGTCGCTCAAAAATTGCCGCTTGGCCCGGTGGCGGCGCAGCAGATGCATATCCGAGAGGTGGAGAATGCGCAGCTCACCGGCCGTGCTCGCAACTTGCGGCAGCACCAGCACCCGCTCGCGCAGAGTGTAGCGGTGTGCTTCGTGCAGCGCCCAGCCCAGGCACCCGGCCCCCGCGGCCGCGCCCGCTGCCACGCCGGCGCCCAGGGCCTTGAGCGCGGTGCGCGGGACTCGGTGCTTATCAGCTTCGCTCACGGTATCCGCCTTCCTTTTCGCGCGTCCTACGGTTTCTGGAATGCCACCGGCCCTGATGACCCGGCTCGCCTAGCACACCCGGCCAGAGTTTCGCACCGCGCAGCTCGGGCCGCGCAGCCCGGGCCGCGCAGCATCGGCTACTCTTCCACAACCTCGACTTCTTCGTATTCTTCGTTGCTCTCGCCTTCGTGAACGGCCTCGGGCGGAACCGCGCCCTGCTCCCCCGGCGCGGGTTGCGCAGGTGCCGGCGCGGGCGTGGGAGATGGCGAGGGGGTGGCCGGTTCCCGTGTGGCGGGTGCCGGGCGCCGCATCGGGGTGGTGGGCTGCGGGAACGGCACGGCCGGCTGACCGGCCAAAGCGGCGTTCATATAATCGGAGAACATCATCGCGGGGAATAGCCCACCGTAGACTTCCGAGTGCCACTGACCCTTAATAACGGCGTCGAACATGGAAATATTGCCTTCCATGTGGCCCTGCCAGGTCACAGTGGCAAGCTGCGGGGTGTAACCCATAAACCACGCGTGCCAGTCCTTATCGGAGGTACCGGTTTTCCCGGCCACCTGGCGCCCGCGCAGCGCCGCTTTCTCACCGGTCGCCCCGGGTTCTACCACGTGCTGAAGCACCGCATTCGTTTTGCGCGCAGTTTCCTTGGAAATAGCCTGCTGGCACTGCGGTTTGCGTTCGGAAATAACCGTGCCATCGTGTTCTTCGATGGAGGTATAGGACATCGGATCGCAACGAATACCGTCATTGGCGAGGGTAGCTCCGGCCGTCGCCATGGAAAGCGGGGTGACGTTATTCGTACCCAGAATCATCGGGGGAACAATAGTAAAGGGCTCGTGATCCCCGCGCTCCACGCCCATAGCCTGGGCTTTATTCGCGATCTGGCACAGATCCAGCTTCTGGGCCATATGCGCGAAGGTGCCGTTAGTGGACATGCGGGTACCTTCTAGCACCGTGCGCGGGCGGTTGGACTGCCCCAAGTTCCCCACCGGCCAGGGTTCACCCGCAAGATTCGTACACGAAGCCTGGAATGAGCTCTGCGGCAGCAAGCCTTCGCTACTATCCACCACGTCATAGGCACTGCGCCCGGAATCCAGCCATTCCACCAGGGTAAATATCTTGAATGTTGATCCGGACTGGAAGCCGGCACCGCCACCCATATCCTGCGGGGCCGTGACATTCACCTGCGTCATGCGGGTATCCGTGTCATTCGGAACCCCGAAGCGGGTATTTTGCACCATCGAAACAATATGCCCGCTCCCCGGCTCCACCGATACCAGCGCGGCATCAATTCCGGAAGCGTCATCCACGGGCTGGTGATAAACCACCGAGTCATAGGCGTGCTGCTGGCGTGCCGAATCCAGGGTGGTGCGGATGACTTTGCCGCCGCGGTAGAGCTGGCGGGTACGCTCGGCGCGGGTGGCACCCAACGCCTTGTCATTGAGCAAATCCTTGACCACGTACTCGCAGAAGTAAGCGCTAATACCCGCCGAACCGCAGCCCGCCGATTGCTCGGAAACGTGCATATACGACTCAATCGGAGTGGCCTGAGCTTCCTTCATTTCCGCTTCGGTAATGAAACCGGAACGGTACATTTCGCCCAGCACCACATTGCGGCGCTCGGTATTCGCTTCCGGATGGCGTACCGGATCCCACTGGGCTGGATTCTGGGTGATCCCGGCCATCGTGGCCGCTTCCACCACCGTCAAATCCTTCGCGGACTTGGAGAAGTAGCGCTGCGCGGCAGTTTCCACCCCGTATTGCGAGGGGCCGAATTGGGCGAGATTGAGATAGCCGGTGAGGATCTCATCTTTCGTCATCGTTTTTTCGACGGCGATAGCGTAACGAGCTTCGTTGATCTTACGCGCGATGGTCTGTTCGGTAGCCCGCTTGATTTTCTCATTATCATCAGCGATACGCCCCTCTTCCAGGAGCGCATTTTTCACGTACTGCTGGGTGATGGACGAACCGCCCGAAAGCCCGCCCGAGGTGAGATTGGAGACCAGCGCGCTGACGGTGCCTTGCACGTCAATGCCGTGGTGCTCGTAAAAACGCCTATCCTCAATTGCTACGACGGCGTTTTTCATATGCTGCGAGATCTGATCGGAGCGCACGTTGATCCGGTTCTCAATATAGAACCGGGCCAGCACCGATCCGTCTTTGGCAAGCAAAACCGTCTGCTCCGAAGGTTCGGTAAAGCCTAAGTCCTCCGGCACATCGTCGAAAATACCGGTCACCGCATTGGCCGTGGTTCCCATCGTCATAACGAAAGGCAGCGCAATCCCGGCCATGAGGGCGCCCCCGCCGCACAGAGCCAGGATCAGCGCCAGCACGAACGTTCCAATTTGGCGTCCGGTCGCTTGTTTTTTCGGGCTAGAACTCGACATACCCCTAAGAATACTGACCCGGCGCGGCGAAAGAAACGAGACATACGCTTCCCCGGGGTTCCCCGCGTTTCCCCAGCACTTGCCCAGGCTCCGCACCTCCACAAGGCGGACCAAAGTAGCGCACGTCATAAAACGCTAATACTATGATCGTAAAACAGTAAAGAACTGCACCGTTAAACACCACCACGCCGGAGTGAGGGGGATAGATGACCACAACACTAGCCCTGTATCCACACTGGGCAGATGCCGCCGCCTGCACCGATATCGATCCCGATTCGCTTTTCGTGCGCGGCGCGGCCCAGCGCCAGGCCCGCTCGATTTGTTTTCGCTGCCCGGTGCGCCTGCACTGCCTGGCTGATTCGCTGGACGCGGAAATGATGTTCGGGGTGTGGGGCGGGATGACGGAACGTGAACGCCGCGCCCTGCTGCGCCACCACCCGGAAGAACGCAATTGGAGGCGTCGCATTTTTGAGGGGCGCGACCCCCTGGCCCGCTCCCTGCGCGAGGGGGACGGCTAAGCACGCCCACCGGAAATTTAGCCCGCGGGCGGCTGGCTGCGCCGTCGTTCCACCAGAGACGCCGCAACTTCGCGCAGCCGTAACCTTCGCGCTAACCTATGACCAGGCGCGGTATTCCGCGCGCTCACACTCAACGATTCCGCGAGAGGCCTACGCATGGACACTATCAGCACCCGTTTGACCAGCCTGGGTATCACCCTTCCTCCGGTTGCCGCGCCGGTGGCGGCCTATATTCCCGCCAAGCGGCACGGGGATACGGTGCGAACCTCCGGGCAGCTGCCTTTCGTGGACGGGCAACTGCCGGCCACCGGGAAGCTCGGCGCGGAGATCACCGCGGAGGACGGCTATTCTTACGCGCGTATCGCCGGGATTAACGCCCTCGCGGCGGCGGCGGAAGTTGCGGGCGGCATCGATCATATCCGCGGTATTTCGCACGTCACCGTTTTCGTGGCGTCCGACCCGAGTTTTACCGCGCAACCCCAGGTCGCGAACGGTGCCAGCGAACTTTTCGGGGAGATTTTTGGCGGCGACGGCGCCCATACGCGCTCAGCTGTCGGCGTGAGCGTGCTCCCGCTGGACGCCCCCGTCGAGGTCGAAATCGAAGTGCTGCTGCGCTAACGGCGCATTGCGGTTCGCGCGCGGGAGCTGGCGCGGTGAAGGCGCGCGTCCGGTGGCGGGCCGGAGACGCGAACTAGGAAGCGAGTTCCTGGCGCGGCTGAGCCTCCAGGAATTCGCGCACCTCAGCGCTGGGGATCTCGCGCGCGTAACTGCCACCCGCGAAGGTCTCCATCGCGCCGATGCCGCGCTGGAATACAAAGCGGATGGCCCCGCCCAGCGATTTTTTATCGTGGCCCATGGTGCGCATAATATCCGCCACGCTCACCCCGGCGGGCAGCTCGGTGGGCAACCCGATAGCGCGCAGCAGGGTATCCACCCGCTCGGCGTCTTCCGTAGTGAGGTAACCGTAACGCAGCCCGAGCCGGCATTGCAGGTTCAGCCCAATCGCCACGCATTCCCCGTGCGGGAGGGCGTAATCGAGCGCGGCCTCCAGGGCCCGCCCGATGGTGTGACCGAGGTTGAGGGCCATGCGGCGGTTGCCTTCGTGCACATCGGATTGCACGATCTCCACCTTAATTTCCGCATTGCGGCGGGCGATATAGCCGCTGAGTTCGGTATCGCCCACCATCTCCCGCACACCCTTGCCGCGCCGCACGAAGTGTTCTTCCAGGGTCTCGAAGAAGTTGCGGTCGGCCAGGCAGGCGTGCTTGACGGTTTCGCCCATGCCGTCGCGCAATTGTGAGTCGGTGAGCGTTACCCAGCGCGCCACGTCGATGAGGACGGCGCGCGGCTGGTGGAAAGCCCCGATGAGGTTGGTGGCGGCCGGGGTATCCACCGCGGTTTTGCCCCCGATGGCGGCGTCCGCCGCGCCCACGAGCGTCGTCGTCATGGTGATATACGGGACGCCGCGGGTGAAGGTAGCGGCCACGAAACCGGCCAGGTCGGAGACCACCCCGCCGCCCAGGGCCACCACCACGGTGTCGCGGTTGAAGCCGGCGGCCAGCATGGCGTCTTCCAGCTGTTCTTTGGTAGCGCGGGTTTTATTTTCTTCCCCGGCCGGGAAAACGAAGAGCTGCGGGGCGCGGGATTGTGCGATCAGAGATTGGGCGGCCTCGTTCGCGCCATTCGCACCGTTCGCACCGGCACCGCTCTCACCGGCGCGGTTCGCCTCGCGATAAGCGCGGGCGAGCACCTCCATGACCTGCGCGCCAATGAGTTCATTGACGGTGCTATCGGTAATGACCGCCACCCGGGAGCGGCCTAGCCCGGCCGCCTCCAGCACGCCGGGTAGCTCGTCGGCCAGATCGGTGCCGATAAGAAGCGGATAGGACTCGTCAACGGTGCGAGTCAATTCAACATTGAGGCGGGTAACCACGTGATCCTCCTGGGCTAGTGGTTGGTTACGGGTGCGGGATTGGAAGTATGCGCGCAATTGGCAGCGTTGTCGGGATGTGCGCTACGCGCATGCTGCGCCACCCACCAGTGCATGGCGATGGCCGCGGCCGCGGCCACGTTGAGCGAACGGGTGGAGCCATCCTGAGTGATTTCCACCGCGCCGTCGCAGCGCTCGAGTAAATCGGGGGAAATCCCGGCGGATTCCTGCCCGAACACCAGCAGGCAATTCTCCGGAAGTTCGGACTTCTCCAGGGGCACCGCACCCTCCTGGTTATCGATGGCGATGAGCTGGTACTTATGCTCGCGCGCCCATTCTTCCAGGTCAGCCGGGGTGGGGTGGTAGTACATCGTGAGGTAGCGGTCGGTAACAAGGGCCCCGCGCTTATTCCACTTATGCCGCCCCACAATATGCACGCCGCCGAAGTTAAAAGCATTGGCGCTGCGCACAATCGACCCGATATTGAGGTCGTGCTGGAGATTCTCAATGGCGATATGGGCGCTGACGGCCCGGCTTGCCATATCCGCCTTGATCGCTTCCACGCTCCAATAACGATATGCGTCGACGACGTTACGGTGGTCACCTTCCGCTAAAAGCTGCGGGTCCAGGCGGGGATCGTCCGGCCAAGGCAGCGGGTGCGGCCCCACCCCGACCGTGCGTTTTTCACCGTAAGGCGAGCCGCCCGGCTCCGGGATGCGGTGCGCGGGCAGCTCAGCGGCATCATCCGTGAGCGCGGTGGGATCGCCAGCGCCTGCGGCAGGCGCGGCATCCGCGGCATCCACGGCAGGCGCAGCCTCGCCCGCGGGCGCGCTGAGTTCATCACGAGAATCACAAGACTGGGAAGAATCTGTCACTCCCCCAGTCTACCGGCGCTCCCGCCCCGACCATGGGGAAGCGCCATATTTACCCGCGGGCCACCGGGGCCCGTGTTTCGCTGGCGCCGTCGGCCTTGTACAGTGGTATACGCAAGCGCAATAAACGATTCGCCACCCCGAGCCTGGGTGCGGGAAACCCTAAGAAGTGGAGCAGCGATGACGAAGATGTGGAAACCTCTCGCGGTGGTGGCCGCCGGTGCCCTGATCCTGAGCGGGTGCGCGAATAATGCGCTGGTCTCCTCGGAAGGCGAGCACGGCCCGTCGATCAGCGAGGGGCACGGCCGGGGCGGATCGGGCGGCGCGCCTATTTTTGACGAAAGCATTTCGAAAACCGGACAGTTCACGCCGGTATCCGATAACGCTCAGGCCCGCGAGATTATTAAACGCGCCATCGCCAAGCAGGATGAGATTATTGCGAAAAGCTCGCAGGATTTCTTCGGCACCGCTATCGGGATGGATATGTCCATGGAGATTTCCGCGGATGTGCCCGGTGATGGGCCCGGGGTCGCCACCATCGATATTGATATCGATGTGGATCCGAGCACCCGCCTCATGGCCATGCAGATGGATATTGACGCCTCCGGAATTCCCGGGGCGGAAGCGGAGGGCATGCCCGCCAAGATCTCCACCGCGCTGTGGATCGGGGAAGGTTCGAAGCCGGATACCGTCACGGTGTATACGAATATGGCCGGTTTCTGGAGCAAAACCGAGGAAAGCCTGGCCGATATTGTGGATTCCGGGGATGCGCCCGCCTCGCCCGGCTCCTACCGCGGGGAGGATATTTTCCCGAATATTGAGAAGACCCAGGTTTTTGAGGACGCGGAAAACTACCTCATCGTCGGCCCGCTTTCCGAGACGATGGCGCAGGAAATGCAGGGCGCCTCGCCCGGTTTGGACCTGAGCGATTCCGCTAATCTCCAGGTGCGTATCGATAAGCAAAGTTACGAGGTTCGGGGCATGGCTATTGTGGCCCCGACCTACTTCCAGGGCTTGCCCACGGAAACGCGGGTGCGCTGGGATTACCGCCAGGCCAAGCCGCTCCAACTGCCCGATGAGGCACGTAAGGCCCCCGCGGAAAGCAGTAGTTTCTAAGCTTGAGTGCGCCCGGTCGCTTCCCCGAAGCTGCCGGGCCGCTTGTTATTTCCGCACGTCCGTTTGTTACTTCCGCACGTCCGCCTTCTAGCTGCGTCCGGACAGCCCCGGCCCCGCGAATGTCCGCACCAGGGCGCGCGGGGCGAAACGCAGCGCCGCGGCGGCCGCCTTGTAGAGCGCGGTGGGCGTGACAAGCACCCGCCCGCGCCGGCAGGCCTCCAGCGCGGCATTCACCACGGCTTCGGGCTGCGCAAAAAGCAGATCGGCCCACTGGCTGGCATCCACCGCGGCACGCTCGTGGAATTCGGTGCGGATAAGCCCCGGAGTCACGCAGGTGACCGAGACCCCATGCGGCGCCAGTTCCGCGGCCAGCCCTTCGGAAAAAGTGCGCACCCAGGCTTTATGCGCCGAATAGGTGCCCTGCGCGGTGCCGGCCGTCATCGAGGACACGTTAATAATTCCCCCGTAGCCGCGCCGCGAAAACTCCCGTGCCGCCGCGTGGCATGTGATAAGAACCGCGCGCACCATCACGTCAAGCGCTTCTTCTTCCCGCTCCAGCTCCCCGGTGGAAAATTCCTGCCCCAGCCCAAAGCCCGCATTATTAACGAGCAAACCGATGGGCCGCGAGCGCTGCGCTACCCGGCGCGCAACCACACGAGCGTCGTCGTGCCGCGAAAGATCCGCGGCGAGCACCTCCACCCGCACCCCGGCGACCTGCCGCAGATCATGCGCGATCGCTTCCAAACGGGCCCGATTGCGCGCCACGAGCACGAGGTCATTTCCTTCGGCCGCGAGCTGCCACGCAAATTCCAGGCCGAGCCCGGCGCTGGCACCGGTAATAAGAGCACTTCCCATAACCGCTATGGTAACGTGCCCGCGGCTCTCTACACTGGTGCTATGCGTATTGCCACCTGGAATATTAATTCTGTGCGCGCCCGCGCCGAACGCGCCCGCGCCGTCCTGGAACGCTGGGACCTGGACGCCCTGCTCCTCCAAGAAACGAAATGCACGCCCGCGCAGTTCCCGCGCGAAATTTTTGAAGAGGCCGGATACGAAGTCGCCTGCGCCGGCCTCAACCAGTGGAACGGGGTCGCGATTCTTTCCCGCGTGGGCATCGAGAACGTGCAGGTGGGCTTCCCCGGTCAGCCCGGTTTTTCTAAGGTCGACGACGACGGCGCGCTGCTCAGTGCGCCCACCGTGGAAGCGCGTGCGCTGGGAGCGCGTCTGGGTTCGGGGCCGGCCGCGGTCAATGTGTGGAGTCTGTATATCCCCAATGGGCGGGCCTACGGGGATCCGCATTTCCACTACAAGTTGGAATTCCTCGGTGCCTTGCGGGCGGCGGTGAGCGCGCGCCTGGGCGAGGAGCCGGAGTATCCGCTGCTGCTGGCGGGGGATTGGAATGTGGCCCCGCGGGATACGGACGTATGGGATATTGATTATTTCCGGAACGACGTGGGCATGTATGTGACCGCGGAGGAACGCGGGGCGCTGGCCGGGCTGCTGGAGGCGGGGCTCGCGGATATTACCCGGGCGGCCGAGGGTGCGGATTACACGTTCTGGGATTATCAGCGCCTGCGGTTCCCGAAGAATCACGGGATGCGTATTGATTTCGGTTTTGCTTCCGCGGCGCTGGCCGCCCGGCATACCCGCTCCATCATTGACCGGGACGAGCGGAAGGGCAAAGGCGCTTCCGATCACGTCCCGGTCATCATGGAGTTTGCGGCTTAGGCGGCGGGGTTGTGGCTCGTGCCCGCCATGCTAGGCCGCGCGGGTGATCTGGGCGCGGCGCCGGCGGGTACGCAGGTGCAAAATCCGCGCGCAGCCTAGCCCCGTGGCCGAGGCGAGGATGGCGTAGAGGAAGGCGCGGGTGTAATCGCCGTCGTACATAGCACCGATTTGAGCGCCGAGCCGCGGGGCGAAAATAGCGGCCACCGAAAAACCGGTGAAGGCGAGCGCGTAGTTAATGCCTTGCCAGCGCGGCCCGAAGCGGTCCATGACGCAAGCGGGCATAATCGCGATGGTGCCGCCGTAGCTCAGGCCGAGCGCGAGGAGGCCACCGGCCAGGAAGATACCGCCGGCGAGGGTGCCGCGCCCACCCGCGATGAGGAGGAGTAGACCGAAGGCGTCGCAGCAGAAGGTGACTTCGAGGGTGCGGGCGTGGCCGAGGTGGTCGGCGAGCCAGCCGAAGCAGAAGCGTCCCACGGTTCCCGCGCAGGCGTAGAGGGAGACGAAGAGCGCGGCGCTGGCCGCGGAGGAGTGAAACATTTTCGCGGCGATGGGCGCCGCGTTGGAAACGATCATGAGGCCGGAGAAGGCCCCGGCGATGAAAATGGCGAAAATGAGCCAGAAGTCGGGGGTGGCGAGCATCTGGCGGGTAGTGAGGGACGGCCGGATGCTGCGCGCGGGTGTGGGGACCGGTTCGGTGGCGGGTTCCGGTTCGGCGGCGGGTTCCGGACTCGATTTCACAGAAGACGCGACCACGCCTTCCACCGGAGCGGCGCGGTAATTAAAGGCCACGATGAGCGCAATCACCGCGTAGAGGCCGGCGAAAACCAACAGGGTGGTGCGCAGGTCACTGGAATCGAGGAGTCGCTGAGCCAAGGGTGCCATGACGATGCCGGAGGCTCCGTTCACACAGGAGATAATGCCGGAGATGAGTCCGCGCCTGCCCGGGAAGAAACGCAGGGTATTGGACAGCGCGGAGGTGAGAACCAGACCCATGCCGATGCCACCGATGAACCCGTAGCCGAGCACGAATTGGAGCGGGGAGCTCGCGCAGGCCGCGCTGGCCCAGCCGAGGGCCGCGCACAGTGCGCCGATGGTTGCCGTCCAGACCGCGCGGCCGCGGTCAATGAAGTACCCGCCCAGGAGCATTGGCAGCGGGGCGAGGGCATTGGTAAGAGTATAGGCGCCCATCGCCGCACTTAGCCCGTAGAGCTGGGTGGCCGGGAGTTGGAAAATTGAGAAAACGTATGAGCACCCGGTGATGAAGGTGAGCAGGCAGGCACAGACGAGCACCCGCCAAGGATGAACCTGACGCATGATTTCTCCGTCGTTACACGAAACCGCCCGTCGCGGCGCGGCCGGCGGGTAACGCGGCGGGGCGGGCCTGTGCGCCCTGGCGCGGCATGAAGCCGCATACCGGGCTCGGGCATGAAACCGCATACCGGGCACAGGCTCCCCGCCCGCGTTACCTACGGTGGCGTAACTTAGGAGTGGGGTGCCGACTGTGCTATCTCATTATTCGACCATCGGAACCCGTGCAGATTTAACTTGCGCTTGACAGGTTGCGCTTGAGAGTCAGTGACGGGTGTATAGAACGGGTTCGAATTTATCCACAGAATCGCGAAACGCTGTCCTTATCCACAGGGCGGTACATGGCTCTTTGCTACGCCTTGACGCCATGCAAGAATGGCGGAACCGGACGGGAAACCACCCGGAACTAGCAACCAAAGGAGGGAGACCATGAGTATTGACAGCGCAAGCAGAGTAACGCCAAATCCTACCTTTAACTCGCTTGAAGATGTTCTCAAGCGCAAGGAAGAAATCTTGCAGGAGGTCAGAATGACCCGCGAAGAATTCGACCTACGCGCCGATAACTACCAGCTCGGCCCAGACGAGGCTGAAGCTTATTTCGAAATGGAAGGCTTAGATTATCTCGAGGAGTATTACCGTGGCGAATGTTGAGCTTGATAAGCAGACCGATGAATTTGCGGCGCACCTACAGCGGATTGGAGAGTGTCTAATGGTTTGTGTGTGAGGGTGAAAACCACCTAGGAGATAAACCAGAATGACTACCGTGAAACAAG
>NZ_JBOZDP010000030.1:0-13330 GCF_051265835.1 Actinotignum inguinis | reverse complement strand
AATGCGCGCGCGGCGGGAAGCAACCCGTGGCCGTAGGCATCACCTTTGATAACCGCCATGATTTTCTGGCCCGTGAGATGGGCCCGTACCCGGGTGAGGTTCTGCTCGAGCGCACCCAGGCTGATGGTAGCTCGGGAGGTGAAAACTGCGGGATCAAGGCTAAACATGGTGTTCTTCCTGTTGAGGCGCGGATAGGAGTGCGGGGCGGGACTGGCGAGCTGCGGCGCGCTGGTCACCTGCGGGCGAGCCGCGCTGCGAGCTGCCGGCCGCGGGCCGCGGCGCGGGCGTGCCTGTATTCTACGCGCCGCCCAGAATCTGGCCGATGACCTCCGGGATGCGCGCGGCGATCTGGGCTGCACTGATAGGCCGGCCCGGCGCGGGCGCGGGCTCCCCGAGCGCGCCCCGCGCCGGCGCGGCGAAAGGTGTTCCGGCCGCGAGCGCGGCAGCGCGGGCATGAACGTGCAGGGCAGCGGCCGCAATACGGGCGGCCGCCCCGGGTGCCAGGCAGGCAGTCGCAGCGGGTGCATCGATTGCGGTGGGCCCGCCCGCGCCATCTGCCGGCTCGGTGAGTTCAGTGTGCCCCGCAACCTCCGTGTGCTCGCCAACCACAGCGTGCTGAGCGAGCATGGCTCCGATGAGCCCGGCCAGCACATCGCCAGCCCCGGCCACGGCGCGCCAGCCCGGCGCCCCGCCCTGGGCGTAGCACTGTCCGCTCGGGCTGGCCACCACATCAACGGATCCCTTGAGCACCACCGTCGCCCCCAACCGGGCCGCCAGAGCCCGCGCGGCCGCCACCGGGCAGGACTCAATCACCGCGCGGCTAAAAGGCCTGCCATCCCCGTCGCGGAGATCCAGTTGCGCGGCGAGTAGGGCGGCTTCCCCGGCGTGCGGGGTGAGCACCACGTGCTCGCCGAACCGCACGCCCGCCCGCGCCGCCATATCGGCGATGGTGGGCAGAGCGCCGGCATCCACAACCACCGGGGACCCGTCTTTAAGCGCGGCGTGCAGGAGGGCCGGTGCTCCCGGAGGATCGCCCGAACCAACCGCGAGGGCCTGGATCCGCCCCGGGGCCGCCACCACTTCCGGATGCGCGGTGATAACCAGCTCCGCGACCTCATTCTCACCGAGGTAACGTACCATCCCGGGTCCCGCCGCGAGAGCGGCCGTCGTCGTTAATAAACCCGCACCCGGGTACTGCACCGAACCGGACACGATCCCCACCACGCCGCGGGTGTATTTGTGGTCGTCCGCGCCGGGGACCTGCCACAGGTCCGCCACATCGGAATCACCCAGGCGCAGCACGGATGGTTCGCCCAGGTGAGGGGCGAAGCCGAGCTCCACCACCTCGATGCGCCCCGCGGCCCGGCGGGCCGGGTCGAGCACCAGCCCGGCCTTGGCTGCTCCCATGGTCACGGTGAGGTGGGCGGAGAGGTAGGGGCCGGGCAGGGCGCCGTCGTCCACCCCGATCCCGGAGGGAGTATCCACCGCGACCACGAGCGGTTCCACCGGGCTGGCCAGACGCTCGGATTCCAGCGCGGCAAGCCACGAAGCCAGCGGTTCGCGCGCCGGCCCACGCGCCCCGATGCCGAGCAGCCCGTCCACCCAGACGGCGCTGCGGCGCGCGAGCTCAACCGCCTGCGCCGCGCTGGCCTCGCGGATGAGGGTGCCGCCGGCGCGCTCCAAAGCCTGCGCCCCCGCGCGGTGATAAGCAGGCAGCGGAAGCGCCGCCACCACGGTGGCCCCGCGCCGCGCCAGATATGCACCGGCGTAGAGGGCGTCCCCGCCGTTATTACCCGCCCCGGCAAAAATCGCGATGCGGGTCCCGCTCACGCGGATGGAGCGACGGCGCAGCTCCCAAATAATCGCATTCGCGAGCGCCCGAGCGGCCCGGGCCATGAGCGGCTCGCCGGCCGCCAACAGGGGTTCTTCCGCGGCTCGCACGGTCGCGGCATCATAGGTACGCAACATACTGGTATGGTAACGCGCGCCCGCGCACCCGGAGCTGGGCCGGCGCGGTCACGAACCGCAAGCGGAGCCGCGCACCTGCGCCGCGATACCCGCGCCCGCGCACCCCGCCGCCCAGCTAGTAGGCTGGCCCCATGGAGTCCAACCGTCACCTCGTCACCTTCACGCACGACGAATGGAGCGCCCTCGCCAAGAACGCGCCCCTCCCCCTCACGCACACGGATGTGCGGCACCTGAAAGCCCTGGGCGACCCGATTGACCTGGCCGAAGCGGATGCTATTTACCGCCCGCTCTCCGCGCTGCTGCAAATGTACGCCCAGGAAATCGGCGATCTGCACCGCAAAACTTCGGATTTTTTGGGTTTGCGCGAACAGCGCACGCCTTTTGTGATCGGTATTGCCGGTTCGGTTGCGGTAGGAAAATCGACGACGGCGCGACTTCTCCAAGAGTTGCTTCGGCGCTGGCCCTACACACCCCGCGTGGACCTGGTGACCACGGATGGCTTCCTCTACCCCAATGCGGTGCTGGAAGAGCGCAGCCTCATGGACCGCAAGGGTTTCCCGGAATCCTATGATCACGCCGCGCTTCTTGATTTTCTGCGGCGGGTCAAATCCGGGGAGGACCGCGTGGAGGTGCCCCGCTACGATCACGTTATTTACGATATTGTGCCCGGTCAGCACCAGGTGGTGGCCCACCCGGATATTCTCATCCTGGAAGGGCTCAATGTGCTCCAGCCGCCACTGCTGGCAGCCGGCTGGCCGAACAGGAATGCCGGGGACGGCACCGCGGCCGGCAAGCGAGCTGATTCGCGGCCCGGCGCCCCCGCGCGCGTGACTCCCACGGATGCCGCTTTCTACACCGGGAACCTCACCGCCGTTTCCGATTTCTTCGACGTCTCGATTTACGTGGACGCTTCCCCGGAAGATCTGGAAACCTGGTATCTCTCGCGTATTTTCAAATTGCGCGACGTCGCTTTTAATCTGCCCGGCGCCTATTTCCACCAATTTGCGGATATGCCGGACGCCGAGCTGCGGGCCCGCTCCCTTGACATCTGGAACGCCATCAACCTGCCCAATTTGCTGGAGAATATTCAGCCCACCCGCGAGCGCGCCGATATTATGCTCTGCAAGGGCGCCGACCACCGGGTCCAGCGCATTCACCTGCGTAAGTTGTAGCCGCCCGGCCCATAGCTAGGCTGCGCCCCGGCCAGCAGCGTAGGCGGGCCGGGGCGCAAGCTACCTGGCGGCGGCGTCGTAAAAAATACTGCGCGGCGCGCACCGCAAAAGTTATAGCGCGAGGTTCGTGGCGACCACGTCCGCGAGTTCGTGCGCCACGGCGTCTGCCTCCTCCTGGGTGGCGGCTTCGACCATGACGCGCACCAGCGGCTCGGTGCCCGAGGGGCGCAGCAGCACCCGGCCGGTCTCCCCTAGGCGCTCCTCGGCCTCGCGGACCGCGCGCTGGACCTGCTCGTTTGTGGAAGCCGCGGCTTTATCCACATTTGGCACGTTGACGAGGATTTGCGGGAGGCGGGTGACCACGCTGGCCAGCTCTTTCAGGCTGCGCCCGGATGCCGCGACCTGCTGGGCGAGGAGCAGGCTGGTGAGGGAGCCGTCACCGGTGGTGGCTTTTTCGAGGGAGATGACGTGGCCGGATTGTTCGCCGCCCAGGCTGTAGCCCCCGCGGCGCATTTCTTCGAGGACGTAGCGGTCCCCGACCCCGGTTTGGATCGTGCGCACGCCGTGCTCCTTCATGGCCAGGAGCAGGCCGAGGTTGGACATGACCGTGACGACGAGGGTGTCTTTCGCGAGTTTGCCGGCGTCTTTGAGGGCGAGGGCGAGGATCGCCATGATTTGATCGCCGTCCACAAGCTCGCCTTCGTGATCAACCGCGAGGCAGCGGTCCGCGTCGCCGTCGAAAGCCACCCCGAAATCGGCGTCGTTATCCACGACCGCGCGCTGGAGGGCTTCCGGGTGGGTGGAGCCGCAGCCGTCGTTAATGTTGTATCCGGAAGGATCGGCGTTAATAACAATAACCTTCGCTCCGGCGCGGCGCAGCGCCTCGGGTGCGATAGCGGAGGTGGCACCGTTCGCGCAATCGGTGACGATGGTCAGGCCGTCCAGCCGGGTGGTGATCGCGGTGGTGAGGTGGTCGAGGTAGAGGCGATCCCCGAATTCCGCGGTATCGCTAATGCGGCCGATGCCGGCGCCGGTGGGGCGGCCCCAGTCCGTGCCGAGGAGTTCTTCGATTTCGTCTTCGAGGCTGTCTTCGAGTTTGAAGCCGCCTTTGGCGAAGAATTTAATGCCGTTGTCCTGCATGGGGTTGTGGGAAGCGGAGATCATGACGCCCAGGTCATAGCCGCCTTCCGCGGTGAGGAAGGCGATGCCGGGGGTGGGAATAACGTCCACGTGTTCCACGTCCACCCCGGCGCCGGCGAGCCCGGCCGCCACCGCCTGGGACAGCATCCCGCCCGAGACGCGCGAATCCTGGCCGATGACCGCGCGCGGGCGGCCTTCCCCGTCGAATTCGCGGGTGAGGACCCGGGCCGCGGCTTCACCCAATTTCACGGCGAGGTCCGCCGTGAGTGCGCGGTTTGCGAGTCCGCGGACGCCGTCTGTTCCAAAAAGTCGTGGCATTACTCAGCCTTTCGCCGGGGCGCGGCCGGTGCCGCACCTATGTGCTTCCCTCTGTTCTACTTCGCCCGCGGGGCCCGGAACCGGGGCGGCTGTGGAGCTTGTTGAAGCTGGCCGGCCTGGTTGGCACCGCGGGTGCGCTGTGTTCTACTGTAACGCGCGCGGCCGGCCGGCGGAAAAAGGAACGCGGGGTGGACGCGGGGTGGCCAAACGGCGCGCGGAGCACAGCGAACCGCGCACCGCGAACAGCAAACAGCGAACGGAGCACAAGCACCCCTCACACAAGCACCTCGAGCACGCCATATACAACAAGGGAGGCCCCGAAGTAGGACCTCCCTTGTAAAAACTGAGCGCTGCGCCGAAGTGGCGCATAACGCCGAAGCTTAACGCTTGGAGAACTGCGAAGCCTTGCGGGCCTTCTTCAGGCCGGCCTTCTTGCGTTCCACCGCGCGAGCATCGCGGGTGAGGTAACCGGCCTTCTTGAGGGCCGGGCGATTCGCTTCGCGGTCAATTTCGTTGAGGGCGCGGGCGATGCCAAGACGCAGCGCACCGGCCTGGCCGGAAATGCCACCGCCGTTGATACGGGCGATAACATCGAAACGGCCTTCGAGATCGAGCAGGGTGAAGGGGGACTTCACGAGCTGCTGATGGATTTTGTTGGGGAAGTAATCGGCCAGGTCGCGGCCGTTCACCTTCCATTCCCCGGAGCCGGGGACGAGCCGGACGCGGGCAACGGCTTCCTTGCGGCGGCCGAGTGCCTGACCCGGGACAGCGGCGGATACACCCTGACCGACCTTGGGGGTTTCGGTCTCTGTGGTGTAGGAGCCGCTGAACTCCTCCTCCACCTGGGTGTCAATTTGAGTTTCTGACATTGATGTAAATCCTGTTCCGAAAAAAGCGGCCGAACGCGACTCGCTTATTGGGCGATCTTCTTCAGCTCGTAAGGTTCGGGCTTCTGAGCTCCGTGCGGATGCTCAGCGCCGGCGAAAACCTTCAGCTTCTTCAGCTGCTGACGGCCGAGAGATGTGTGCGGAAGCATGCCGCGCACCGCCTTAATAACGGCCTGCTCGGGATTCGAGGCAAGGAGTTCGGCGTACGAGGTGGCCTTGAGGCCCCCCGGGTAACCGGAATGCCGGTAAGCCATCTTCTGCGTTGCCTTGCTTCCCGTGAGGGTCACCTTGCTCGCATTCGTGATAATAACGAAATCGCCGGTATCCATGTGAGGAGCAAAATTCGGTTTGTGCTTCCCACGGAGCAGGGCGGCAACCTGAGCTGCCAAACGCCCGAGGACAACATCGGTGGCGTCAATGATGTACCACTTCTTCTCAATGTCGCCGGGCTTAGGAGTGTACGTGCGCACGTGCGTAGCCTTCGTTTCTGATATTGGTTCCGAACATCCGCCGTGGTGGCGGGCGAAACCGTAACGGTCAAAAGTTAGATGTGCCCTTCACAGCGCGCGACGAGTGGGAATAAGCATCGCGCCGATGGTATGGACAACAACGCTCTATCATACCCGTAGCTCCTATGTCGGTCAAAGCTTTGCCGGCGCTGTGAGGTACTCCACCGGCGCTTTAGCGCGGGAAAGTACGACGACGCCGCACCGGCCCGCCGCCTCGCTTTCTTGCGCGCCGCGGCAGTGCGGGTGGGCGCTAGAGAAGCGGGCATGACAGAAACGGGCATGACAGGATCTGGCATGACAGGATCTGGCATTACAGGATCTGGCATTACAGAATCGGGGTGGGCAGGTCCACCACGGGTTCGGCCCGGCCTTCTGTGACCCACAGGCGCACATGCGGCGCGGTGATTGCCAGCACCACCAGCACCGAGATCCCGGCCGGGTACATGGCCGCGGTTTCCCCCGTGGTTGCAAGCAATAGGTAGAGCAGGGCGATACCCGCTTCGCAGGCAAGGAAGAGTACCCAGGCCACTCGGGAATGGTTGGCCACCCCGAACAGGAGCAGCAGCATAACCAGGTAGAGCACCACATCCACCGCGGAAGCCGGAAGCATATCGGTGACCAGCGCGGCGCCCAGCAGCACCGTGATCGCGACAGCGGAAAAGAGCAGGGCCCCGGGCGGGACGCGGTGTTCAGCCGCGATGCGCGCCAGCTCGGTGGCTTTTTCCGCCATGGCACTGGAATTGCGCCACCCGGGTTTGCCAGCCGGGCCGGTTTGCCGGCGCCGGCCCTGGTATCCCGAACCCTGCCGACCCGCGCGCGGATGGCTAGAGCGCCCGCGGCCCGGCTGCGCCGTCGTACCATTACCGGAACCGCGCTCACCGCACGTTCCCTCACCGCATGCTTCCTCACCGCACGTTCCCTCGGCATCGGGGAGGGCCAACTCTAGCTCCTCTTCCAGTTCCAGCCCCTCCTCCAGGCGCGCGGCCGCGCCGGTGACATCGAGGATGGGAAGATCGCCGTCGGTTTGAATCTCATCCCCGCCGCCGTTACGCGAGCTATAGGCGTTGAAATACTGCTCGATCACGCTCACGTGACTATCGGGATCCGCGTAGCGCACCGTATTGATAATGAAATCCCGCTCCGCATCAATATTCGGATCGATTTTGTGGGTGAATTGCCCGGTGAAAATAGACAGACCCACGCTGCGATCAAAGGTTCCGGCGGCGAGCCAGGTGATGCGTTCCCCACCCGGAAGCGTCCAATCCGGCGGGCAGCGCCAGAAGCGCACATGGTGGCGCCGGGCCGCATTGCCATCCACTTCCTGCTGGTAGGCGAATTCTTGTTTCCGGGAAAACAAATACAGATCGGAGACCGGTGCGGAAGGATAGGAGCGGCGCAGTACCGCGGCCACAATTATCCGCCAAGAGGTGCGGAAAGTAATGGGTTCGGCTTCGATCCAGCCGGCGGCCCGCATGGCCGCGTGAATATCCGCCTCGCTGCCCTCCCAGCCGATATTGACCGGGTCCCCGAGGATGCCGTCCGCCGTTTTGGTGCGCCCGAAGAAATAATCCGGCACGTACATGAGCGAAAACAGCTGGTGGAGGCGCGGGAAAGCGAAATACGCCGCGAGCGCCCAAAATACCAGCAGGTGCAGCCACCACAGCGGTTGCCCGGGGAGCCCGCGCAGCAAAAGCAGCACGGCCAGCCAGAAACTATAAATCAGGGCGACGACGACGAACAGCCCCGCCAAGACCGCATACAAAGGGAAGCCGCGCCGCAGCCGCTGCCGGGGCAGGCGGGTATAGGCGGGCGGGCGCGCGGGGACTGGCCAGCGCTGGTCAGCGCTGTGCCGCACCGAGAGCACCGGCGTTGTTTGCCCGACATCGCTTTGTTCCTGAGTCACGCCTCGATTTTACTCGGCGCCTACGACACATTAAATCGGCCTGAATTGACGATGCTCGTCACGTGCGGAGCAGCGGCGGCACGTTTCGCCGCGCCGAGCTTGGGCAATAGTAGCGCCCGGCTAATCCTCGAGCAGGGTGCGGATAGCCCGGGATGCCGCTGCACGCGCGGCCCACTGACTCGGTTCAGGATAATTCACTTTTTCCAGGGTGAGGGGATGGGGCGGGGCCACCACCACCTCGCCGTCGCGGCTCGCTTCGTGCAGGCGCCGGAGTGGCCAGGCGGCGTCGCGCTGCCCCTCGCCCACCCGGAGCAGCGAGCCGACCAGGGTCCGCACCATCGAATGGCAAAAAGCATCGGCCACCGCGTGGATGGTTACCAGCTCGCCTGCTTCAGCCACGTCCAGGGCCAGGAGCTCGCGAACCGTCGTCGCCCCCGGGCGCGGTTTGCAATAGGAGAGGAAATCGTGTTCGCCCAGGAGGGAGGCCGCGGCCTCCCGCATCGCGTTGAGGTCGAGCGGGCCGGCCAGCCAGAGGACGTCGCGTCGTCGTAAGGGATCAAAGTGACCCACCGCAATGCGGTACGTGTATTCGCGCGAAACCGCGGAAAAACGGGCCTCGAAATCGGGGGAGACTTCGCGGGCGCTGTGGAGCACAATATCGGCACTCCCCCGGGGGCCGCCCGCATCGCGCGCGAGCAGGCCCTGCACGCGCCGCACCAGTACCCGGGTCGGGTCATCTTGAGAGCGCCCCGCCGCCGCGGCGAGCGCCCCGCGCGGCACATCCATATGGGCGACCTGCCCGCGGGCATGCACCCCGGCGTCGGTCCGCCCGGCAACGGTGAGGGTGACCGGCACGCGCAACACCGTGGCGAGGGCTTCGGTGAGGGTGCCTTCCACGGTGCGCAGGCCGGGCTGCGCCGCCCAACCGTGAAATTCAGTACCGTCGTAGGAAAGATCAAGCCGAAGCCGAAGGTTTTGCGCTAGCGTGTCACTCATGGATCCAGTTTCCCATGCCGAGCCCTCCGCCCGCATACCCGCGAGCCGCGCGCCAGAAGGCCGCGGGCTCGAGGGGCACGTAGCCGAGGGCCGTGTACTCGAAAATGAGGAGCCGGCGCTCCCACTCGGCACCGCACCGATGTACGCGAGTGCGCCCAGCCCGGAGGACGCCGCGAACGCCACCACCGCGGCCGCTGTTTCCGGACCGCGCACATTCGCGGTTGATTGCGGCGGGGGCGGTATCAAAACGGCGCTGCTGGACGCGGCCGGCACCCAGATCGGACCGGCCCGGCGCACCCCGGTCCGCTACCCCTTCTCCCCCGCGGCCCTGGAACATATCATTGCTGCGGATGCCGCCGCACTGCGCGCCGAGGGCTGCGATTTCGAGCGCCTCACGGTGGGAATGCCGGGGATGCTCCGCCACGGCGTGGTGGTTTATACCCCGCATTACATTCGCCGCGCCGGCCCGCATACCCGCCTCGATCCGGAGATGGACGCCGCCTGGAACGGCCTGGATATTCGCGCTGCCCTCGCCGCGCGTTTTTCCCGGCCCACCCTGGTGCTCAACGACGCTGAGGTAGCCGCTGCCGCAACCGTGACCGGCCAGGGTCTGGAAGTGGTCCTCACTTTCGGAACCGGACTGGGCAATGCCATTGTTGATAACGGGGTGCTGGCCCCGCACCTGGAGTTTTCACATGCCCCGCTGCGCTGGGGCCTCACCTACGATGATGTGATCGGCGAAATTGAGCGCATCCGCCTGGGCGATGCCGCGTGGAGCCGGCAGGTGGCCCGCGCTATTGAGTCCCTCTACCCGGTAATTCGCTGGGACACCCTCTACCTCGGAGGCGGTAACGCGGCGCGTATCACCGAGAGCGTGCGTGAACGCCTGAGCGGCTCGGTAGTCTTTATTCCGAATGCCGCCGGGATGAGTGGCGGGGTGCGCGCTTGGGATCTGGTGGCCGCCTCCGAGCGGGCTCGTGCGGAACAGTAGCCCCGCTCCCGCAGGCAATAGTAGATCCGCTTCCTGCGGGCAACAGTAGCCCCGCGTCCTGCGGGCAGCGAAAAGGGCTCCGGAAACTCACGTTTCCGAAGCCCTTCTCTCAAGCTTCCCGGCGGTTCGGTTTACTCACGTGACCGAACCAACCGCGGGCGCTTATCTAGCTTACTTAGCTTCTTCGGCCTTCTCGGCTTCCGCAGCTTCGTCCGCGCTGGGAGCCGATTCAGCAGATTCGGCACTTTCCGCCGAAGCGGCGCTTTCAGCAGATTCAGCAGATTCCGCGCTTTCGGCCGACTCAGCGGATTCCGCCGACTCAGCCGACTCGGCTTCTTCCGCGGCAGCGGCACGCTCAGCGGCCTTTTCCGCTTCCTTGACAACCGCCTGCTTCGGGGAAACCTTCTCGGTCACCAGCGAAATAACGGCCATCGGGGTGTTATCACCGCGGCGGTTGCCCACTTTGGTGATGCGGGTGTAGCCACCCTCGCGTTCCGCGAACAGCGGGGCGAGTTCCTCGAAGAGGATGTAGGCGGTTTCACGATCGCCCAGCACCTTGAGGGCCAGGCGGCGATTGTGGGTATCCCCCTTCTTCGCCTTCGTGATGAGCTTTTCGATGTGGGGACGCACCGCGCGAGCCTTCGCTTCGGTGGTCTTGATCGACGTGTGATGAATAAGTTCCTTGCACAGGTTGGCAAGAATCTTGCGCTGGTGGGCGGGGCTACCGCCGAGGCGCGGACCCTTGGTGGGCTTAGGCATTGTCTACTCCTAGTAAATTATGTGGCTGCTCAGGCCTGAGAATCGTCGCTGAACTGCATCCCGAAATCATCGAATCCGCCACCGAGGAAGCTCGATCCGGAATCCTTGAGGCTCAGGTCCATCTTCGCCAGTTCATCCTTGACATCATCGATGGACTTCGCCCCGAAGTTGCGAATATCGAGCAGGTCGGCTTCCGAACGCTGCACCAGTTCCCCAATGGTGTGGATACCTTCGCGCTGCAGGCAGTTCTGGGAACGTGCGGGCAGGTTGAGGATGGTGATCGGACGCTGCAGATCCGAGGAGCGCTGCTCGGTCACCGGTGCCGGACCAATTTCGATGCCTTCGGCTTCGTCATTGAGATCCACGGCCAGGCCGAAGAGCTCCACGAGGGTCTTGCCGGCAGAGGCGAGAGCGTCCCGCGGGGTCGTCGATTCCTTGGTTTCCACATCCACCACGAGGCGATCAAAGTCGGTGCGCTGTTCCACACGGGTGGCTTCCACCTTGTAGGAAACCTTGAGCACCGGCGAGTAGATCGAGTCAATCGGAATGCGGCCGATCTCATCGTTATCGCCCTTGTTGAGAGCCGCGGAAACGTAGCCGCGCCCGCGTTCAACCGTGAGGTCGATTTCGAGCTTGCCCTTGTCATTGAGGGTGGCGATATGCAGATCCTGGTTGAGGATCTCCACGCCCGCCGGCGGGGTGATATCCGCGGCGGTTACTTCGCCCGGGCCGGTCTTCCGCAGGTACATGAGGACCGGTTCGTCGTTATCCGAGGAGACAACAAGTTCCTTGAGGTTGAGGATGATTTCCGCAACATCTTCCTTCACACCGGGAATGGTGGAGAACTCATGGAGCACCCCATCGATGCGAATCGAGGTGACCGCAGCACCGGGAATGGAGGACAGCAGGGTACGGCGCAGGGAATTGCCCAGCGTGTACCCGAATCCGGGTTCGAGCGGTTCGAGGACGAACCGGGACCGGAATTCGGAGATCTTATCTTCACTCAGAACGGGACGTTGTGCAATAAGCACGATTCTTTCCTTTCCGCAAACAACCGCTATATGAGGTTTGCGTAGCCTCGCGAAACTCCGTCTGTCCGCGAGGTTCGGGCGCGGTTTTTCCTGTCAAAGCCCGCGCCCTGGGAGGGGTGCCGCAGCGGCCGGGGCCGCTGCGCGCGGCGTCGTCGTTAAGAACGACGACGCAGTTGCGGCCAAACGCGTATTAGACGCGACGGCGCTTGGGCGGGCGGCACCCGTTGAAGGCCTGCGGAGTCACATCGGAAATGGAGGTGACTTCCAGCCCGGAGGCGGTCAGGGAACGGATCGCGGTTTCGCGCCCGGAACCCGGACCCTTGACGAATACATCAACCTTCTTCATGCCCTGTTCCATGGCCTGGCGCGCGGCGTTTTCCGCGGCGAGCTGCGCGGCGTAGGGAGTCGACTTACGCGAGCCCTTGAAGCCAACCATCCCGGAGGACGCGGAAGCGATCACCGCGCCGGTGGGGTCGGTGATGGACACGATGGTGTTATTGAAGGTGGACTTAATGTGGGCCTGACCCACGGTGACATTACGACGCTGATTGCGACGCGGACGGCGCGCACCGGCGTTAGCAGAACGAGTCTGACGAGCCATAATCTATTTCTCCTGAACTACGACGAAGCCTACTTGGCCTTCTTCTTACCGGCCACGGTGCGCTTGGGGCCCTTGCGGGTGCGCGCGTTGGTCTTGGTGCGCTGCCCGTGCACGGGCAGGCCGCGACGGTGACGCAGGCCCTGGTACGAACCGATTTCGATCTTGCGGCGAATATCGGCCTGGACTTCGCGGCGCAGGTCGCCTTCAACCTTGTAGTTCTCGTCGATATGGTTCTTGAGTTTCACCAGATCGTCTTCAGTGAGATCACGCACGCGGGTATCCGGGTTCACCCCGGTAGCGGCGAGGGTCTCGTGGGCGCGGGTGCGTCCAATGCCAAAAATGTAAGTGAGCGCGATCTCAATCCGCTTTTCGCGGGGGAGATCAACGCCGGAGAGACGTGCCAATTTCTTAGCTCCCTTAGTTATGCCGGAGGTGTCGGGCACTGCTGTTCCCACGGGTCTCTAATCCGTGAGCCCCGGCCTCCGGACCGGGGGTTGCCTTGCGGCTAACAGTGCTGGTGCAACGGGGCTTTAGCCCTGACGCTGCTTATGGCGCGGATTCGAGCTGCAGATCACCATGACGCGACCGTGGCGCCGAATGACCTTGCAGTTATCGCAAATGCGCTTAACGCTCGGCTTGACCTTCATGAATAACTTTCCTTGTTGATCACTTGTAGCGGTAGACAATCCGCCCGCGGTTCAGGTCATAGGGCGTGAGCTCTACAACCACCCGATCCTCGGGCAGGATACGAATGTAGTGCTGACGCATTTTGCCGGAAATATGGGCCAGAACTTCGTGCCCGTTTTCCAGCTCGACCTTGAACATCGCGTTGGGCAGCGCTTCGATCACGCTACCTTCAACTTCGATGACGCCGTCTTTCTTCGCCATGTTCCTCGCTAACAGTGTTGCCCGCACCGGATTGTGCGGGACATCAAAATCGGTGCGCAAGCGTGCGCCATACGGGCACACGGCACCGACGTTCAATACTACTGCACGAAGCCGCCCCTACGTAAGGGGCGGCAGCGATGTTATGGGTCACGTGTAGTGCGAGAATT
>NZ_JBOZDP010000029.1:0-14219 GCF_051265835.1 Actinotignum inguinis | reverse complement strand
GGATGAAAACCGAGATTTATCACGGGAAGAAGTGGGCTACAACCGATGAGTTATGCGAGGCGATAGACGAGTATATGTTCTTCTATAACCAGAAGCGTATTACCTTGAAGTTCGATGGTTTAACGATTGTGGAGCATCGTCAAGCGGTTTTAAGCGATAATGTCCAATAAACAGTCCGCAGCCCCTTTTGTCTATTAACCCCTGCTTTATGGTTGGTCCGCGCAGTGGCCGCATGCGGTTTCCGTGCCGTCCTTTATTTTGAACGACGCCGCCGCGCCTGCCGCCCCGCGCGCACCTTAGCGATTCTTGGCATATTCCACAGACGCCTCATTCGCGGCCCACAGGCGTTCCGTAGTGACCATGAGCATGACCGGTTCCATGAGCGCAGTTGCTTCCACATCACTGCTTTTCCCGGAGCCGGCGGGCGGTAGATCCCAGATGGTGGTCGCTCCTCTCGGCAGAGTTTCGACTTCTTTTGTCATCGCAGCCTGCACGCACATTTCCTTCCGCAGCTGCGGATCAACCGGGAAAGATTCTCGATAAACCTCTTTTAGGCCCGCACCGACATCGGGAACGTTATAGCTCAAGGTGGCGGTGTCGCCTTCCGCAAACTCAACCGTCCAGGAAACCCCGTAGGGGTCGGGCAGATTGAGGTGGGAAAGTGTCACCGTTCCTGTGCAAGCTACCAGTTCATCGAAGCCGGGACGCGGTTCCCGGGAACATGCCGCGAGGGTTCCGAGGGTGCCGAGCGTTCCGATAAGCGCAGCGACGGCTCCCGTGGTTCTACTATGCATCAGCCCATGTGCGGATGTCTTCTTCGGTCAGGCCATCGTGGAAACGCAATCCTTTCGCCCACGCAATATCCGGGAAAGTGGAACGTAAGTATTCTTCCGCTTCGTCCATCGGTGAGCTTCCGGAGGTGCAGAAGGGGTGAACCCGCGCGTTCCCCAAATCATGCGAGCCTAAGAAGCTATCCACCACTTTTGGCGGGATACCCCACCAGATCGGGAAACCAAGGAACACCTCTGTTGCGCCGCCCAAATCTACCGGTGCTGCGAGTTTCGGGGCCGGGAGCTTACCGTGCTGTTCTAGATTCGCCCGGCTATCCTCGACCTGCCAATCTAAATCCGCATCCGTATACGGCTGAGCTGCCGTTATCCGTTCTACATCGCCGCCAATAATGCCCTGCAAGTGCTGTGCTGCTTTCTCGGTAATGCCAGTTTCAGAAAAATAAATAATCATTGTTCCTCCCGTCTCTCGCCACTGTGACATGAGCCATTTAAAATCTACACCTGGGTGAGAGCTCAAAATAGGGCCGCGCCCGAGAATCCCAGGCGCGGCCCTTATTCACGATTGTGGAGGTGCGCTCCTTACTCCACTTCTCTACTACCTCTACTTATCCCCAACCACCACACGCTGGCGGATATGCGCGGTCAGCGGCCCGCGTTCGATTTCCTCAATCACGGCCACCGCCAACTCCGCGGAGGTCACCTCCGGGGAAACGTATGTCCATTTAGCAATGCGGGCGCTTTCCACCGCCGCCGGGACCTTCCCGTCCCCGCTATCGAGCACGATGAGCCGAGTCGGCAGCCCGGAAACCAGGTCAATAAGATGGCTCGCGGCGCGTTCGGGGAAGTCCGCCCCGGCATCCGCGCTGGGCGTGAGCGCGTCCACCATGGCGTCAAAACCGGCAATATCCCCGCGTTCAATTTCGAAAACGTCGCGGCGCAGCGAAACCGGCGCCTCCGTTTCATTTTCCGAGCGCGTCACGGCAATAACTTCGTGCCGGCGCGAAACTGCTTCCTGGGTAATGAGCTTCCCGGCCGCACCGTTCGCTCCAATAATTGCAATGCGCATCATTCATCCTTTCTGATGTGGGCCGTTGCTGCGGCCCGCTGCTGGTGAGGTCTTATCAAGGCGATTGCGGTGGCGGGTGCCCGGCCGCGTAGTTGGGAGCCCGCCGAGGGGCGAAGCGGCAGCATGCCAGCTGGGCCACGATGTCCAGCCGGCCACCGCCGGGGTTGAAAACCTGGGAAACGCACCACCGCATCCCTTCCGAGGGTGAACAAGAGTTCACCATAGATGGTAGCTCAGATATGCCAGAATGAACCCATGACCGAATCGAATCAGCCCGCGCCGGAATCCGCTCCTAAGGCCGCCGCGCAGCCCGCGCCGAATCCCGTGCCCGATGCGCCGCAACCCTCTCCCACCTGGGAACGCATGGTCGCCGGAAAAATGTACATCGCGGACGACCCCTACCTCGCCAAAGTCCGCCGCGAGGGCCTCACCGTCCAGCACGAGCTCAACGCCACCAACCCCTCCGATAACGAAACGATCCGCACCATCGCCGCCCGCTTCTTCGGTTCCTTCGACCCGAGCGCCACCGTGGTCCCGCCCGTCCATTGCGATTACGGCGCGAATGTCCATATCGGCCCGGAAGTTTTCATCAACTCCGGCGCGATTCTGCTCGACGTCGCCCCCATCACCCTGGGTCGCCGCGTCCTCATCGGCCCGCGAGTCACCATCACCACCGCCGGCCACCCGGTTCCCCCGCGCCTGCGCGCCGAAACCGACCTCGAATTCGGCACCGCGATCACCATCGGCGATAACGTGTGGATCGGCGCCTCCGCCACCATCGGCCCGGGCGTCACCATCGGCGAAAATTCCATCGTGGGCGCCGGCGCCGTCGTTATGCGCGACGTCCCCGCGAACTGCATTGTGGTCGGGGTCCCGGCCCGCGTGCTCCGGTATTTTAATAACGACGACGACGCCCGCGGCCAAGCGCTCCTCGACGCCTACGTTGCTGACATGGGCCCGCTTAGCTAAGGGACCTGAGCCGGCGGTATAAAATACAGCGTATGTCTATTGATCTTCCCCTCATTGATGCCGCCCTCGCGGCGGGTGTGCCGGCCGATGCGGTTATCCCCTTCGGTCGGGATCGGGCGAAGATCGATTACCGCTGGGTAGAAAGCCTCGCTGCGCAACCGGGTACGCCCGGCCGGCAGGGTGCCGAGCTCGCACAGCCCGAAACCGGCTCCGCACAACCCGAAACCAACCCCGCCCGCCCCGGCCGCCTCGTGCTGGTGACCGCTATGTCGCCCACCCCGGCCGGGGAAGGAAAAACCACCACTTCCATCGGCCTGGCCGACGGCCTGCGTTACCTCGGCCAGCGTGCGGTGCTGGCCCTGCGCGAACCTTCGCTCGGGCCAGTCTTTGGGCTCAAGGGCGGGGCCATTGGCGGGGGCCGTGCCACCCTCACCCCGGCGGACTCCATTAACCTGCACTTCAACGGGGATTTTGCCGCTATCGCCGCCGCCCACAACCTGCTGGCCGCCATGACGGATAACGCGGTGTATTTCGATACCCACGATATTGACCCGGCCACGGTGAGCGTGCGCCGCGTGATCGACATGAACGACCGGGCCCTGCGCGCCATCCTCCTCAGCCCCAGCGGGCGCTTGGATAGCGCCGGCCCGGGCGCGGGCACCCACTCCAATCCCGGCGCGCACGCCACCCGCGCCACCGGCTTCGATATTGTTCCCGCCAGCGAAGTCATGGCAGCCTTCTGCCTGGCCTCCTCCTTCGCGGACCTGCGCGAGCGCCTCGATTCCATGGAAGTGGCCCGCACCCGCGCCGGCAAGCCGGTCACCGCCAAAGACCTGGGAGCTACCGGCGCTATGCTCGCCCTGCTCGCCGAAGCTTTTTCTCCGAACCTGGTCGCCACCCGGGAAGGAACCCTCGCCCTGGTGCACGGCGGGCCTTTCGCCAATATCGCCCACGGCTGCAATTCCGTGATGGCCACCCGCGCCGCGCTCGCGATGGGGGAGATCGCGGTCACCGAAGCGGGCTTCGGGGCCGACCTGGGCGCCGAAAAGTTCATTGACATTATGTGCCGGACCTCCGGGCTGCGCCCCGACGCCGTCGTTTTCGTGATCACCTTGCGCGCGCTGCGCTATCACGGGGGTATCGCGAACGCCGCCCGGCATATCGATAATTTGCGGGCGGTGTGGGGGCAGTCCGTCGTCGTCGCCCTTAATCGTTTTGATACGGATACCGCAGCCGATATCGCAAACGTGCGCACGCAATTCGCGGAGTTGGGCGTGCCCGTGGCTGTTTCCGAGCATTTCGCGCGCGGTGGGGAAGGTGCGGCGCCACTGGCCGAAGCCGTCCTGCGCGCCCTCGAAACGCCCTCCCGCACCACGTTCACGTACCCGGATAGCGCGAGCCTTGCCGAGAAAATCACCGCGGTGGTGCGGCGCGTCTACGGGGGCGCGAGCGTGACCTTCGCGCAAGAAGCGCGCGAGCAACTGCGTGACCTGGAAGAACGCGGCTACGGCCGCTATCCCGTGTGCATCGCGAAAACCCCGGCCTCCTTCACCACCGATCCGAAACGCCTGGGCGCCCCCAGCGATTTCGACGTGCCGGTACGCGAGGTGCATCTCTCCGCGGGGGGCCGGTTCGTCGTGGTGATGGCCGGGAGCGTCATGCTGATGCCGGGCCTGCCCCAAGAACCATCCGCGCTGGCCATTGACGTGGACGGCGCCGGAAATGTGCGCGGTATTCACTAAAAATCCCTCTCGATCACGCCGCCCCAAAGTGTTACCCTGGACACGTGAGCGGCGAAGGGGCCGCTCCGCGCACTTATGCGCGTGTGAATCCCCACGGAGGACGATATGACAAAGTTCGTATACGCATTTACCGAGGGCAACAAGGACATGAAGGACCTGCTCGGCGGCAAGGGAGCTAACCTGGCTGAGATGGTCCACATGGATTTGCCTGTCCCACCCGGTTTCACCATCACCACCGAAGCCTGCCGCTACTACCTGAGTAACGGGCAGGAACCCGAAGAACTCGAAGCGGAGGTGACGCGCCACCTAGAAGCCGTGGAAGAGCAGATGGGCAAGAAACTTGGCGATCCGGAGGATCCGCTGCTGCTCTCGGTGCGTTCGGGCGCGAAGTTCTCCATGCCCGGCATGATGGAAACCGTGCTCAATATTGGCCTCAATGATGAATCGGTCAAGGGCCTGGCGGCGCAATCCGGCAACGAACGTTTCGCCTGGGATTCCTACCGGCGCCTCATCCAAATGTTCGCCCGGACCGTGCTCGATATCGACGGAGATTTCTTCTCAGATGCCCTGCACGCCCTCCAAAAGGCAAAAGGTTACAGCGGCGATCTTGATATGACGACGGCGGACCTGCAAGAGCTGGTCGAACAATTCAAGGGAATCGTGCGGCGCGCCACCGGGTATCCCTTCCCGCAGAACCCGCGCCGGCAAATGAACCTCGCGATCACTGCGGTGTTCCGCTCCTGGAACACCGAACGTGCCCGCATCTACCGCCGGCGCGAACACATCCCGGATGACCTGGGTACCGCCGTCAATATTTGCACGATGGTCTTCGGCAATATGGGGGAGAAGTCCGGCACCGGGGTGGCCTTCACCCGCGATCCTTCCACCGGGCATTCCGGGGTGTACGGCGACTACCTGGTCAATGCCCAGGGTGAAGACGTAGTGGCCGGTATCCGCAATACCCTCTCCCTCAAGGATCTTGAGCAGCTGGATCCGGTTTCCTACAACGAGCTCATGGACATCATGAAGCGCCTGGAAAACCACTACCGGGACCTGTGCGATATTGAGTTCACCATCCAGGAAGGCAAGCTGTGGATGCTGCAAACCCGCGTGGGGAAGCGCACCGCCGCCGCGGCCTTCCGGGTGGCCACCCAGCTGGTAGACGAAGGGCTCATCAGCGCGGAAGAAGCGATCACCCGCACCACCGGCGAACAGCTCACCTCGCTGCTCTTTCCGCAGTTCCAGCGCGATGCGCAGCGCACCCTCATCACCAAGGCCATGGCGGCCTCCCCGGGTGCGGCCGTGGGCGAAGTGGTGTTCAGTAACGAGCAGGCGGAGGCACGCGCCGCGGAAGGCGCCAAGGTGATTCTGGTGCGCCGCGAAACCAACCCGGATGACCTGCCCGGCATGGTGGTGGCCGCCGGCGTGCTCACCGCGCGCGGCGGGAAAACTTCGCACGCCGCGGTGGTGGCCCGCGGGATGGGCCGCACCTGCGTGGTGGGCGCGGAGGATCTGCTTGTGGAAGAAAAGGCCGGCACGGTCTTCATCAAGTCCACCGGGCAGACGCTGCGCGCCGGGGATGTGATCTCCATTGACGGCACCACCGGGGAAGTGTTCTTCGGGGCGGTGCCGGTGGAAGATTCCCCGGTCATGATCTATGTTTCCCAGGGCCTGGAAGCCGCGCTGGAAGCCGCCGGCGATGATGTGGACACCTGCGAACTGGTGCGTTCCGTGGATCGCATCCTCACCCAGGCGGATAAGTCGGCGCGCATGCACGTGCGAGCCAACGCCGATAATCCGGAAGATGCCGCGCGCGCTCGCGAATTCGGGGCGCAGGGGATCGGCCTGTGCCGCACCGAGCATATGTTCTTGGGCGAGCGGCGCGAACTCATCGAGCACGTGATCCTCGCGGCCACCCCGGAGTTGCAGGAGGCCGCCCTGGGTGCGCTCATGCCGCTCCAGCGCGGTGACTTCGAAGGTATTTTCGAGGCGATGGACGGGCTGCCGGTAGTGGTGCGCCTCATCGACCCGCCGCTGCACGAATTCCTCCCGGATATGACGAAGCTGGCGGTTGAGGTAGCCACCATGGAAGCCCGCGGCCAGCAGGTGCCCGAACACACCCGCACCCTGCTGCGGGCGGCAACCGAACGCCACGAAGATAACCCGATGCTGGGCCTGCGCGGGGTGCGCCTGTCCATCCAGATCCCCGGTTTCGTGGATCTCCAGGTGCGGGCGGTGGCCGAAGCCGCGGTGGCCTGCCGCAAGCGTGGCCTGGATCCGCATCCGGAAATCATGATCCCGCTCATCGGTTCGGATAAGGAATTCCGCCTGGTTGCGGACCGCGCCCGCAAGATCATCGCCGATGTGGAACGCGAATCCGGCTACGACCTGGACATCGCGATCGGCAATATGATCGAGCTGCCACGCGCGGCGATTATCGCGGAGAAGATCGCCGAAGATTCCGAATTCTTCTCCTTCGGCACCAATGACCTGACTCAGACCACGTGGGGCTTCTCGCGGGACGACGTCGAACACGAATTCATTCCGACCTATATGGCGGAAGGGATCTTTGACACCTCGCCCTTCGAGACCATCGACCGCGAAGGCGTGGGCGAGCTGGTGCGCATGGGTACCGAACGCGGCCGGAAGGGCAACCCGAACCTCACCGTGGGCATCTGCGGCGAGCACGGCGGTGATCCCGCCTCGGTGCACTTCTTCGACTCCGTCGGTTTGGATTACGTGTCCTGCTCCCCGTTCCGGGTGCCGGTGGCACGCCTGGAAGCCGGGCGTGCGGCCGTTATGGCCAAGGGGCAGGAGTCCGGAGCCGGAGCGACGGCGTAGCGCTTGCGTAGTGCGCGTAGCTGCGTAATCGCTAGCGAGGCACGCAAACGCTAGCTAAACGCGGCTAGCACTGCACAGCGGCCGGGCGGGAACCGAGCTCTTCACGGAGCTGGTTTCCACCCGGCCGCTTGGCATCTGGTGGCGTAGCCGCACCGGGCCACCGGGGCCGTTCGGGCACGGTGGCGCAAGCACCCGGAGACGCGGGCGCCGTCGTGCAAGAAAGCGCGGTGCAGTCAATTCTCAGGTACCTCGCCTAGGATAGGCTTGGGTAGGCAGGTTGGTGCGGTAAGCAGTATCGGAGATGGTATCTCGTGGGCGTTTTCTCATTACGTGGCGGGCAATTTCATCGCGCGGCGCCTCCCGCGGATCTTCCGGAAGAAACCCGCGCCTCCGTTGCCGAAGCGCTGCGCGCCCAGATTGCGGAGTTCCTCGATTTCCCGGCCTTCCAGGTCGCGTGGACGCGCCCGGAAGGGGAGCGCGGCACCGCTTCTCTGGTTGCCTTGGATGCCACCGGGAACATTATTAGCGTCGATATTATTGATATTCTCGACGGCGCAGCGCTCCTCGCGGCCCTCGCCCGTTCCGCCCAGCACGCCACTTTAGACCGGCGCGAAATTACCCGGCTTTTCCCGGGCGGGCCTCACGATTTTTCCTCCGCCTGGCAGGAGTTCACCGCCGTCAACCCGCCCATCCCGGAACCGGCGCCGCGCCTGAGCATCTTCGCTTTTACTATCGATCCGGATATTACTGACGCCGTGCGGGCCCTGGCCGGAGCCGGGGTGCAGGTCTGGCAGGTGACCATCTTGGAGCGGGCGGCCGGGATTTTGCTCTCTGTGGACGAAGTTCGCCTCCAGCGCGCCACCGCGCTCGGGCCGGCAGCCGGGGTGCCGGTGCTGGATGTGGCGGCGGAGGCGGGCGAAGCTGCTGAAGCGGCGGCAACCGAAAAGGCTGAAGCGGCTGAAGTAACCGAGAGGGTTGAGGCGGCGCCCGCAGCGGCAGCGGAAGCAAGTGAGGCAGCCGAAGCGGCTGAAGATGTCGAGACGGACTCTGCCGCCGAAGCTGAGCCCCTAGCCGAAACACCCGAAGCGCCGGCAGCTGCCGAGCGTCCGCGACGGCGCGGCAGCCGGGCTGCCCAGCCGGGTACCGAAAGCGCTGCACGCAGCCGCAATATTTGGCAGGAAATTCGCGGCCGCCGCGCCGCGCATGCCTCCGCTGCGGCCACTACATCCGTGCATAGCTCCGCGCACCGCGCTGCTAATCCTGCCCCTCCTGAGGGCGTTCATCGGAGCGGTCATCAGTCTGATCATCAGGCTGCTCCGCGGCGTCGGGCTCGGCGCGCGGCGGAATAAAGTTCACGCGGTGTGGCCGGAATTCGAAGCCACCCCGCTTTACCGTGATAATCGGACTGGTGTCCTCCGGTAAACCGAGCCGCTTGCGGCGCTCCGCCTCCTTGCGCCGAGCCTTCTCCCGCCGCTCAATGCGCGCCTCGATGGCTATTTCCTCAAGCGCTTTCTTTGCTTTCAGGGTGGCTTCTCTCTCCTCCGCTGTGGTCAAGCCTGTTTTCCATTCCCGTACGCCGAACACCTCGATAAGCGCGACCGCGGTAGCCGCGCCGCCACAGATGAGTGCCTGCCGGGAGTTCAGCGTCAGCACCAGCGTGACAATAAAATAGATTCCTGCGAAGAATATGATCCGGCACAGTGGAGGAATCCATCCGCCAGGGCTCGGATGGTGCCAGCGGCGTTGATCCCAGCGGTCGATGTGCGTTGAAAGGAATTCAACAGCCACGGTGCTCAGCACAACAATGAGCAGCAGAGCGAAAAAATTCACCTGGTGAGGGAGGAATAACCGGCTCAGCGCCAGCGCAATCACAATACCTGTTGCGGTAATAGTGCCGACAATGAGGTGCCCGCTCCATGACTGGCGGAAAGGTACCGGCGTCCAATCCGGATCCGGAGATATGCAAACCATAGCTATCCCTTCGCTCGACGCATGTGCAAAGTGTACGTGGCTGACAGTTTTTCGCGGCTTTAATGTTCCTGACGTACATTTTGCGGCTCGGGCCGCCTCGTGGCACGCTGGAGCGTAGAACAACCACGAGAGGAACGATATCCATGCGCAACATCACCTTGGCGAACGGCGATACCGTGCCGGCCCTCGGGCTGGGCACCTGGTTCCTCGGCGATAACCCGGCCAGCCGGCAGGAAGAAATCGCGGCGCTGCGCTGCGGAATCGAAGGCGGGGCGCACCTCATCGACACCGCGGAAATGTACGGTAGCGGGCGTTCCGAAGAACTCGTGGGCGAAGCAATCACGCCCTTCCCGCGCGAATCGCTCTACCTCATCACCAAAGTGCTGCCATCCAACGCCTCGCGCCACCGCATGGAGGCCGCGCTCGACGCCAGCCTCGAGCGTCTCGGCACCGACTACGTTGATATGTACCTCTACCATTGGCGCGGCGGCACCCCGCTGGCCGAAACCGTGGCGGAACTCGAACGCCTGCGCGGCAGCGGGAAAATCCGCAGCTGGGGCGTCTCCAATTTCGACGTCGAAGATATGCAGGACCTGGCCGCGGTGCCCGGTGGTGCCAACTGCCAGGCCAACGAGGTGCTCTACCACCTCGGCTCGCGCGGAATCGAAGTGGAGCTGCGCGGCCTCATGGAACGGCGCGGCGTGGCGCTCATCGCCTACTGCCCGCTCGCCCAGGCCGGGACCTTGCGCAACGGCCTGGTCACCAACCCGGCCCTCACCGAGGTCGCCCGCGAACAGGGCATCAGCCCCTTCCAGGTGCTGCTCGCCTGGGTGTTGGCGCAGGGCAACGCCATCGCGATTCCGCGCACCGGCAAACTCGCGCATATGCGGGAAAACTTGGAGGCCGCGCGCATCGAGCTGAGCGCCGACCAACTCGCGCGCCTGGACGCCGCCTTCCCGGCCCCGCGCTTCCGAGTCCCCCTCGATGTGGAATAGCCTCGCTTCAGGTGGTACGACGGCGCCGCGGCGCGCCCGCGCGCCGCGGGGACGCGGCGTCGTCGTGCTAAAAAGCCACGCACGGTAGCCCGCAGCTACACCGCTCCGTAACCGATCTGGCGGAAAAATATCGCCACGGCCCCGGCGATCTTTCTGCGCCGGGCCTTACGTCATAGGGCGGGGGTCAAAAAAATGGAACAATGTTCCATGTCAGGAAAGTGGCGCAGTTGCTACGAATATTCGACATAAGGAGTTGTCATGGTTAATCGCATGATCCTCAACCAAACCTCGTACTTCGGGCGCGGTGCGCTCGACCAGCTGGTCCCCGAGCTGCATCGCCGCGGCTTCAAGAAAGTCCTCATCATCACCGACAAGGGCGTGCGCCAGGCCGGGACCGTGGACCTAGTGACGAAGCGTTTGGATGAGGCCGATTTTGCTTACGAGATTTTCGACGACGTTGTTCCGAACCCGCCCGTCGAAAATGTGAAGGCCGGCGTGCAGGCGCTCAAGGATTCCGGCGCGGATGTGCTCATCGGCCTGGGCGGCGGGTCCCCGCAGGACACCGCGAAGGCCATCGGCATTATCGGTGCGAACCCCGAATTCTCCGATGTTCTTTCCCTCGAGGGCGTGGCGGACACCAAGAACCCCTCCGTGCCGATTATCGGTATTCCCACCACCGCCGGTACCGCTTCGGAAACCACCATTAACTACGTGATTACCGATACGGAGAAGCACCGCAAGTTTGTGTGCGTGGACGAACACGATATTCCGGTGCTCGCCATTGTGGATCCGGATCTCATGGACGGCATGCCGCGTTCCCTCAAGGTGGCGACCGGGCTCGATGCCCTCACCCACGCCATCGAAGGCTACATCACCCCGGGTGCCTGGGAGCTTTCGGACGCGGTTCACCTCAAGGCGATCCAGATGATCGCGAAGAACCTGCGCAAGGCTGCTGATGGTGATACCGACGCCGTGGAGCAGATGGGTTACGCCTCCTACATCGCGGGCATGGGCTACTCCAATGTGGGCCTGGGCCTGGTGCACGGCATGGCGCACCCGCTCGGTGGGCGTTACGACGCGCCGCACGGCGTGGCCAACGGTATCCTGCTGCCGGCCGTCATGAAGTTCAACGCCGAGTACACCGGTGAAAAGTACCGCGATATTGCGCATGCCTTCGGCATGAAGGATTCGTACGACGTCGCGCTAGAAGACGCGCGTACCTACGCGGTGGACGCGGTCAAGCAGCTGGTTGAGGACCTGGGTAACCCCACCACGATCTCCGCGGTGGGCGTGGACGAATCCGGCCTCGACGCTCTGGCCGAGGACGCCTTCAACGACGTGTGCACCCCGGGCAACCCCCGCAAGGCCACCAAGGAAGACATCCGCGCGCTCTACGCCTCTTTGCTCTAAGGGTTGAGGTGTTCGCTTAGCTCATGCGCTCAAGCGGCGAACGTGGCCGGTGCCTGGCTCGGGTGCCGGCCGCGTTCACGTCAGGCCACCTTCCTGCGGGAGCGTTCTTGTGTGAGCATGCCGCTGTGTGAGCATGCCGCGTGTTGCTATCCGGGTCCGTTATGTGGCCGGGTGTGTGGTGGCCAGGTAGCGGCGTCGTCGTTAGGAATCCGTACGCATCTTCAAAACGCATGCGCACAGCAAAGCCGCTCCGGCAATGCCCGCGGAAAGCGCCAGCGCCCCGCGGTAGCCGCTCCAGGTTCCCACCAGGGGCGCAACCAGGCCGATGCCCAGGCTCGCGCCCACGCCGAAAGCCGCGCCGTTGAGGCCGGGAAGCGAACCGGGCGCCTCGGGCGGGGCCAGGATCACGCCCAGGCCGTTGACCGTTGTGAGAATCATGCCGTTATAGGTGATTCCAAGAAGCGCGATAAAAGCGAAAACAATCCAGCGGTGCTCGAGGAAAAGCCAGATCCCGCCAATCGCGCACAGTGAAACGGCGAGCCCGGTGCGCAGCACGGTGAGCCAGCCGATTTTCCCCGCCAGCCACCCGGACAGCGGCGCGGCGGCCAGGCCAATAAGCGCGGGCGGAGTGAGGTAGAGGAGCGCGGCGCGGCCGGCCTCAAGCCCGTATCCCACCTCGGAATTCTGGGCGAAAAGCGCGACCGTAAAATTGATGACCGCGAAAACCGAAGCGAGAGACAGCAGCGTTGTGGCAATAAGCGGCCAGCAATGGCGCGATGCGAGGTGACGTAAAGCGAAAAGCGGTGAGGAAACTCGACGCTCAGCCACGCAAAAAGCGCCGAAAAATAATACTGCCACCCCGAAAAGCGCGAGGCTGGCCGGGGTGAACCACCCGCGGGTGCCACCGATATTGACGTAGTAGGTCAGGAAAATCAGGCTGAGCGAGAGCAGCCCGCCGCCCCACCAATCCATCTTTCCGGTGGTGGCTGGCCGTTTTTGCGCGGGGAGTGCCCGGGCCGTCAGCAAAATCGCAACCGCGGTAAGTCCGGCGATCACTAAGAAAATGGCTTGGAAGCCGAAGCGATCCGTGAGGAGCCCGCCGAGCCAGCCGTCCAGGCCGCCCACCCCGCCGTTCGCGGCGCTGATAATACCCAACATGGTGCCGAGCAGCGCGGGAGATACCGATTCGCTCAGAATCATATACGCGAGCTGGAAAACCGCTCCCGAGACGCCTTGCAGGACCCGCCCGGCCACGAAAATGGCGAAGTTCGGGGCAAATGCGCACACCAGCGTTCCCACCAGCAGGATCACGAGGACCGCCAGCAACATTCGCGTGCGCCCGAGGAAATCACTCCACCGGGTCAGAAGAATTCCGGCGACCGCACCGGCCAGGAAGAAGAGGCTCGACACCAGCGCGAGCGTCCCCTCGCTCACCGCAAAACTGCGCCCGATATCGGGGAGCGCGGGAGTCACCATCGTGGTGTTGAGCTGATAGGACAGGACGGCAATGACCAGGGTGACGAGCAAGCCGAGCTGCGTGCCGGGCCGAAGCGTGGTTCCTCCGTGCGGATGGTCTGTAGTGGGTTCGGGGGACGGGCGCTTCGGGTCGCTTTGCTGAGGGGTACCGGCAGCGGCCGGAACTTTTCGTGCACTCACTTCTCTATTATCGACGACGCCGCAGCTTCTCGCCCGCGCGCCTCATTGCCGCGCCTCGGAGTTCGGCTGGGCGGTGCTTGAGGGGTCTGTAGGTATGTGCTGTGGTGGTTTAGAGGTGTCCTGGCGACGTTATAGGTGCGGCCGGTGAGTTCCTGGCTGGGCTATTAGGGCGTGCTTTTTCGCGGTTTTCTGGGCGTTTTGCCTGGTGTGGTGGGTGTCTCTTTGGTTTGATTTGCGTCTAGCGGGGTGGGCTTGTAAGCTTGTTATCCGTCGCCGAGAGCCCGGTAAGGGCACGAAGCGGCAAACAAAACCCTGTGAGTGGCCAAGGCCATGAAGGTTCCGTTTGATTACCGGGCCGGGTGGTGGTAGGCTAACGGGGTTGCTCTTCTTGAGCGTGAATGATTCTCTCCGTACTGGTTACTGTGTTTATCCCGGTGGCTGGTGTGGGGTGTGGATATGGTGTTTGGATGCTTAATAGCGTGTCTGACTAATATATTTTTTACGTGAATTTTTTGTTCACACGACCTAACCAGGTTGACCGGTTGTTGGTTTCTTGGTGGTTGTGTGGGTGTGTGCAAGGACAGTAGTAACCAATCGGTTGGGTGTTTATAGCACTTGGTGTTGATAACGCTTTTCTTTTTGGTGTCATTGTTCTTGTTTTTTATTTTTTCGAGCTAGATGTTGGCTCTCTGGTTTTTATATGGAGAGTTTGATCCTGGCTCAGGACGAACGCTGGCGGCGTGCTTAACACATGCAAGTCGAACGATGAAGCCTGCAA
>NZ_JBOZDP010000028.1:0-14294 GCF_051265835.1 Actinotignum inguinis | reverse complement strand
CGGTCTGAACATCCGTAAAGGCCGGATCGGGAGCTAACGACACGCCGTCATTAGACCCACTTTTTGTCTATTAACCCGATCCGGCCAGCGCCCGCGTTCGCGTTATCCTTCCGGACTTGACCGCGCCGCGGCAGACATGGCGAAGGCCGGGGGTCCACGCTCCCCCGGCCTTCTGAAGACTCTCGCGCTAGAACAGCGGATGAAATGGGAACCATCCGGGTTCATCTTGGCTGCGACTGAGCCTGTCCCCGGGAGATAACCAGTCTCCCGGCAGCGGAACGGGTCCACGCCTCCCGTTGCTTTCCGCTGACATGTTCTATATAACCCGAGGTTCCCTAAAATACCATGCACCAAGGCTGGAATTTTCCTGGGAATCTGAGACCGCTTCACCGCACTTGTTAAAGCTAGATACAATAGCCGTTGTTTGTAATACGCCGGGCGGACCCGGCCAGGCCAGCAGAGCCCGGCGAAGCCTCGCCAGGCCCAGCGAAGCCTTGCCAGGCCCGCGCGGGCCCAGCACAACCGGGCCCGCACCCCGGCCCACACATATCGCGTTCCAAAGAAGGGAAGAGCCGTGCCGCATATGAACGTCGAGTCCTTCAACCTCGACCACCGGAAAGTTTCCGCACCTTACGTGCGGGTTGCCGATATCAAACACCTGCCGCACGGGGACGTCCTCACCAAATACGACATCCGCTTCTGCCAGCCCAATAAAGAACACCTGACCATGCCGGTCATCCACTCCATCGAGCATTCCTTCGCCGAATACTCGCGCAATCACAGCGATGCCGTAGTCGATTTCTCCCCGATGGGCTGCCAAACCGGCTTCTACCTGCTGCTGGCCGCCGAACCGAACGTACCCGCCACCTGCGACCTGGTGGAACAAACCTTCCGCGATATCCTGGCCGCCACCGAAGTCCCGGCCGCGAACGAAGTCCAGTGCGGCTGGGGCGCCAACCACAACCTCAAAGCCGCCCAGGAAGCGGTAGCCGCCATGCTCGCCGGGCGCGAGACCTGGGAACAGGTGATGGCCAAGTGACCCCTACCCGCACCCGCTCCCTCGCCCCCGGCAAGACCCGGGCACGCGCCCTCATTATCGCAGCTCAAGACGAAGAAATCGTGCCGGTCCTCGCCGCCCTGCGCGCCGAACCTTTCTACGCCACCACCCCGGCCACCGCCGAATCCCTCCAGCCCATCTTCCCCACCGAACTGCGCGGGGCATCCGGTGTGAACGTGCCCACCGCCCTCGGCCCGATTCTCTGCATGCGCACCGGCGTGGGCCTGGTCGCCACCGCCTGCGCGCTCGGCTGGGCGCTCTTCCGCTACCGCCCCGAAGTCATCATCTCGGCCGGGTCCGCCGGTGGCCTGGCTGCTGATATCCGGGTGGGCGACGTCGTCGCCGGAACCCGCTACCGCTACGGCCGCGCGGACGCAACCGTCTTCGGATACGCACCCGGGCAGGTCCCCGGCGCCCCCGAATTCTTCGAAGGCGACGCCACCCTGCTCGCCGCCGTCCCCGAGAACATCCGCCGCGGCGAAGTCCTCTCCTCCGATGCCTTCGTCACGGCCGCGAACGTGGAAGACACCCGCACCCGCTTCCCCGACGCCCTCCTCACCGATATGGAATCAACCGCCGCCGCGCACACCGCCGCGCTCGCGGGAATCCCCTTCCTCACGATCCGTTCCGCCTCCGATTTGTGCGGCCCGCAGGCCGGGATCGACTACCACATCGGCATCGACGAAGCCGCCGACCTCTCCGCCCGCGCGGTCACGGCCACGCTCGCGCGCCTCGCGGAAATCACGCCGTGGCTCGGCACCACCGCGGGTGGCTCGCGCGCCCGCCGCCTCACGCCGCGTTTTTCCCACCTCGCGCTCGAAGCCGCAATGCTCTACATTTTCGGCCGTGTCCACACCCCTGAGGGCGACGACGCCGCGGCGCCCGCCACCTCACTTGACCCGGACATGGTTGCGGATGTGCGCACAGCGCTCGAAAATTCTGAGTTGGACGTGGACGAGGTGCTCGCCTGCATTGCCCGGGCCCAGGGCGCGATTGCGGCCGACCCGCACCTCACTCTCACGGCGAAGCAGTACGACGCCGAACGCCTGGCCGTCACGGAACTGGCGGGAGCGGAATCCGGGCGCGGGAAACTGACCTGGCCGCCCACCTCGCAAACCGTTATTAAGAGTTTCTCCGGGTATTGGAACGAGGCACTCCAGGCGGTTGGCTTGGCGGTCAGCAACGGGCGCAAGCGCGGGGCCTTGAAATTTGACCGGGAGGACTACGTGGATGCGCTGCGCAGCCACGCGATCGCGGCGCGGCGGAACGGCAAAACCGTCAGCTACAACGGGTACGTGGAATGGCTGGCCGATTCGGGCAACCAGGGAACCTACCCCTCCGGGGCCGCCATCCGCCAGCGCTTCGGTTCGTGGTCCGCGGCGCTGGCGGAAGCCGGGATTAGCTAGCCGGCGCGGCGCGCGTTGTACGGCGGCGTGGCCCGGCCATTGCCGGAACTGACCGGGCCGTACGCGCGCGAGCCACTCGCGTTATGCGGCAGCCGCGCGGCGGTGGCGCTTAGTACACCTCGGTGGCGCCCACCTGGTCTAGCATCCACGCCACTTCCTCGGCGCGCTCGCGCCAGGCGTCGTAGCGCCCGGTTTTCCCGGCGTGCCCGGCTACCATCTCGATGCGCTCCAGGATGGGGCGCTCCGGGTTGGGCTTCGTTTTTTCGCGCAGCACCTGTACCCACTTGGTGGGCTCCACGTACAGTACCCGAATATCGTTGAGGGACGTGGTGGCCAGCACCGCCGGGTATTCCACCCCTTCGCGCACATTCTCCACCGGGCTGTACTCCTTCATATAGGTGTACACCTCGGGGGAAGCCACCGGGTTGCCCCATTCTTCCCATTCGCCTACCGTGAGCGGGAGCTCCGGTTTGAGGATCGTGGTCAGCGCGTCCACGAAGGGTACCGCGGCATGCACGGCCCGGAACAGCTCGGGGGCCTGGTTGATCGCCGCGCCGATGAGCAGGCCGCCGGCGCTCCCGCCTTCGGCCACGAGCCGGTCAGGTGCCACCCAGCCGGAGTCAATAAGCCACCGTGCCGAATCCACGAAATCGTTAAATGTGTTTTTCTTGCGGAGGAGTTTTCCGTCGTCGTACCACCGGCGCCCCAGTTCACCGCCGCCGCGAATATGCGACCACCCGATAACGACGCCGCGGTCCAGCAAACTCAGGCGGTAAATCGAGAAATAGGGCTCGTTGGACACTTCGTAACTGCCGTAACCGTAGAGGTAGCCGGGGTTGGTGCCGTCCGGGTGGATATCGGCGCGGCGCACCACCGTGAGCGGGATTTCCACGCCATCGCGGGCGGTTACCCACACCGCGTCCTGGGTGTAGAGCGAGGGGTCGTAGCCCGGGATGTCGAGGGTGCGCAGGACCTCAATATCGCCGGTGAGCGGGTCGAATGCCTTTTGGGTGGGCGGCTCCAGGATGGACTGCTCGGTGAAGACCACCCGGGAGGTGAACCAATTGCCCTCCGGGTAGGTTTCCACGAAGCTGCCCTCGCCGGTGGGGATGGCCACCGGGGCGGACCAGCCGTGCTTGGCGGCCGGCGCGGCTGGCGCGGGCTCGGCCGGCATGTCCGCGGCCGGTTGGGCGGGCGCCACGGTGGCGGCGTCGTCGTTCCCGGAAACGGTTCCTGAATCGGAGGTGACCGCTACGGGCGGCGTCGAACCGATAGCGCTGGCGGCAGAAAGTGGACGTTCCCGGCGCATGACCCGCAGCTGCGTTTGACCTTCGGAGCGCATCGAGATGACGGCGTGGCCGGCGTAGGCCTCCACGTAATCGACGCGCTCGCCCTCTTCGGGCACGAAAATCGGATCCCATTCTTCCGGGGTGGAGGTGCGCAGCGGCGCGGAAGCGACCTCGAAATCGGGGCGGTTGGCGTTGTGGACGATGAGGACCTGGTCGCCCGCGGGTTCGGCGGTGTATTCCAGGCCCTCGCGGCGGTCGAGGATCTTGACGCGCTGCTCGATATTCTCCGTGGAAATAAAACGCACATCCGAGGAGGTCACCGAGGCGGAGCGGATAATAATCCACTTGCCGTTGCGGGATTGTTCGTGATCGACGGAAAAACGCTCGTCGTTTTCCTGGAAGAGGATCGTGTCGTTGAAATCGCCGATGCGGTGAAGATTGACCTGCCACTGGCGCCACGAATCGTCCACGCGCGAATAGGCAACCGCGCTGGAATCGGCCATCCAGGCCAGGCCGTAGCCGATATCGCGCACTGAATCGTCCACGATCTGGCCGGTTTCAATATCGAAAATGCGCAGGGTGAAATGCTCATCGCCGGTGAAATCCACGCTCATCGCGCCGAGCTTGCCGTCCGGGGAGGGCATGAAGCCGCCGCAGAGGAAGAATTCTTCCCCGAGGGCGAGCTCGTTGCCGTCCCAGACCGGGAATTCCGGGAAAGAGGTGTTGAGGTCCGGGCGAGCGGCGCCGCGCGCGGGAGTGCGGAACATCGCCGGGTACTGCCGATCCTGGAAAGTGCGCCGGTAATACCACCAGTCCCCCACGCGGTAGGGCAGGGCGCGGTCGGCTTCCTTGGTGCGCGCCTTGAATTCGGCCACGAGATTATCGCGCAGATCGCTCAGCCCCGCGGTTTGCTCCCGGAAATAGGCGTTTTCAGCGTCGAGGAGCGCGCGGACATCCGGATCGGATTTATCGCGCAGCCACTCGTAGTTATCGACGTACGTGTCGCCGTGGAAAGTACGTTCGGTAGGGATCTTCTTCGCAATCGGGCCGATAGTCATGGAGGGATTCTACTGGAGATGCGGGGGTTGTTGCGCGGGGGCGTGTGGGCGGTTGGTGGGTGCGGGCGTTTGGCGAGCGCGGGCGGGCGTGAGGTACGACGGCGCAGCCGCCGGCCAGCGCGGACCCCGCCACGTTAGTGGGCGTGATGGAGAGGGTGTAAGGGAGCGAGAATCTCACGAACCTCAGCAGTCACACCAGCACCTGGCGAGGGGGCATGTGTTGCTCGAGCTGTACTTCGCATGTACGACATCCGCAGTACAGCCCAGAAAAACACCCCGTACCCGCCGGCCGGGTGCTGAGCGCCGAGGAGATGCCACAGGATGCAAACGGTACTCTCCCTCGCACTTTGTCTGCGTACCCAGTTCGTACGGATCCGAACCGGATCCAAGCCAACGACACGCCGTCATTAGACCCACTTTTTGTCTATTAACCCTTCGCTCCTGTGCTTCCATGCTCGGTGAAGAAAATGAGGACCGGCCCTGGACTGCTCCGGGGAGCAGCGGTACCGGTCTTGGTGAAATAACTCTACCAGATCATTAAGAAAACGCAAGCCCGGATTCCGAACGGAAATACGCGCGGTCAGCCGCGGCGGGAGAATTCGCGGGAGCGGGCGACGGCGAGGGAATCGACCAGCTCATTGGCGGCGTCGCCGGCGTGGCCCTTGATCCACTCCACTTCGGTGCGGCCAGTGCGGGCCTCGTAAAGATTAAGGAGGCGCTCGACGAGATCGCGGTTCTTCACCGGCTTCCCGTCCGCCTTCTTCCAGCCCTTCGCGCGCCAGCCGCGCGCCCATTTCGTCATCACATTAATGACGTATTGCGAATCAGCGCGAATAAGCAGCGGTGCCTGGGTGCCATGCTGGGCCGCCACATATTCCAAACCCTCGATAAGCGCCGTCAGCTCCATAATGTTATTCGTGGTGCGGGCCGCGCCCCCGCTATTCCGTACCCCGCTGAGCTGCTCCACCCAGGCCCAGCCGCCCGGCCCTGGATTACCCGAGCACGCCCCATCGGTGGCAAGCACCGCGGCAAAACCCGGGCGCGGGCTGCCGACCGGGCTACCACCCTCGGCCGGCTGGGCCGGAGCGGGAGTGGCTGCGGCGTCGTCGTACCCCTCAAAATCATCTTCATCCACGCCCGCGAGCGGTAACACACCCTGCACGTCGTTATCCACAGGCTCCGCGGTGCCGGTGCCGCTCGCATCGGTATCCACAACCGCGCGCAGCAGGCGCTCGGAATCCGTGTGCCACAGCGCCCCGCTTTCGCGCCCCACGTCAGCTAAACCGTGGCGGGAAGCGAGCGGCGAAGGCGCGGCGCCGTCGGCCAAACCTAAAAGTTCGAGTGCGGCGAGGGTCGTGAACGTATCCGTGCCGCAACGTTCGGCCAATTCAGCGGTTGTTAACCAGGTTGTCATAGGTTTAGGTTAGCGTGCCGGGCGGCGCAGCCACGCATTACCGGGGATACCGCGAAGTTATCCACAGGGGCGGGCGTGGGCACGTACGGGCACGGGCCCTGTGCATACGCGCACGAAAACCGTTTCTGCCCGGTACCCTTGTACTAGGGAACCCTGTTCGGACCCAGAATAAGGAGAATAATGCTCAACCTAGCTGAATATCGCGACGCCCTGAAGCTCGACGACGAGTGGCCCGCGCCCGCCGCCTCGAAGCGCACCGACCGGGAGCTCTTTGAGATTGCCTTCGGCGGCCTGGAAGGCAACCTGGCGAAAATGACCGACCGGGAGCTCTTCACCGAACTCAACCACCGCCTCATCCAGCGCGATCCCGAAGACGTCAGCGAGGACGTCTCGCGCGCGATCGACGTGCTGCTGTACCGGCTGTCCGGCTACCTGGGGCGCACCGAGGCGCGCCACCTGGCTCGTATTTCTGACATGATGCCGGAATCGGAATACCCGGCCCGCGATAAGACCGTGATCTGGCGCGGGGACGCGCGGGAACTCGTGGTGGACGCGGTGGTCAACGGGGCGCGCCCCAATCTGCTGGGCTACCGCGATTACAATAAGCCCTCCATTGACCAGGCCATTCACGGCCAGGCCGGCCCGTGGCTGCGCAATGACTGCGCCACGCTGTACTCGATGTCGGATCGCGAACTGGAACCGGGCGAAGCGGCGCTCACCCGCGGGTATCGCCTGCCGGCGCGCTACGTGCTCCACACCCTGCCGCCCACGGTGGAAGGTGAGGTCACGGATGCGGATCGCGCGGCGCTGGCCAACTGCTACACCCGCTGCCTCGACCTGGCTTCGGAGAAGGGCGATATTACTTCGGTGTCCTTCTGCTCGCTGGCCACCGGCCATTCGCATTTCCCCTTCGCGGAAGCCACGCGGATTGCGCTGGATACCGTGGCGCAGTGGCTGCACCAGAATCCTCGCTCGAATGTGAATCTGGTGGTCTTTGATATCTTCGCTGATGAAGATGCGGAACATTTCGTGCGCACGATTGAGCGCTGGGTGGAGGAATAATGAGCCAGGGAACTCCTGACTCCGTGGATCGCGGCCAATCTGGGTTCCAGGGTCAGTACGGTACGCCCGGGGCGGCGGGTTCGGGTGCGGGCGTGGGCCCGGATCCGAGCGTCGGCGCAGCCGCGGGCGCTGGTACTGGCCCGGTTTCTGGAGCCGGCTCAGCTTCTGGCACGGGCGCTGGTACCGGCGCCGCCCCGGCGTGGCCGCCTTCCACACCTCCCGCGCCTGCTGGGGAAGAAGAACAGCATCCCAGCAGCCGCGGATTCTGGGTGATGATCACCGTGCTGGCGATTATTGCCCTGGTGGTTTTCGCGGTGCTGCTTACCCTCGGTTCGTCCAACGGGCGTTTCGGGGGCAGCGCCGCGCCGCATCCCACCGCAACCGCCACCGCGCCGGCCAAACCCGGCGCAGGGCAAGACGCTCCGGGGCAGGGCGGGCTGAACACCACGCCCGGCCCCATCGAGACGCGCTACACCCAGCTCGCCACGGACCGCGGTTGGGTGGCCGGGCAGGATTACATTCCCACCCAGCCCGATGAGATTCGCACCCAGCTCCAGGCCCTGCCGCAGCTAGAAACTGCCTCCGGGCAAACCGCCGGGGACCCGAAGGCCCCCGTGCACGTGACGATCTACTCCGATTACGCCTGCAGTTTCTGCAATAAACTCCACGCCGAATCCGTGCCGCAGCTCCTGGAGCTGGCCAAGAAGGGCGATATTTACCTCGCGTACGTGCAGGTCCCGTTCTTCAAGGACACCGTGTCCAGTGACCGCGCAGCCGCCGCCGCGCACGCGGCCGGATTGCAAGGCAAGTTCTGGGAGTATTCTTCTCTTCTTTTCGACGGCGCAGCTGCCGCGGGTCACGACCCTGACAAAGCACCGTCGATGTTCTCCGATGAAAACCTTGATGCTTACGCCACCCAGCTGGGCTTGGACGTGGAAGCTTTCCGGGCTGCGCGTGACAGCGCGGAAACCACCAGCTTCATTGCCGCCCAGGAATCCTTGGGGCTGGAAACCCTCGGCCTGCGCGGCACCCCCGCGATTATTATCAACGGCACCGCGAGCACCGGCTACCAGCCGCTCACCGCAATCACCAATACGATTGAGCTGGAAAAGGCTCTGGTAGACGCGGCGGGTTAACGGGTTCCGCGGGGCTAACAGGTTCGGCTGGACACCAGCAATCGTAAAAGATGTTGCACTCCGATTTAGAATCCAGGCCAAAGCACCTCAGTGGGCTAAGCAAGCTACACTTAACGAAAGCATCATAAACAACTGATAGAAAACGGAGTATCCGTGGTACGTGCCCGACGCTAAGCCTTCCCCTTCCGGCGAGGCCGCGCTCCAGTAACACACGGCGTCTCGGTAACTAACCGAGACGCTCCGTTTGGGCACCTTTATTCCTAGCGTGCGCGATTTTTCGGGCATTACCGACACCCGGGTACTCCTCATATCCCCGGTATTCCTGGTATCCCAGCGCCTCATTATCGAGCACCGCTATTGTCACGCTCGGCGCCACTTGCTCCCGGTGCCGTGCGCTCTGCGGACTCGGCCTCTCCGGTATGCACATTCCCTATGGCAGTCTTTGCATATTTTGGAGGTAAGCGTTCATGGATACCCCTATCCTTGAAGCTATCGGGGTAGAAAAAATCTACCCAAAGAAATCAACACCGGCCCTGACCGGCGTGAATCTTGCCCTGCACCCGGGCGAGCTGGTTGCCGTTATCGGCCATAACGGAGCGGGAAAATCCACGCTCTTCGATATTCTTGGTGGGCTCATCAAGCCCACCCGAGGCACGGTCACCAATTCGGTGGCTGAAAGCGCTATCGGCTGGTGCCCGCAGCGCGAAATTATCGACTGGTCCCTCACGGTCACCCAGAATATTCTTTTGGGTCTCGATCTGCGAGTGGGCCGCTGGCATCGCCGCGCCGATATTGAGGGCGTTGCGGAGGTTCTGGGCCTCTCGCAGCTCCTTGACCGCACCGCGGAGACTCTCTCCGGTGGGGAATTGCGTCGCACCCAAATCGCCCGCGCGATTATCGGCCACCCCAGTCTCATGATTCTGGACGAGCCAACCACCGGCCTGGATCCCGCCGGCATCGACACCGTGTTCGGCTACCTGCGCTCCCGGGTGGAGGAAGGGCGAACCGTGCTGGTCAGCACGCACGAAACCTCGAAGTTTTCCGAGTACTGCACCCGCGTTATCGCTCTGCGCGGCGGTCGCATTATTGCCGATATGCCGGCCGCGAGGTTCATGGCGTACCGCCCCGGCAGCACCGACCTCTGGGCAGCCCTCAAAGCATACGAAGAAGGAACCCCGCTCCCATGAAAAAATCACTTATTCTCACTAAGTACCATATTGCTTCCCTGTGGAATTGGCGCGGCGTCTACCTCGGTCGCATCGTCGAGCCGTTGGCCTATTTCGTTTTTCTAGTTGTCGGCATTTCCGGAATGCTCGGCACCGCGCACAGCGGGAGCTACCTCAGCTACGCCTTCACGGGCATAGTCTGCCTGCTCACGTTCCGCGCTTTCGGCTACGCCTCTTCCGACGTCGCCAATGACAGAAAGTGGGGCGTCTACGCGATTTTCATGATGCAGGGCGGGAAAGTGTGGACCTACCTTGCGTCGATTTTCGCGGTGATTTCCCTGGTGTTCCTCGTGCAAGTCGCCGCGGTCTCCCTCGCCTACCTGGGCCTCTCGTTTGCGGGCGGAACCAGCGTAAACGGCACCGCGCTCCTTTCGGGAACGTTCATCGCACTCCTCGTTGTGTGGGGCTGGGTGAGCCTCGGCGCGGCGGTAGGCGCCCTGGTGAATAGCTACGCGGCACGCGATATGCTCGCCACCTTCACCACGCTGCCGGTGGTCCTCTCCGCCCCGCTGTTCTACGAGCTCAGCTCCGCGCCCACGTACCTCCAGCTCATCGCGCGCTGCAACCCGCTCACGTATCACGTGCAGTGGATGCGCGCACCGGCGGCTGCGGATATCGTGTACGCGCTTCTCTGGGTTGGAACGACGACGGCGCTAGCCCGCTACGCCCTCAGCCGCGCAGATAGGCTCAGCTCCGAGCGGTAACTCCCCGGCCCGGCGGCGCGGGCATCCACGAATGCGCACGAGACCACACGTCTCGCGCAACGAGCGCTACGCCGCCGGGCTACCCCTTCCGTACCGGATCAGGCTTCCGCACAGCCCAATGCAGCGCGGGCAGCGCGAAGAGGATACTGACCAATACAACTATCCACAGCAAGCCATAATCGTGGTGCACAATAGCAGGAGTGAATGGCAATCGATCCATAACCACCAGCCTGCCCATGACCCCAGCTGCCGCCACCGTCACAACATAGGATCCCAATAGCGGAGCGATAAGCCTGACTCGGGCACGGATACCGCCTCCGCCCAAGTCAATCAAACGCCGCTCAATTGCTTGATCAGAGACAATAGCAATCGTCATACTGCAAAGCACGATTCCCGCTGTAAGGAGTGCTACAAGAACCCGGGTTATCGCCTCTGCTCGCAGCTGCCTGTCCTCCGGCGCATCCGGATCGGTAACAAAAGCGAAAGGCGCCTGGGTCAAAATCGTTGAACGGACACCGTCCCGAATGTCATCAGATAGCTCACCAAAGCCAAAAATCGTGATGCGGAAAAGGCTGGGATCCGTGAGTCCCATTTGACCGACTACCGGATCATCGGGCGCCAAAATAAGCCCGCGGAAAACGTTGTTACTCAGCTTCTCGTCTGGAATAACGTTATCCACAACCCACATATTGGTGACCGTTGGGTCAGATGCACTGAATTCGACGACAACCACTTTTCCGTCCGGGCTGACCATATGCGCCGGCGCGTGATTGACAAATTCGCGGTCTTTCATATTTCCGGAAGCGAGGAAAACACCGTCCATATCGATCCGGTTACATTTATCCAAGCGCTCACCAATATCGAGGCAATCCGCACCGTCCAAGGTCACCAAACGGTACATTCGTTCCCCATTTTCAGGTTCACCAAAAATGCTTGTCTGGGACGCGATCTCCGGGAAACGCGACTTTAGGCTCACCACCGAGGCTTTCGAGGCATAGGCTACTTGCAGATAACTATCTTCACCGGCAATCTCGCGCGTAATCCAGTTATTTTGGAGGGCGACGGCGCTACTGAAAAGCGCGGCCGAGTAACTCGTAACAAAAACTAATCCGAGAGCAACCAGCGCAACCTTATGCAAGCGCGCACTGAGCTTCGCGAAAATCGTGCGCCGCTGGAAAGCGAGCGCAAGGTAATAGCCCAATGCCGGAATGGATAATGCTCCCGATACCAACGCAAGCTGATGCCCCCAGGGCAGAATATAAAGCTGCCGGCAGGCGATGAAAACCACGGTTACCACCAGTCCACCCACCCCTAAGATCCCGAGCTTTCGGTAGGAGAGTTCTTCGTAGTGGTCACGCTGCTGCCACCTATGAGCAAATAGGGTTGCGGCCGCACTCACGAACGTGGCAAGAGCAAAGAGCAGCAATAAAACAACGGACCCTCGTGCGACATCTGCGGTGAATGGTCCGGTCCACCTTTCTTCATAAAAAATGCCAACCCGTTCCGCGCTACCAGCAACAATCAGTTGGGTTAATATCCACCCGATCATTCCACCGATCACCATGGTGAGCCCGGTCGATAATGATGCATGGAAGGCCGCATTGAACGGGGATTCGCCAAGCGACCGAAGAACGTTATGGACAGAACGACGCCGCTGCCTATCAGCTGCAAAAACTGCAAAAATAACAGCGCATACAACAAATCCCCCGACGAACCACGCGACATAAGCAGGGATGACCTGGTAGGCTATCGCGTTCTCAGAAGCGCGATGCGCTACCCTATCAGGCGTTGCCACCTGCGCCTGACCTTGTCCGAGTTCGTTCGCAAGCGGCATGAGCGGATCATCCGTCAGCCACGAATCCGCTCTTCCCAAAATCTCCGTGCTATCAGTGACCGCTATGGCGGTGCGGTCGCGAATAGAAGCCGGATTTTCGATTATCCCAACCACGCGAAATGTTGCAGGAGAATTTTTCCCCTCTCCTTCAAGATCCGCGAGGGCGATATCTCCGCCTGGCTCTACGTCGAGAAGACGGGCAACCTCGCTACTCACCGCAATCTCGCCCGCAGAAGCCGGGTGGTTTCCCGCGATTAACATGCCCATATCCCCCTGACCGCTCAGGTAGGTAACATCGGCCGTTGTTGCAGCATCATCAGTTTGGCCCTGCCGGGCCAAGATATTTGCGCGGGAGTGGATAACAGCAACGGCTTTTCCGTTGCTTTCGAGATCTCTCAGATATTCTTTGACATTTTCGTTTCCGGAAACTCGCTGCGCATACGAACCAAATGATGCCTGCGCTTCGCGGATCTGAACCTGATTATGCGCATTAAAGAATGCACCCAGACTTGCTGCAATCATCGTAAGAAGAATCGCCACAATAAGGGTATACAAAGCGCGCCGCGGTTGATCAACGAGCATTTTCCAGACGAGGCGAACGCGTTGCTTTCCCATGGTCACCTCTCTACGACAAGCCGATGGTCCCGAATGCGCACCACGTGATCGGTGTGCCGGGCGAAAGCCTCGTCGTGAGTACCCGCTATGACCGTTAAGCCTTCCGAGTGCGCAAGATCGGAGAGTAACGTAGCTATACTCGCAGTGTTATCAGCATCGAGTGCGCCGGTGGGTTCATCGGCAAGAAGAAGTAGCGGCTGCCCACTAACAGCACGCGCGATGGCGACCCGTTGTTGTTCGCCCCCGGAAAGCGTGCTACCCGGCGGTTTTGGGAGGTTTCCAATCCAATCCGGGCAAGAAGTTCTTGTGCGTGTGTGCGATCTGCAGGAGTAGCTTTCCCGGCAGCTATTTCTCTTGCCAATAAGATATTCTCGGTCGGGCTTAGGAATGGCACCAGCAGATAATCTTGGAAAATTTGTCCAATCAATCGTGAGCGCAGTTCAGGAATATCAATGTTTTCCAGGTTTCGTTCCCCGATGCTTATCGTTCCTGCTCCAGGAACCAGCTGCTTAGAGAGTAAGCGAAATAATGTTGTTTTCCCAGAGCCGGACGGCCCCATAAGGCTATAAAATAAGCCTTTCTCAAAAACCACGGATGCGTTCTGGAAAATAACCCGGGTCTCGTTCCGAGAAGCGTAGGAAAAACTCAAATCCTCAATGCGAATTCCCATATTCCCTCACCGATTGGTAGGAAGAATATCCCGGTGGGCAACAACGCGTTCACCCACCGGGATCATCTACTAAATATTATCGACCTGCGTAATCAATACGGGCGTCGCGGGGCCACCCTTGCATCGTGGCCGACCATCCGATAGTCCGGTAAACGGTGTTAGTAGCGGTAAACCATTTCGAATGGAAATCCGGATGGAGAGCAATATCGAGGGTTACACGAGCTTTGGTGTCGCTATTGAGTGAATAGCACTGGCCCGCGCCGAGAGTATAGCCCACTCCATTTTCAAGCCATGCCTCGCAGTTTCCACCCAATGCTTGAGCGCCGGTGCTCGGCAGTGATAGCACTCCAGCGGCAGCAATCACGCCGGCAATGAGTGCACGCTTAGTTTTACTTCTTCTAATAGGTCGATATTCCGTGGAATTTTTCCATGATATCTCCTTCAAGTACACCGTTGAACTTGCCATACCATAACGCCACCATAAATATGGGACGTTAGTCATACACTAACAAGTGAAAACTCGCGGCCGCAAGATGGAAATCAGATAGAAATGAACCTACTGATTAACGCGAGTCGGGCACCGACACCTGTGCATCGCCTCTTTTCGTTGCAGCGGCCGTAGCAGAAAGAATAAGCACGACGCCGCCGCTAGACCGCTACGCCTTAGCCGAGCAGATAGGATCAACCAGAGTGGTAACCTCCCCGGGCCGGCGGCGCGAACATGCGGGTACGGAAATCGGGCGCCAGGGTTAATAGACAAATGGTGGGTCTTATATCCGGGGTTTGCCCCGCCATAGCAACGAAAAGTCGGCCTTATTGAGGT
>NZ_JBOZDP010000027.1:0-15326 GCF_051265835.1 Actinotignum inguinis | reverse complement strand
CACCGCCACCGCTGCCGCGCTTTTCAATATGGAATGCGTGGTGTTCATGGGGGAAGATACCCGCCGCCAGGCCCTCAACGTGTACCGCATGCGCCTGCTGGGCGCGCTTCGCACGCGAGAGCCGTTCTCCGTTCTTGACTAAGCCCTCTACTGCCCCACGCGAATAACCGCGAGGTTCTTCTTACCCTTGCGGAGCACCACAACACCGCCGGGCAAAACATCCTCGCTGCTGAGCACGTCCGCTTCTCCGACCTTGCGGTTATTGATATTCAGGCCACCGGATTTCGCGGTGCGCCGCGCCGCGCCCAGGCCGCGCTCCTGGCCCGTGGCCACGAAGAGTTCCGGAATGGGAGTTCCCAGGCTCGCGCTTGCCTGCGGCAGTTCAGCCACCGCATCACGCAAGGTATCCGCATCCAGAGCGGCCAAGCCGTCGCCACCGAAGAGGGCCCGCGAGGCATTGTCCACCCGTTCGGCCACGTCGGCGCCGTGTACCCAGGTCGTGACATCCTGCGCCAGCACGCGCTGCGCACGCCGTTCCTGGGGCCGTTCAGCAACCGCCACCGCCAATTCTTCGATTTCTTCCCGGCTGCGGAAAGTGAAGACCTTGAGCATATACACCACGTCTTCGTCAGCGGTATTGAGCCAGAACTGGAAGAACTTATAGGGGCTGAGCATCTCCGGGTTGAGCCATACGGCCCCGCCTTCGGATTTCCCGAACTTCGTGCCATCAGATTTAGTAATGAGCGGATTCGTGAGCACGTGCACCGACTCCCCCGTCACCTTGCGGATGAGGTCCATGCCGCCCACAAGATTGCCCCACTGGTCATTCCCGCCCACTTCCAGGGTGCAACCGTAGCGGGTGAACAGCTCCAGGTAATCATTGGCTTGGAGCACCTGGTAGGAAAATTCGGCGTAGGAAATGCCTTCATCGGATTCCAGGCGCCGCGCCACGATGTCCTTGGAAAGCATCGTCCCGAGCCGGAAATGTTTACCCAGGTCACGCAGGAAATCAATCGCAGAAAGCTGCCCGGTCCAATCCAGGTTATTGACGAGCCGCGCCGGATTATCACCTTCGAAATCCAGCAGGCCGCGCAGCTGCCCGGCCAGAGATTCCACCCATCCGGCCACGGTATCTCGCGAATTGAGCGTGCGTTCAGTCGAGGGGCGCGGGTCCCCAATGAGCCCGGTCGCCCCGCCCACCAGCACCAGCGGATGGTGCCCGGCCAGTTGGAGGTGCCGCATGAGCTTTACGGCGACAAGGTGGCCGTGGTGCAGCGAAGCCGCCGTCGGATCAAAACCGCAATAGAAGGTGACCGGACCGGAGTTCAGCGCGCTCCGCAGCGCGTCAATATCCGTATGCTGGGCAATCAGCCCGCGCCATTCCAGTTCCTCAAGAACGTCCTTCACGTCTCGTGTCCTTCCGTTATGCTTCGCGCGCCACGGGCCTTTCCGTAACGTCACGTCCGGACGTTATCACGCCCGGTTTCTTCTTGCCACTATTTTTTACGACGACGACGCATCGGTCGCGCTGCGGGCAAAGCCCTCCGCGCGCCCGATGGATTCCCGCACACTCGCCAGCTGCTCAGCAACCCGCTCCGGGGCGGTGCCGCCCGCCCCGCGCCGAGCCCCTACAGAGGCGGCCACCGTGAGCACATCCCGGACATCCGGGGTGAGCCGCGTGTCGATGGAGCGCAGCTCGTCGTCGTTCATATCCCATAATTCGATGCCGCGCTTTTCGCAGAAAGCGACCGCGCGGCCCGAAATCTCGTGGGCTTCGCGGAACGGAACCCCGCCACGCACCAGCCACTCCGCAATATCGGTGGCCAGGGAGAAACCTTGGGGTGCCAGTTCGCCCATGCGTTCGTAATTGAGCACCATGGTTTCCACCATGCCCGCGACCGCGGGGAGGAGGAGGTCGAGGGTATCGATGGCGTCGAAAACCGGCTCTTTATCCTCTTGGAGATCGCGGTTGTAGGCGAGCGGGAGTCCCTTGAAGGTGGCCAGCAGTCCGGCGAGGTCGCCGATGAGGCGCCCGCTTTTGCCGCGGGTCAATTCGGCCACGTCCGGGTTCTTTTTCTGGGGCATAATCGAGGAGCCGGTCGCGTAGGCATCATCAAGGGTGACGAAGCGGAATTCGCGGGTATTCCACAAAATAATTTCTTCGGAAAGGCGCGAAAGATCCACCCCGATCTGGGCGCAAATATAGCTGAATTCGGCTACCAGGTCCCGCGCGGCGGTGGCGTCGATGGAATTGTGTTCCGGGGCGCTAAAGCCCAGCTCTGCCGCGATGGCCTGCGCGTCCAGGCCCAGGGTGTTTCCCGCCAGAGCCCCGGCGCCGTAGGGCGAATAGGCTGCCCGCTTATCCCAGTCCTGCCAGCGCGCAATATCGCGCAGCAGGGGCCAGACGTGGGCGAGCAGGTGATGGGCGACCAGCACCGGCTGGGCGTGCTGGAGGTGGGTGCGCCCGGGCATCACCGCATCGCCGGCGCGTTCCGCCTGGGAGACGAGCGCCCGCACCACCGCCAACAGCTTGCTACTCAGGTACCGGGCCGCGTCGCGCAGGTACATGCGGATGAGGGTGGCGATTTGATCATTGCGCGAGCGCCCGGCCCGTAATTTGCCGCCCAGCTGCGGCCCGGCTTCGGCCAGCAGGGCGCGCTCCAGGGCGGTATGCACATCTTCGTCGTCGGGGGCCGGGGTGAGTTCCCCACTGGCCACCCGCTGCCCGAGGGTGTCCAGCGCCGCGAGCATCACGGTGAGTTCAGCCTCATCCAGGAGTCCCGCCCCGGCCAGCGCCCGCGCGTGGGCGCGGCTGCCAGCCAGATCATAGGGCGCCAGGCGCCAATCAATATGAGTCGAGCGTGAAAGTTCGGTCAGGGCATCGGCGCTGGCGCCGCTAAAGCGCCCACCCCACAGGGCGAGATGTTCAGTCATTGCACCATTCTAAGCGCCGCTACTTTCCCGCGGGAAGCTTCGCCACTCTCCTGCGCCGCGTTCTGTGGCGCACCCGCCCGGCGCCGGACTACTTTTCCGCGGGAAGTGCCACGTCAAAACCTTGCGCCCCGATGGCGGCCAGGAGTCGCCCGCGCCGCGCCACCGAACCGCTCAGGCGGGTGGGCACGTACTCGGTGGAGGGCCCGACCGGCTTTCCGTAGCGAATATCAACCCAGGGCGCGATGGCGGCGTCGTACTCACGCAGCGATTCCACCGCTGATTCCGGTTCCTGGTAATGGTCGGTGAATACGCGCAAGCCGGCATCCATGCGAGGTTTGAGCTCCGGAATCCGCTCCTGATTGGGGTAGCCCATAATGAGGCCGATAACCGGGAACGTGAGTTCGGGCAGCTCAAGCACCTGGCAGATACGTTCGGCGTCGTTCAAAATAGAACCGAGGTAGGTGGTACCCAAACCGTGGCTTTCCGCGGCCACCACGGTGTTCTGCGCCGCAATCATGCAATCCGCAACCGCGGCGTTAAAGGCGTCGTAACTACGGGCGCCCGCGCCTTCGCCGCCCCGCTCCTGGCAGACGCGCCAGGCGCGGCGGGTATCCGCCACAAAAATCCACAATTCGGGTGCCTGCGCCACGTAAGCCTGGGTGCACACCTCCGCAATGGCCTGGCGACGGGCCGGATCCTGCACCCGAATAATGGTGGCGTATTGCATGCCCTGCGAGGTGGCGGCGTGCAGGGCCGCGTTAATCAGGGTGGCGGTGAGTTCCTCGCCGAGGGGCCGGCCGTCGAAATCGCGGATGGTGCGGTGGTTAAGTTGGGTGCGGAGGGTCGCTGCCGCAGCCTCGCGAGCAGCATCGCCGGCGGTGCCGCCCGCGGGAAGCGTTTCTTCTGAAGTTTTTTGTGAAGTATCCATATGGGTATTGTCCCACGCTTGGGCCGCGGCGCAAGATTCGTCACAGCTGAGGTTCGCGGGGAATGCTGCTATGCTGGCACCCGTACCGGGACTGCTGTCTCTGCTTGCTCGCCTCCGTGCGGGCTCTTTTTGTGCATGCGCCCGGGGTGCCCGGCCTGCCGGTCCCCCGCCGCTCACCTTTGTACACCACAGCATCGCAGAGTTACCGGAGCTAGTGTGCGCTCGTCTCACGGCTAGAACTATGCCGGAAACGTGCGCGTTGTTGTGAAGGATGGAATGGAAAATACGCGTTATTTCACGATTCCGGGTTCGGACCGAACGTATGACCGCAATAAGCTCCTCGTGGTGCTCATCGTTGCGCTGGTCATGTCGCTTATCCAGGTCAGCTCGGTCAATAATCTGCTTCCCATTATCGAAACGGGGCTGAATGCCGGCCGCGGCGATATTCAATGGGTGCTCTCCGGCTATTCCCTGGCCTTCGGGCTGCTCCTGGTGCCCGCCGGCCGCATGGGCGATATTTTCGGGCGTTCTTCGCTGTGGATGATAGGGATGGCGGTGTTCACGCTCGGCTCCCTGCTGTGCGGGGTTGCCAGCGACGCCCTCATCCTCAATATCGCGCGAGCCCTCCAGGGCATCGGTTCGGGGATTTTCTCTCCCCAGGTCACCGGCATGATCATGCAGTATTTCGACGGGCACGCCCGCGCGAAAGCTTTTGCCTATATGGGTCTGGCCATTTCCGCTTCGGTGGCCGTGGGGCCGCTGCTCTCGGGTAGCCTGGTGCAGCTCTTCGGCCCCGTGGGCTGGCGGTGGTCCTTTATTCTCAACGTTCCGCTTGGCTTGCTTGGTTTGGGGCTGGGTATTTTCTTGCTGCCGTTCCTGAAGGAACGGCGCGCTATTGGCGACGATGCCGCTAAGATCGACGCCGCCTACCGGGCGGAAATGGAACGCCGGGGCCAACCGGTTGGCCGCCGGCGCGGGCATCGCCTCGACCTTGACCCGATGGGAATGACCCTGCTGACCCTCGCGGTGCTCTGCCTCATGCTGCCCTTTATGTCTCATTTCGCCTGGCGCTGGGCGCTGCTGGGCGCCGGGGCTCTCCTTGGCTTGGCCTGGGTGCTCTGGGAGCATTCTTATGACAAGCGTGGGCGTATCCCCATGGTGAATTTGCGCCTTTTCCGCATTGAATCCTTCAGCTTCTGCACCTCAATTACCGCGATCCAATTCCTGGGAACCACCTCTGTTTTCGTGGTGCTGGCGATGTATCTCCAGCAGGGTATGGGATTCAATGCCTTGCAGGCCGGGTTGCTCGGCTTGCCCAATGCGATTGCTTCGGCCTATGCCTCAGTGTGGGCGGGGCGCTACGCGGTGGCCTGGGGGCGGCATGTCCAGGCCGGTGCTTTCGCACTCGCGCTGATCTCGCTCGCTTCCAGCATTCCGCTGGCCGCCGGGGTTGCCTACGCGGGCTGGAGTCCGTGGTGGATTTCCCTGCCTATCTGCGTTTTCGGTTTCGGGATTGGCGTGATCGGTTCGGTTAACCAGACCCAGGCGATGATCGACGTTCCGCGCGCCCACGGCGGTACCGCGGGCGGGGTGCAGCAGACCAGCCAGCGTATTACCACCGCTATTGGCAATGCCATGGTGACCGCAATCCTCTTCGCTTTCGTCAATGAGGGCACCCCGCGCGGGGATGGGGCATGGTTCACCGGTTACGCGGCTTCCATGGGAACGATCTGCGTTATCGTGGCGCTCGCCCTGACCGTCTCGATTATTTTCATGCGGCGGCCCGCCTCACCGGCGATGCTGCGCGCCCGCGAAGGGAAGTAAGCGGCGGAAGTAAGCCGGACCCGCCGGCGCAGGCGCTTGTGGCGCTCTATTCGTAGCGCCTGTAGGGCTCCTTTCTCAGCGGGATAGCTCCGCACATCATAAACGGGGCCGAGGTCGTGCATAACGACCCCGGCCCCGTTTTCTATATCGCGTATGCGCCTGATCTACGACCCTAGTTCGACTGCACGGCCGAAACTAGTTCAGCCGCGCGAGCACATTAGTTCAGCCGCTTAGTTCAGCCGCGCCGGCGGGATCGCCACCCCGCGCCCGAAGCTTACGTCGCGGGCGGCGGCGAGCTTGGCCGGCAGCCCGGTCAGTTCGATGAAGCCCTTGGCGTGGGACTGGTCGAAGGAGTCACCGGCATCGTAGGTAGCCAGGTTGAAATCGTAGAGGGAGGCATCCGAACGCCGCCCGGTCACGGTGGCACGCCCGCCATGCATAACCATACGAATATCTCCGGAGACATAGCGCTGGGTATCTTCGATGTAGGCATCGAGGGAGCGCTTGAGCGGGGAGAACCACTGGCCTTCGTATACGATATCCGCCCAGCGATCCGTAACGGTGCGCTTGAAGCGCGCCTGCTCGCGATCCATGGTCACATTTTCCAGCTCTTTATGGGCGGTGAGCAGCGCCATGGCGCCCGGTGCCTCGTAAATCTCACGGGACTTGATACCCACGTAGCGGTCTTCAACCACGTCAGTCCGGCCAATCCCCTGCTTTCCAGCTCGCTTATTGAGCTGTTCAATAGCTTGCAGCGGAGTCACGGCTTCGCCGTCAATCTTGACCGGAATACCACCCTCAAAAGTGATGATCACTTCATCAGGCAGCGGCGGGTAGGTCGGATCATCCGTGTAGGTATACACATCCTTGGTGGGTGCATTCCACAGGTCTTCAAGGTACCCGGTTTCAATGGCCCGGCCCCACACATTCTGATCAATGGAGAAGGGATTATGGTGGGTGGTTTCGATGGGCAAATTGTGCTTATTGGCGTAATCAATAGCGAATTCGCGGGTGAGCGCGAGATCGCGCACCGGGGATAGGCAGGCCAGATCCGGTCCCAATTGGGTAATGCCGTTTTCGAAACGGACCTGGTCATTGCCTTTCCCGGTGCATCCGTGCGCCACCGTGGTGGCCCCGAATTGCCGGGCCGCTGCCACCAGGTGCTTCACGATAACCGGGCGGGAAATAGCGGAAATAAGCGGGTAAGCGTCCATGTAGAGCGCCCCGGCCTTGAGGGCCGGCATGCAGTACTCGCTGGCGAATTCATCGCGGGCATCGGCGATATAGGCTTCCACGGCCCCGCAATCAAGGGCGCGCTGGCGAATGGTCTCCAGATCCTCGCCGCCCTGGCCCACATCCACGGCGACCGTGATGACTTCGGCTCCGGTTCGCTCCCCGATCCAGCCGATCGCCACCGAGGTATCCAGTCCGCCCGAATAGGCGAGAACTACCCGCTCCTTCGCCATTATTACTCCTTTTTCTCCCCCATCGCGAGGAGGTGTTGCCTGATCTCTACCGCGCGTTCTTCGCTGCGGGCAATAACCAGCACGGTGTCATCTCCGGCAACGCAACCGAGCACACCATCCAGGCGCGCCCGGTCAATCCCGGCGGCGAGTAGCTGCGCGGCCCCGGGCGGGGTGCGCAGCACGATCTGGTTGAGAGCGCATTCGGCGCTGAGCAGTATTTCACGAGCCCACCGCGCCAGGCGCTCCCCCGTATCCATCGTCTGGTCAGCGATGCGATATGCCATCGATCCGTCCACCCGGATCTTAACGGCCCCTAAATCGTCTAAATCACGGGAGAGCGTAGCCTGGGTGACATCCACCCCGGCACGTATGAGATACTCCCGCAGTTCATTTTGGGAACCGATGAGATGAGCATCCAGAATCGAGGCGATAAGCCCTTGGCGGGCAGTGCGACTCGAAGGAATTCCGGCGGTCACAATGATCCTTTCGCATCACCGGGGCACGCGAACCGACGACCCGCGTCCCCCTTGCATTATAATCATACACGTGCATGCAAGTTCTTGCATTACACGCGGCGGGTGCCGGCCCGAGTCAGGCAGACACCCGCATTAATGATGCCACGGCGCGCGCAAAGTCTCGGTAGCGTTCCATTTCCGCGCGGAACGGCGCCAGTACGTTTTCGCGGACTTCCGTTTCAATAGCGGCACGCGCCCGGGTGGTCACCTGCCGTTCCAGGTGCTGCGCTCCCCGCGTGCGTGCGGCCCGCGCGATCATACTTACGACGACGCCGCATCCTGCGCCGGCCACCAAGCAGATAAGGCTTGCTCGGCGCAGCCCCAGCGGGAGGGTTACGCCCCCGGCCCCGGTAATGATTCCAACGCCGAGCCCCAGGGCGCCCAGCATCAGAGCGGCGAAAGCGAGCCATTGGAGGGCCGCGACAAATCCCCACCAGCGCGGTCGGCGCCACGTCTGGCTTTCCCGCGCGATAATCCGGGCGACGCTATCGGCAAGCCGCGCGGCCTGCCGGGAATTTTCATCGCGCACCGCCCCGCGCCAGGAACGCGGGAGGAAACGGGTGGCCTGGACCGTGAATTCCGCCAGCGCCACCCGAGTTTTTTCCACCGCTCCGGAGCTGGCCACCGCATCCGAGCTGTCTGCCACGTATGACCGGGCATCCGAATGAGACGTGATTCTCGCTATGGAACTCAGCTCAGCATCCGCGCCGCGTCCGTTCCCGCCAGCGTTCCTGCTGCCGGGGCGGGCTCGCCTGCCCCATCCGCGCAGCAGCGGCCAGGCGGTAGCGCGGCGCGCTGCCCTGCGGTAGTGGCCTGCCGCTTCGCGTGCTGCGGAACTGAGCCCGCCGGCCCGAGCCAAGCCGGTCACGAGTTCATCCACCCCGGCAATATCGGTGAGATCACGCGGATAACCACCCTGGTCAATGAGGTTCTCCGTGAGCGCGACTCCTGCCGTCCGCACATCCGCGGCGAGCTTTTCCGCCGCGGCGCTCTTCCCCGCCGCGATTTCTACGAGCGCCCCGCGGATCTCATTAATGCCACGCCCGGTGAGCGCGGAGGCCGCCACAATATCCGCGTTTACCCCTTCCGCGGCGAGGATACGCCCCAGATCGGCCACAATGGCGTGTTCATCGGCCGTGCCCAGGCGATCCACCTGGTTGATAACGGTGAGCAGGGAGGAATGATATTCCCCCATCGCGGCCAGGAAATCTTCGTGCACCACGGCGTCGGCGTATTTTTGCGGGTCGAGCACCCAGATCACCACATCGGCCCGGGCGATAATACGCTCGGCTTGAGCTCGGTGGGTTTCCGCCGTGGAGTCAATATCGGGCAGGTCCACGAGCACTAGGTTCGCGGTGGTATCGGGAGCTAGCTGGAGCAGAACTTTGCGTTCGCGCACCCCGAGCCAATCGAGCACATCGGAGGCGTGGCGCCCCGAGACCCCCAGGGGTGCGCGGGTGGCCGGCCGGGTGGCGGCCACCCCGGCCACGTCCTGCCCCACGATGGCGTTGAGCAGGGAGGATTTCCCCGAGCCGGTGGCGCCGGCCAGGGCCACCACGGTGCGTTCGGTTCCTAGCAGCCCGCGCTGGCGGGCGCGGTCGAGCACATCGCGTACCTGGGTGCGCACCGATTCGTCGAGGTACGCACCGCCCAGGTCCAGGGCCTGCTCCAGGTTTTTTAATCCAGTGGGGAGATCCATCCTCGCCTCCCTTCCGCGCTGCGCATCGCCTCATCTAGCTCGTTTAGAGCTTCCGTGCTGATTCCCAAGCGTGCGATTTCCTCTCGGTAGGGTGCGGCGGTGGCCGCGAAGAACTCGTCGGCGCGCCCGAGGAGATCCTCGGTGGCGGTGGTGGCCATGCGGCGAACGGCGTCGTCGCCGAAAATAGCTTCCAAAACGCGTTGCGCTACCACGGCCGTTCCCCCGGCGATCGCGACTTCCCCGCCGGTGAGGCCGGCGGTGTGGGCGAAGACGACGAGCATAAGCGCCACGCCCACCGCGTTGATGCCGAGGGAGACGATGCGTGCGGTGAGCTGTTTGCCGCGTCCGCGCTCGGCGAGCATATCCAGGAGGGAACGGCGCCAATCGCGCACCAGACCCCCGGCAGCGTCCCGGCGCGTCGCGGCATGAGGACGGGCCGCGGTATCCGTACTCCGGGCCGCGGTATCCGTATTCCGAGCCGCGGTATCACGCCCGGCATCTGCCGCCGACGCATTATTCCCGATGGCGGTATCCGCGCCGCGGGCTTCGACCGCGAGGACGATTCCGGCTCCGGCCGCGCTGCGCTCCAATTCGGTGGCAAGGCGGGTGGTGAGGCTGGCATCCGCGGTGAGGAGCATCTCGGTGAGGGAATCTTCGATGGCCTCCCCCACGGCCTCCTCGCCCGCGTTCTGGCCAGCGGGGCGCCGCAGACTCAGCCGATCGCGCCAGCGCGTCACACCCGATTGCAATGCGCGAGCCCACTGCCCGCTGCCGAGCATCTCATGCCAGCGGCGTAGCACCTCGCCGCGCAGCACGGTGCCATCCGCGATAGCTGAGTCGATACTGGCGCTGGCTTCTTGCAGCGCAGTAGTAACATCCGCGTCTAAACGCTTGGCTTCCTCGACCTGTTCGCGGTAGGAGGCGCGCGCCTGCGCGCAGGTATCGGCCAGGCTGCCGAGCGCCCCGGAAAGGGTTTGGCGCGCCACCGAGGCGCGCGAGCGTTCATCGCGGGCGAGCCCGCCGAGCCATTCGCGCAGCGGAGCCACATCGGCTTCCGGAATGCCCAGCGCCCCCGGGTATTCGGTGATCACAAAAAGCGGGGCACTGCCCAGGCCGCGTTCCTCGAGCCGGCGGATCAGGTCGGGGCGAATCGCGGCGGCATCCCCCACCGGCACCCGATTGAGCACCACGGCGATAACGATATTGCGCGCGGCTGCCTCATCCAGGAGGGCCCAGGGAATCGCATCCGAGTAGCGCGCGGCGGTGGTAACAAAAATCCACAGATCAGCGGCCTGAAGCAGCTGCCCGGCCAGCCTGCGGTTATCCCCCTCGACCGAGTCAATATCGGGAGAGTCCACCAGCGCCAAACCGCGCGGGACCCGAGGCGATTCCACCAGGCGAATGTCGCCGCTCGCCTGCGCTGCCTGAGCGCCGCTAGCCGCAGCTGCGCCGTCGCCGCTCAAACGCGCGAGCCCGGGGAAAATACGGTTGTCGGAAAACCACGCCTCCTCCCCGGGAGCGTGGGCGAGCACCGGGATCCGGGTGGTGGGCCGCAGCGCCGAGGACGGCGTGACCGGGGCACCCACCAGGGCGTTCACCAGGGCGGATTTACCGGAACCGGTCGATCCGCCCACCACCGCCACCAGCGGCGCATCCAGGCAGCGCAGGCGCGGGAGCACGTAGTCGTCGAGTTGGTGGAGTGCGTCCGTGCGGGCATCGCGCCCGTCGGCCGCGCCCGGGGTGGGCAACGGGAAGCTCAGGTTTTCCAGCGCCTGGCGGACCCGCTCGAGGGAAGGCAGGCGACTCACGGCATAATCACCCGCGGGAAGCGATCTTCTTCCGGCGGAGTCCAGGTATCCGGGTCAGCGGGGACCTGGGTGCCCGAGCGCACGTCGCGGACCTGTTCACCTTCCGACGTCGTAAACCACACAAAAGGAATGCCGCGCTTATCGGCTGCCTTAATCTGCTTCCCGAATTTCGTGGCGTTATGCGAAACGTCCGCGGGAATACCGCGGGCACGCAGACGCGCCGCGATGGTGGAAGCGTGGTGCCGTTCGGATTCATCATTGACCGCCACGTACACGGCCGTGGGAACCTTGCGGCTCGCGCGCAGCAGATCCTGGTGCAGGAAGCGCGCGAGCAGGCGCGAAACCCCGATGGACAGGCCCACGCCCGGGTAGCTGCGGTTCCCGGCCGTCGCCAGGTTATCGTAGCGCCCGCCCGAACACACCGAGCCGAGATCTTCGTGCCCTTCCACCGTCGATTCGAAAACAGAACCGGTGTAGTAGTCCAGGCCGCGCGCGATGGACAGATCCGCGCTCACCGACCCGGGGATAAGAGAATTCGCTTCGGTCACGAGCGTTGCGAGTTCTTCCAGACCTTCTTCCAAAAGCGACGACGACGCACCGAGCGCGCGGACTTTGTCAACGAACGAGGCATCTTCGGTGGTGATACCCGCCAAGCTCAAAGCGAGTTTCGCCTGCTCTGCGCTGGCGCCCACGTGTTCGGAGAGCAGCTCGGTCACCACCTGCGGGCCGACCTTGTCAAGCTTATCGAGGATGCGCAGGGTTTCCTCGGTGTTCTCAAGGCCGATGGCTTCGTAGAAGCCCTGGGCGAGTTTGCGATTCGAGGCACGCACCCGCACCCGCGGGATGGGGAGCTTGCTCAGCGCATCCACCATGACGAGGGGCAGCTCAATATCGTGGTGGAAGGCGAGGGTATCCTGGCCAACCACGTCAACATCAGCCTGGTAAAACTCCCGGAAACGCCCGTCCTGGGGGCGTTCGCCGCGCCAGACCTTTTGGATCTGGTAGCGCTTGAAGGGGAAATCGAGTTTCCCGGCGTTCTCCAGCACGTAGCGGGCCAGCGGCACGGTGAGATCGAAGTGGAGGCCAAGGCCGGAATCCTGGCCCTCCTCCCCCTGGAGGCGGCGCAGCACATACACTTCTTTGGAAGTTTCGCCCTTGCGCAGGAGCTGATCCATAGGTTCGACGGCGCGAGTTTCCACCCCCGAAAAACCGTGCAGTTCAAAGGTGGAGCGCAGGGTGTCAAGAACTTTCTGCTCGACAATGCGGGCTTGCGGGAGCCATTCGGGGAAACCGGAGATCGGCGCAATTTTCATAGGTACTATTCTTTCACTTCATCGCGATATAGGCGCGCAGGTACGGCGAGGCTTTGAGTTCGCGCGCGAGGGTGGAGGGTTTGCCGTGGCCGGGGAAGAAAATCGTGGAGCCGTCCACCTCGGCAACGATGGTGCGCAAGGAGGCGCGCATCTGCGCATCGTTCCCACCCGCGAGGTCAGTGCGGCCCACTCCGTCGCGGAAAAGTACATCTCCGGTGATCATGAAATTCTCCCCGAAGCCCCAGTCGGGAAGCTGCGGAGTTTCCGGATCCGCTTCGAAACGCCCCGAGAAGAGGAAAACGGTTGAGCCTTCGGTATGCCCGGGGGTGGCGATGGCGCGCAGGTGCACGCCGGGAACCAGCTCCGTTCCTTCCCCGTAGATCTCCTCGGGAAGGGGCACGATCTTCTCCGGTTTCACCCAGGCGCGCCCCCCGGTAGCCGCCAGGACGAGCGGCGCGTAAAAAGCGTTGGCGATGGGATTATCCAGCCGGTAGGCATCACCTTCAGCGATGTAGCACGGTACGCTCGAGCCGGCCACTACCCCGGCATCCCATACGTGGTCCCCGTGCCCGTGAGTTGCCAGCACCGCGCCCAGGCGCAGGTTACGGGCGGCCAGGGTGCGCTCCACCCACGGCGCGCTTCCCGCTCCCGCATCAATAACCAGGGCGACCCGGTGAGTAGGGTCGGCCATAATATAGCAATTCGCCTCCAGGGCAGTATCGGAATACCGCAAGAAAATCATGCATTAACCGTATCCTTTCTCCCGATTTTTTCCTACTGACACCCGGAATCCCTTTTACCGTGGCACAATTGTGGTATACCGTAAGAATTAAAATTGTCCCGCGGCGTGTACCGCACGCCTCTTTCTCCACAAGGAGTAACAATGTCCACAGCTCATCCCGCTCAGCCCGCTCCCGCGCCGCTGGATCCGGCCGCCGTCGCCAAAGCCCGTCCGTTCGGGCGTGTGGACGACGAAGGGAAGGTGTGGCTCAAGGATGGGGATACCGAACGGGTCGTTGGCCATTACGCGGCTTCCGGCACCGAAGATGATGCCCTGGAATTCTATATCCGCCGCTATATTGACCTGGATACCCAGGTGAGCCTGGCAGAAACGCGCGCTCACCACGTATCTCCTGAAGAAAGCCGCAAGTCGATCGCATCCTTGCGTAAGGAATTGGCTGAACCAGCCGCCGTGGGTGATATCGCGGCGCTGCGCACCCGCCTTGATAAGCTCGAAGAAGTTGTGGCGGTGCGGGCCAAGGAATACGCGGCCCAGCGCGCCGCCGCCAAGGAAGCTGCCCTCCAGGAGCGCACCCAGATTGTGGAACGCGCTGAGGAACTCGCCAATGCGAATCCGCATACGATCCACTGGCAGAATACCCGCGCTGAACTCAATGATCTTTTTGAGAACTGGAAGCGCGCCCAGCGCCAGGGTGCCCGTATTGATCGCCCCACCGAAGAAGCATTGTGGCGGCGTTTCGCTACCGCCCGCTCCACCTTTGATCGGGCTCGGCGCAACCACTACAAGGAATTGGATGTGCGCCGCAGCCAGGTGAAGGCCACCAAGGAAAAGCTCATCGCCGAAGCCGCCGCGCTGTCCTCCTCCACCGATTGGCGGGAAACCGGGGATCGCTACCGCGAACTCATGGATGAGTGGAAGCGGGCCGGGCGGGCCGGGCGCCGCGATGACGATAAGCTCTGGGAGCGTTTCATGGCTGCCCGCCAGCCCTTCTACGATGCTCGGGACGCGCATTTCAGCCAGGTGGATAGCCAGTACGCGGAAAACCTGGCCGCCAAGCTCGAATTGGTGGCGGAAGCCGAAGCTCTTCTTCCCATTACCAATGTGGATGAAGCCCGCGAAAAGCTCCGTGAGATCGGGGAACGCTGGGATGAGATCGGCTTCGTGGCCCGCGGTGATATTGCCCGGACCGAAGGCCGCATGCGGGAAATTGAAGAGAAGGTTCGCGCGGCGGAAAACGACCGCTGGAACCGCACCGATCCGGAAAAGCAGCAGCGTTCTTCTGGGATGGCCGCCCAGCTCGAAGCACTTATTGCCGAACTCGATGAGGAAATCGCCCAGGCCCAGCAAGCCGGTGATGAAAAGAAGCTCACCGAGCTGAACGAAGCACGGGCCGCTCGGGTGGCCTGGCTCGAGCAGGTCAATAAGGATCTGTAATTTTTCCTACCTGTGGATAAACGCAAGCCGCTCTCCCCGCCTGGGGATAGCGGCTTGCGCTATTTTCTTAGCCATCGCACACTCTCGGTATGTATGTGGATGCGGTGCAGCGCCTGGATATCAATGCTGGTTTGCTGGTGGAATATGCGCCCGGGCTGGTGTGCGCGGCTGATTGCGCCGCCTATCGGGCACTGCGGGCTTCTCTTCTTGCCCCGCTGGTGGGGAGCGGCGCGATTGCCATCACCCTGAGCGCATTATGGGTTCATACCGGGTATTGGCCGGCGGACCGGCTGGTGCGGCTCTGTAGCGTGCGGGTGAAGTCTCGGGCTCGCCGCAAGCCGCCACCCGAGGAACGCCAATCGATAGCCGGCTTGTGCTTGACTACCCTGCCGCGCACAATCGCGGATATTTTCCACCAGGAAGAACTTCACCTCGCGATTACCTGCGCGCTGGACGTGGCGCGGCGTCGCCTTCTCAAAGCTGATGAGTGGGACGCGGTGGCACGGAGCCTCGCCGGGAGGCAACATGCCCCCGCCCGCAGTGCCCTGCGCGCCATTGCCCTGCGCTAGGTGCGCGGGTGACCACTACCTGACTTGGCTCATTTTGTCGTGATAGGTTTCATATTGACGTTGTGGCCTGGGGTTTTGTCTCGTTCGTGGGTGA
>NZ_JBOZDP010000026.1:0-15678 GCF_051265835.1 Actinotignum inguinis | reverse complement strand
GTTCGATGGTTTAACGATTGTGGAACATCGTCAAGCGGTTTTAAGCGATAATGTCCAATAAACAGTCCGCAGCCCCATGTTCAATCGGAGGGTGGGCTATTTTTCGACCGTCGATTCTGCGTTTTTGTGACAGTCGCCGATGACTGCGAAATACCCGAGCAACGGTGTGGGCAAGGAACACAATGGCCGGTTGGCCCCGGGGTGGGCGGATTTTCCGCCCGCCCCGGGCGTCGTCGTATTTAATGCGCGGTATTCAGCGCGCTATATTTAGCGAGCAGTACTTAACGCGCGCTTATTTATGCGCGTACCTCGCGCAGCAGCGTCGCGATTTTCTCCGAATCCTCCGCGCTCAGCGGGACCTGCGGGGCACGCATCAACGGCGAGCACTCCACCCCGCACAAACGCACCCCCTCCTTAATCGCAGCAATGAAAATATCACCGATCTCATACACCGCAGCCAAACGCGTAATCTTCCCCAACTCCGTGGCCGCGCGCGTCACATCCCCGGCCTCATAAGCCGCATGCATCGCCGCAAACACCTCAGGAATCAAATTCGTCAGGCCCGAGAGCACCCCAGCCCCGCCACACACCCGATTCCCGATGTAATACTCATCAAAACCAGAAAGCACCGCGAAATCCGGGCGCACCTTGCGCACCTCACGAATCACCCGCCGGGTATGGCTCTGGGTATCCACCGTATCCTTGAGCGCCACAATATTTTCGTGCCGGGCGGCCAGCTCAGCCACCAACTCCGGACTCAAATCCGCACCCGTACGCTCCGGGAAGTTATAAAGCATCACAGGGAGCTGCGTCGCGCCCGCAACAGCGTCATAAAAATCAAGGGCCCGCCCGTGCGAATGCCCGAAATAGAAGGGCGGGAGGGCCACCACGCCATCCACACCAGCCGCCTCAGCAGCCGCGATATTCTCCAGCACCTCACCCAAACGCGCCGCGCTCACACCGGCCAGCACCTGGAACCGCCCCGAGGCCTGCTTGACCGCGAACTTCAAGAACTCGGCCTTCTCCTCAGTAGCAAAGGAGAAAAACTCCCCAATCGAGCCGAAGAAGAGCACCCCGTTGAGCCCAGACTCGGCAAGACGATCAATATGGGCAGCCATCGCCGGATAATCAATCGCGCCTGAATCGTCGATCAACGTGACCGACGGGCAATACACACCAGAAAACATTCCAACCCCTTGTCAGTGGCGCGCGGCCGGCCACCCCGAATGGGCGGCATGCCGCGGCAGTCGTTCATACATCTATTATGGAACTAAGTTCCACCTAATGGGACTGGACGGGGCTTGCGCTACGTCACATTTCGGAGATGCCGCACTGTACGGCTAGCACTCCACCACGTTAACCGCGAGCCCGCCCTCCGAAGTTTCCTTGTATTTGGAGAGCATATCCATCCCGGTTTGGCGCATGGTTTCCACCACGGTATCAAAGGAGACGGTGTGGGAGCCGTCGCCCCACAGCGCGATATAGGCAGCATTAATGGATTTCACCGCGGCCATGGCATTGCGTTCGATGCAGGGGATTTGCACCAGGCCACCCACCGGATCGCAGGTGAGGCCAAGAGAATGCTCCATAGCAATTTCCGCGGCATTTTCCACCTGGGCCGGGGTGCCGCCCAGGGCTTCCGCGAAACCGGCAGCCGCCATTGCCGAAGCTGAACCGACTTCACCCTGGCAGCCCACTTCCGCCCCCGCAATAGAAGCATTCGTCTTAATAATTCCGCCGATGGCCGCCCCGGCGAGCAAAAAATTATACATTCCCTCGCGGGTGGCCCCGGGCACGAAACGTTCATAATACGTGAGGACCGCGGGAACGACGCCGGCCGCGCCGTTCGTCGGCGCGGTGACAATCCGGTGGCCGGCCGCATTTTCTTCGTTGATCGCCAGGGCGAAAAGATTCACCCACCCGAGGGCTTCCAGCTGGTCCGCGCGGTGCCCCGCCGCGGTTTTTTCCTCCAGCTCGCGGGCCAGCCCGGGGGCGCGCCGCTTCACGCGCAGCCCGCCCGGGAGAGTCCCCTCCGTGGCAATCCCGGCTTTAATGGCTTCGTCCATGACCGCGTGCACCCGATCCATATGGGCAATAACCGCCGGCTGCGGGCGCAGCGCGGTTTCATTAGCGAGCGCGAGTTCAGAAATGCGCATGCCAGTTTCGGAACAGAGCTCCAGCAGCCGAGCGGCGGTGAAAAACGGATAGGGGACCGCGGTCTGGGCGGCGTCGGCCTGTTCTTCGGTGGCGAGCGGCGCCACCCGCGGTTCGGCCGGATCGCCCAGCTCTTCCATCACGAAACCGCCGCCCACTGAATAATACGTATGTTCAGCGAGGAGCGCCTCGCCCGCCCAGGCGCGCAAAGTTAACGCATTTACGTGGTAGGGCAAAATATCACGCGGGCGAAAAATAATATCGCGCTCGCGTACGAACGGTGTGGGCTCGAAACCAGGCACGGTGAGGGTGCCGGAAGAATCGATAGCAGCTTCCAGGCCGTCCACCACCGCGATGGACACGTTTTCCGGGCTGTAGCCGGACAGCCCGAGGAGGACCGCGCGGTCGGTATTATGCCCGCGCCCGGTGGCGGCCAGGGAACCGAAGAGATCCACGCGCAGGCTCGTGATGCGGGCGCCCGGGGCACGGGCGGCCAGCAGCGTTGCGAAATGCAGCCCGGCGCGCATGGGCCCCACCGTATGCGACGACGACGGGCCTATCCCCACCCGAAACATATCGCATACCCCCAGGGGATTTGCGCGGGTTTCCTCCTCCCCGGATTCGCCGGTGGCCCCGGTTACTTGCGTTTCGCCAGCGAGGATGGCGGCGGGCAGGGCGGTGTGCGGGGTGCCGGGGTGACGTTCGCTGAGGGAGACCGGGACGGTATGTGCGGCGTCGTCGAAATCAGGATTGAGCCTTAAACGCGAGGTCATACATGTCCTTCCGGTTGCTGGTCACGCACCGTTTGTGATCATACGGCAAGCGGCCGGGAGCTGCGCGCCCCCGGCCACTTTTGTGCTTGCCTGTGTGGCTATCTGGCTACTACCCTCAGGTTACTTACCCGCCGGGCCTTCCCAGCCGGGAACCAGCTGGTTCGGGCAGGTCTGCAAGTACTGGGCGAAAGCATCATGCTCGGCCTGGGTGACGGTCAGCCCGTAGGTGGCCTTCACGCCGATCTGCCGCGCGACGTACTGGCAGGTGAAGTTCTTGTTCGCGGGGACCCATTCGGCGGCGGAACGCCCGGCCTTCTCCGTGGCCTGGTCCGCGGAGACGGCCTGCATATTGCGCGGGTCGCTGGCGAAAGCAGCGCGCTGCTCGTCCGTGAACTGGTTGGCGCCCGAAGCCCAAGCGTTATCGAGGCTGACGATGCGGTCCACCACCACGGTCTTGGTGCCGGCTTCCGGGCGCGCGTAATCAACCATGTTCCCGGTGTAGTTATCCACCAGGGTGCCGTAGGCGATACCGCAGCCGGAGGTACCCGGCTGCACGCCCACGTTCACGAGGTCGCGGCGCAGAATGTCCGTGTAGACGTTACATTCGTCTTCGTTCAGACCGGCCGCATTGGGACCGAACTTCGCCGGATCGGCCTTATCGGTGGTGGACGGTTCGGCAACCGTGAGGGTGCCGAGAAGCTCGATTGCGCTTTGCGGGTGGGCCGGGTTCGGGATGACTGCCGGGAGCTTTTCCGGAGGGGTTTCCGAAGCGCCGGGAGTGACGACGGCGGAGCTAGCGGCAGGCGAGGTAGCGGGAGCGGAGGTGGCTGCAGCCTCATCACTACTCTTGGTGCATGCCCCCATCATCCCCGCGAGAATCGCCAGGGACCCCATGGCGGCGGCGCACTTCGCGAGCGAGGTGCGGGCGGTGGTGGATGCGCCGTGGCCGGCGCTGCCAAAACTAGTGCGTGGCATGACTTCCTTCTCTTTTCGTTCTCTTCTCGAATAGATAAAACTACACGACGCCGAAACGCCGCGTGACAATGGTAGACAAGCAACCGCGCGGATTCAAAGGCGGGGCGCATGGTGGAATACCAGGTGGACGCGGTGGCTGGGGTGCGCGGCGGTGGTGGTATGCTGCGGGCTGGTTTGCGGCGCGGGGCGTGCGCGGCGCAGCGGGGCGTGCGCGTGGTACGACGACGCCTTCACGACGCCAGGCCGGGGCCGGGGCCACCGTTCAGCACCACAACCCGTTCCACCTCACAAATATCTATTGCGACTACAATTCATTTATTGTAAATTCAAGGTATACACGTAGAGCCGCGACGGTGAAACAGCCTGTATGAACCGATACATATATGGTTCCGCCACTGGTTTCTAACACAGTGAAAGAAGTGAGCAATGCGGCTTACAAGATCGTTCGGTTCATTAATTGTAATGTGTCCAGCTCGGCCACCTTCGTGATGCGATTATCCGAAATTAGCCACTGAGAGTTTTCTATAGAGCGGAGAGAAAAATGGCCGGCCCACATATCAAAGAGTCACGTTTCTGGCGGTATTCCCTGTATGCCATGCCGATTATTCTGCCTTTAGCATTTTGGGCATCGTGGGACATGATTACCGGACCGGAGTCACGAGTACTTCAAATCGCACTCGGGATCGGCTTCGCGATTTTTATCTACATCGATGGCGCGATTCTCTTCTGGTGGAACGCGTGGTGGCAAAATCATTGGAAGACTAAGAATTCCCGCCGATGAGAAAAAACCCGGCGCGGGCGGCCATGTATAAGTTTCGAGCTGTACTGCATCCGCAACACAATCGAAGTACACCCGTGAAAATAAGGTGCCCCGCCCGGAGCCAGAACGATACTGACCGGGCGGGGCACCTATTCGCAGCACGTGACATTACGCGCTGGTATCTATTGTCTGCGTACCGCTACTTCACCGCATGCCGCGCGCGGGAACGACCGAGAAAAACCGCGCCGCCGGCGAGCATAAGAAGCGTTGCCGCACCGATAGCGCCGCTCATATCGCTTCCGGTCTCGGGAAGCTTCTGGGTGGGAGTTGCATTCTTCGCCGCTGCTCGCTTCGCGGTAGGCGTTTTGTTTTCTGCCGCGGAGTGCTTCGCCGCCGGCTTGCCGGCCGGCTGGGAGGGCGACGGCGCAGCCGGTGACTGCCCCGGGTTCTCGGGAACCGCAGGCTTCTCCGGATTCTTCGGGTCCTCCGGCTTCCCGGGCTTCTGACTCGGTTTATCCCCAGGCTTCTGCTCCGGAGTCGGGGCCTGCTGACGTGCCAGTTCCAGATCCCGCTGAGCCGCCCGCAAGGCAAGCTCTGCCGCGGTCAGTTCCTTCCGTGCTTCTTCCTGGGCTTTCAGTGCGGACTCCTCCACTTCACGAGCGGCCTCAAGCGCGAGCGTCGCCTTACCGTGCGCATCCTGAGCCGCGCGCAGCTCCGCCTCGGCCGCCTGCGCCTTCTCAGTAGCTCGCCGAACATCCCACTGCCGTTCATCGTAGGTATTCGACGCATCGGCGAGCCGGGTTAATTCTGCTTGCTTCTGAGCAGCAGTCGTGCGGGCTTCATTGAGGGTGCGCGCCGCTTCCACAGCCACCTCACGAGCCTTCTCCGCAGCCGCCTTCGCCTGAGCAGCTGCTTCCTTGGCGGCCGCCGCAGCGGTTTGCGCAGCAGTCGCATTCTTTTCGGCCTTTGCGAGCCTCTCCGTGGCCTGCACCCACGTAGGTTCGAGCTCCGCGACGCGTGCCTTGAGCGCACTCACCTTCTCGGTAGCATTGCTGGCTGTCTTATTAGCCGCATCGCGCTTACTCTCCGCCTCACGTACCGGAGCTTCGGCTTCCTCAAGCGCTTGTTTCTGGGCAGCAACAGCGGCGTCCATCTTCTCTTCCGCGATTACCAGCGCGTCCCGTGCGGCGGAATACGCTTTCGCTGCACCCCTTGCTTTTTCACTAACATCGTCGTGGGTAGCCCGTGCAGTCTCAAGCTCCTTGGTCCGTTGCTCCGCGACCGCCTGCGCCTGCTGCGCCCTCTGAGCTGTTTCTTCCTTCGTGGCTACGGCTTTCTGGTACGCATCCTTTTTCTGCTGCGTTTCTTCACGCGCCGCTGCCAGCTTCGCTTCAGCCTCTCGATGCGCCGCTTTCGCTTCTTCAAGAGCCTGCTGCTTTTGTTCAGTTACCTTCGCCGCTTCCTCGACTTTTTGCTTCTGCTGCTTGGCCAGATCCTTCACATCGTCATTGTTCTCAGCCAACTTCTCGAGATTTTCTAGCTGTTCGCGCTTCATCTTCTCGATCTTTTGCGCATCCGCAAGCGCACCCTCAGCTTCTTTCTTTTCCGCTTCCTTCGTGCTCACCTGCACTGAGAGCGGTCCTTCCGCCTTTTCAAGCGTCTCGGCCTCAGCTGCCAATTTCTCTACTGTACGCTCAGCTTCCGCCTTGGCTTCCTCCGCTTCAGTCACGACCTTCTTCGCGACTTGCTCAGCTTCAGCAGCAGTGACCATCGCGTCTTCCGCCTTGCGAGCCTCCGCTGCCGCGGCATCCTTCTCCGCTTCCTTCTGCTTAACGACTTCCTGCGCGGCCCGGACCGCATCCGATTCCTTGCGTACCTTCGCAACTTCAGCCTCGAGCACCTCCTCGCGCTTAGCCGTAGCCTGCCGCAACTCCGCCTCGGCTTGCTTCAGGGCATCTCGCGCGGCCCCGGCCGCCTGCTCGAGCTGCGCGACTTCCTTGCCCAGCCGCTCCTTATCCGCCCGCGCCGCCGCGTCCACCTCGCGCGCCGTCGTCAACTCCGCATCGGCCGCCTGCGCAGCCGCGGCCTTTTCCTTGAAGTCCGCTTCTTTTGCGGCGACGCCGCCCGCGGCTTCCCGCGCGCTCGCCTCCGCTTTCTCGTGGGCAATCTGCGCGGCCGCCGCTTGGTCAGCAGACTCTCTGGCCTGCTCAGCCGCCTGCGGGAGCTGGCCCTTCGCGGCCTTTCCCGCCTCGCTGACCGCGTCCGCTGCCTTCTGAGCGGCCTCCGCTTCCTTCGTGGCATCCGCGAGCTTCTTTTCGCTCTGCGTTACCACAGCTTGAGTTTGCTCCGCCGCTTTTTCGGCTTCCGCTGCCTTGGCTTTCGCTTCCGCGGCCGCCGCGGTGAGTCGGTCCACGTCAGCTTGGCGCGCCGCCACTGTTTCTTGGGCAGCTGCCACGTTCTTTTCCGCTTCGGCAGGGCTGAGTGCGGTTCGCGCGGCGGTAGCCGCGCCGGCGTCGTCGTTATTCTGCACCGGTTGCGCAACGGCGGCACCGGCGGGGAGTAGCGCGGCGGCGACCCCCGCGGTGAGGGCGGCGGCGAGGGCGCGGTGAGTGTGGGTCCTCATGGTTATCCTTTGGTCTTGGAGTTAATTGAGATTTTTTATGAGTGGGCGCGGCGGCCGCGAGCGCGAACGGCCATCGCGGCGCCGCCGGCCAGCAGCAAGAGCGATGCCGCGCCGATGGCACCGCTGGCGTCGCTGCCGGTTTCGGGGAGTTTCTGGGCCGGTGCGGTTTTTGCGGTAACGGCATTCTTTGCCGCGGCCGGGTTCTGCGCGGCGGGCTTGGCCGCCGGCGCCTCGGGTTTGGCCGGTGCTTCAGGTTTCGGCACAATTGGCGTCGAAGCACCGGGCTTCGCTGCGCCCGGCTGCGCAGCGTCCGGCTTCGGGGCCGGGCCCTGCTGACGCGCCGCGGCAAGTTCCTGTTCGGCCGCGTGCAAAGCCACGCTCGCCGCGCCGAGCTTCTGCTGCGCCGCCGCCTGCGCGGCCTGGGCCTGCCGCAACGCATCCTGTGCGCCCGCAACCGCCGCACTCGCTTTCTCATGCGCGGCCCGCGCCGCTTCCGCTTCCTCGCCGGCGAGCCGAGCCGCCTCGACAGCCTGCTGCAACTGCGCCACACGCTCGTCGTATTTCTGCGCCGCGGCGGTCAAACGCTCCAGCTCAGCTTGCTGGTGCGCGGCTGCCTTCTGAGCATTCTCCGCAGCCGCGGCCTTTTCCGCTGCCGCGGTTCGCGCGGCTTCCAGCTGCGCATTTGCAGCCTGCACGCCCTCTTCGGCCTGCGTCTTCGCTTCCTGAGCCGCCGCGAGATCCCGCTTCGCCTCGGCATGCTTGGCCGCTGCCTCCGTGTGGCGCGCCTGCGCCTGCGTGGCCTGGTCTTTCGCCCCGGCGAGCTTCGTGGCCGCGTCCGCGTGACGCCCCTGCGCCGCGTCCCGCTCCGTCTTGGCGTTCCGGGCCGCCTCCTTCGCGCCGGCCGTCGCCGCATCCACATCCGCCTGCGCCGCGCCGAGCTTCTCCTGCGCCTCGCGCACGGCCTGCTCCGCCTGGGCGGCCTCCGTAGCAGCGTCCCGAGCGGCCGTTTCCTTGCGCTGGAGCTCCGCCTTCGCGCGGGTTTCGGCCGCGGCCCGCTGCGCGGTCGCCTCTTTTGCCTCCTGCAGCTTTTGCTCAGCCTTATTCTTTTCGACGACGGCGCCATCGTGCTCCACCTTCTTTGAATCACGCTGCGCAATCGCGGCATCGCGAGCAATCACGGCTACGTCATGATCCTGTTCGGCTTGGAGGTACTTTGCTTCTTTGGCTTCCGCATCAGCCTGGAGTTGCTTGAGTTCCTGACGCTGTTGCTCTAGGGATTTCCTAATATCCTGGTTTTCTTTGGCGGCCTTCTCTAGCGTTTTCACCCACGACTCGCGGTCTTCAGCGTCGTGCTTCGCCTTCTCCCATAACCTCTTCGCTCGATCCTTTGCCTGAGCAGCCCGCTTAGCAGTAGCCGTTTTCTCCGTGACATTCTGCTGGAGCGGTTCAAGCTCGGCGGCCAACTGCTCTACTTTCTTTGCAGCCGCACTGACATCTGACTCAGCCGCGGTTTCGGCATTCTTGGCTTCTTGGAGGTCTTTGGCTGCGGCAACCACCGCGTCCTGAGCACGCAGGGCTTCCTGCCGGGTGGATTCGCGGGTGGCGGTTTTTCCTTCCGCGGCCTGGGTGGCCTGTGCCAGCTGGCTAGCGGCGGCGTCGATCTTTCGCTGTTCACCCTGAACCGCAGCGTCGCGTGCCTCTTCGGCGTGGCGCAAATTCGCCTCCGCCTCGGCCAGCTTGGCCTTCGCGGCAGCCTCCGCGGCGCTGAGCTTTTCCACTTCCGCAGCCAGGCGAGTCTTATCGGCCTGGGCGGCGGCTTCGGACGCTTCCGCTTGGGTGAGGGCCTGCGCGGATTTCTCCGCAGCGGCGGTTTTCTCCTGCAAGGTTTCCTGCTGGGCTTTCAGGTTTACAGCGGCCTGCTGGGTCTGATTGGCTGCGGCGTCGCGCTCGGCGGCAGCGGTTTCGGCCCGAGCCGCGGAATCCTTCGCGTTGTTCTGGGCCGCGGGGAGCTGGTCTTTGGCTGCGGTACCCGCTTCTTTTGCTTCGTTGACGGCGCGCTGCGCGGCCACTTTCGCGGCTTCGGCGGCGCTGAGCTTGTCCGCGGCGTTCTTCGCGGCTGTGACAGCTGCGGCCGCGGCGGTTTCCGCTTTTTTCAGGCTGTTGTGCGCGGTGGCGGACTGCGCGGCGAGGCGATCCACTTCGGCCTGCTGGGCCTGGACCGCGGCGCGCGCGGCGGCGACGTTCTGCTCCGCTTGCTCGATATTGCGCTGCGTTTGCGGGGTGCTGGCCGAGGTGCCGGAGCTGGAGAGCGGCTGGGCCTGCGCAGCGCCGGCGGGTACGAGGGCGACGGCGACCCCGGCGGTGAGAGCGGTCGCGAGGGCGCGGTGAGTCTGGGACCTCATCGGGTTCCTTTCGGGATATGTGTAGGTGAGCCTGGCGCGCGGGCCAGATTGAGGACGTACGGGACTAGTTAAGAGCAGAGAATCCGGATCGGGCTTGGATTTTTCTGGGATTTCCTCAGGAGCGCTGCCCCGTGTCTGCCAGTGCGAGGCAGCGCTCCTGCGGTTGCGCGAAGCGCTGTGTTATTTCGACTGTTTCGGTTATTTCGCGGCGTGCCGGGCGCGGGAGCGGCCCATGACCACCGCCCCGCCGGCCAGCAGCAGGAGGGTCGCGGCGCCAATGGAGCCGAGTGCTTCGCTGCCGGAGGCGGCCAGGGTCGGTTTGGCGGGGGCCTGGGCAGGCGCAGACGGGCGGGCCGTAGTTTCGGGACGCGCGGTCGGAGATGCGGGCGCCTGCGGCTGTGCCGAAGGTGCAGCGGGCTTCGCAGCGGGAGCCGTGGGAGATTCAGGCTGCACCGGAGTGCTCGGCTTCGTATCGGGCTTGGTCTCCGGCTTCACGCCAGGCTTGACTTCGGGTTTCACCTCGGGCTGGCCGGGCTTCACCTCCGGAGTTCCGGGTTTGGGAGCGTCAGGCTTCGGAGTGGGGGCATCCGGTTTGACCTCGGGCGTACCCGGCTTCGTTCCCGGTTGATCGGGCTGTTGCGGTTGTTCCGGCTGCGGAGCCGGTTTCACGCCCGGCACATCCGGCTTGGGCGCGTCCGGCTTTGGCGCATCGGGCTTCGGCGCCGGAGCCTGCTGGCGGGCCAATGTGAGCTGCTGTTCGGCAGCATGCAAGGCGACCGTCGCCGCGCCGAGCTTCTTCTTCGCTTCGGCCTGCGCGGACTGCGCTTGTTGTGCTGCCTCCCGGGCCGCCGTGACAGCCTGGGTAGCTTTCTCATGCGCGGCCCGGGCCTGCTCCGCCTTTTCACCGGCGAGCCGCGCCGCCTCGGCAGCCCGCTGCAACTCGACCGAGCGCTCGTCGTATTTCTGCGCTTCGGCAATCAAGCTATCCAGCTGAGCTTGCTGCTGGGCGGCCGCCTTCTTCGCATTCTCCAGGTTGCGCGCGGCTTCCTTCTCAGCTTCCCGCGCGGCTTCCAGCTTCACGTTCGCAGCGCCAAGATCCTTCGTTGCCTGGAGGGCCGCCTCGCGCGCGGCGTTCGCATCCGACTTGGCGGCGGCGAGCTTCTTTTCTGCATCAGCCCAACCCTGCTTCAGCCCGTCTACCTGGCTCTTGAGGTCCGAGAGTTTCTTCGCAGCTTCCGCATGCTTATCGCGCGCGTCATTATGCGGGCCCTGGGCAGCCGCCACCTTTTCATTCTGCGCAGTTTTGTTCTGCTCCGCCGCAGCGTTCGCCTCAGTCAATTTCTTCTGAGCATTTTGCAGGTCTGTGGTAGCCTGCGCCGCTTCTGCTTCCACTTGCTGTGCGGCGGTTTTCGCCTGAGCGGCCGCTTCCTTTTTGCGAGCCACTTCCTCGGTGAGATCTGTAGCCGACTCCTGAGCGTCCTTTAGCTTTTGCTTAGCCTTATCCCGCTCAACGGCGACACCAACGCGTTCCTTCCTCTTCTCGTCTTGCTTGGCGATCACGCCATTGAGCTGAGCCGCAGCCGCATCGTAGCCCTTCTTTGCCTCGTTGTACTTTTGCTCCTTGGCTTTCGTGTCCGCTTGCAAAGGCCCAAGATTCCGCTGGTGCTCCGCAAGAGTAACTCTCAGTGTTTTCTTGACTGGATCCGGAGCAAATTGGATGGCGGTTTCTACCTGCTTAATTTCTTGGCGCTTAGCCGCTTCTTTCTTCTTTGCCTCATCAAGAGCCTTTTCGGCATCGTCCATCGGAGCCTTGAGCTTCTCCGCTGCCGCAGCTTTCTGCGTGATCTGCTGCTCTAACTCCTCAAGCTCGGCAGCTAAGCGCGCTTCTTTCTGCGTAGCTTCATCAGCCGCAGCCTGTGCTTGTTCCTGAGTTTTCTTAGCAGCCTCCAACTTCGCCTCAGCGGCCTGCTGTTCTTTTTGAGTGCGTTTCGCTTCCTGCTGCTTAGCATCCCGCTCCGCGGACTTTTGTTCAGCGAGCTTCTTGGCCGCGGCTACCGCGCCGGTTTCGGTATCAACCTTGGCCTTGTCCTGCTTGAGCGCTTCATCGCGCTCAGCTTCGGCCTTGCTCAGTTTCTCCTGGGCTTCGTCCAACTTAGCCTTAGCAGCCTTTTCCGCTTCGGTCAGTTCCTTGACTTCCTCACCCAGGCGCTTCTCCACAGCCTTGGCAGCGGCTTCGGCCTCCTCCGCCTTCGTCAAGGCTTGATTGGCGGCCTCTACCTCCGCGGCCTTCTGCTGCGCCAGCGCCTGCTGCTCGCCGAGTTTCTCGGTAGCCTGCTGTAGCTCCGCGGTCGCTTCGTCATGCTTGGCTTTTGCAGCATCGGCGCGCTTGGCCGAGTCCTGAGCTTGAGCGCTGGCCTCCTGCAGCTGATCCTTGGCGGCCTGGCCCGCTTCTTTTACTTCCTCAACAGCCTGCTGCGCCGCCTCCTGCTCTTTCTGAGCGGCGCCAAGTTTTTCTTCTGCTTCCTGAGTAGCAGCGGCAGCGGTAGTAGCGGATTCTTCCGCCTTCTTGAGGTCATCCTGCGCGGCGGAATTCTTCTTGGTGGCCTGATCGAGTTCCGCCTGGCGAGTCTGGACTTCAACCTGCGCCGCGGCCACATTGCGCTCAGCTTCCTCCACGCTCAGCGTGGGGCGCGCGGCATCGGCCACGGGCACCTCGCCCACTCCGGAAACCGGCTGCGCCTGCGCGGCGCCGGCCGGAACAAGTGCAACGGCTACCCCAGCGGTGAGAGCGGTAGCGACGACGCGGTGAGTCTGGGACCTCATCGTTATCCTTTCAAGGAATATACATCTAGGTGAGAGTGGCACCCTTTGCCTGGGCCACGATTTTACGGGGAACAGTTAATGGCAGAAAAGCCAGATTCGGCTTGGAATTTTCTGGGATTTTCTCGGGAACACCACCGCATTTTCAACATTCAGCGCCCGCAAGCCCGCAAATAAGCGGATTGTTGGTTAATTGCTATTATTTACATATACCCGCATTATTATTCTTTTAACTAGCGATCAGGCCTTCTGACCCATACAGCCCCACCCCACATCACCCCATTTTGTGGCGCAGGTTACTAGAGCGCCGTAGACTGGCGGTGGTGCAGGTTCACTCGCAGGCCGGGTGGCGCCCCGCTGCTGCGGCGTCGTCGTACCAACAACCACGCGGGGACGCACGCCTGCACGAAGGAGGTAAGCGTGAAACGTTTCGTTCTCGTACCTATGGCCTGTGCCGCGGTGCTACTCTTCGGCGCGTGTTCGGGCAGCGCCACGCAATCCGCGCCGCCAAACGCCGCGAGCGCACCGGCAAACGCGCCGGTAGAGACCGCGAGCGCGGAGTCGCCCTCCCGCTGCGCGCCGGCGGAAATGGCGACCACGCTGGAGTATCAGGACGGCGGCGCCGGGCATCGGTATTACGTGCTGCGGGTGGAAAATACCGGCCGGGTGCCGTGCTTCATTCCGGCGCAGCTCGAGGTGACGCCCATCAGCGCCAACGGGAATATGTTCACCGAGCCGGCGCCGGCGACCAGCGCGACCGGGGCGGATGTGGTGCTGGAGTCGGGCGAGCGGATCGCCATGGAGGTGGACGCTATTAATCCCGGCGCGCTGTGCCCGGAGAAGATGGTGTCGGGTCTCGATCTTGCGGTGGGATACACGGGCACCAGCGTGTATTCCGTTTCCCGCGGCGAGCAGATGGATTCGTGTTCGTCCGGGGAGGCCACGGTGAAGGTTGGGGATTTTGAGGTGGATAAAAGGTAGCGTGCCGGAACAACCGGCTGCGGCTAACCACCTTTCACGCTTTTAGTAGTGGTATCGACACGAGATAATGACTATCGCATCATCACTGATCTTGTAAACCAAACGATGCTCGTCAGTAATACGGCGCGACCAATACCCTTCGTAGTTATATCTCAGCGGCTCCGGCTTCCCTATGCCCTCATGACCGTTACGCGAAATATCCTTGAGTAGCGCGTTAACTTTTTTCACTATCTTACGGTCGTGGATTTGCCACCACAGGTAGTCTTCCCACGCGTGATCAGCCCAAAGGAACGACATGAGGGCCTACTCACCATCGTCACATAGCGGATGTTCAGTACCTCCGCCCGCTTCGATTTGTTCCATTGCCTCAATGAGACGGCGGGCATTGCGCGGCGAACGCATGAGGTAAGCGGTTTCACGCATCGAATTGTAATCATCAAGCGAAACAATGACCGCAGACTCGTGGCCACTACGGGTAATGATGACCGGTTCACAATCATCAACCACAGCCTGTAGAACTTCCGCGTAGTTTGCTCGCGATTCGGAATAGTTCATTGTTCTCATCACACACCTCCGTACAGAAAAGTGTACCTACAATTTTCTCGCTTCGCTACCCTTCTCTCCGGTCTTACAACACCGCCACACACCGAGGTCACATAAAAGTCGAGACACGGGGTTATTTTCAAAACCCTAACTCCGTAGAATGAGAATCGTGCAGCGTTGCACAAACGGGCGCCGCGCCCGCCGATCCGCGAAGGAGAACCCATGAAACGATTCGCTCCCCCAGCCCTGGCCCTCGCGAGCGCCTTCGCGCTCACGCTCGCCGGATGCACAAATTCTGGCGGTTCGGCCGCGTCGCCCGATTCCAGCGCGTCGGCCGCGAGCGCCACGCCCGCCACCGCTGCTCCCGCGCCCGAGTTCGCGGCGCTGGCCAGCTCGGAACTCGCGCTCCCCGATTACCTCGCGCGGGCGGTGCGCGACGGCGATGGCACCTACCCCGGCAAAGAACCCGCCCAGGTCACCGTGCCCTTCACCAACGGCACCGCACTCCTCCACGACACCGAGCGCGGCACCCCCGCGCGCACACCCGTCACCGCCGGTGCCACCCCGAGCGGCAACCTCTTCGACATCCGCATGGACGATCTGGGCGCCACCACCCTGGGCGGGGTGCCCGTGCGCGGCGTAATTTTCACGAGCAGTATCCGCAGCGCCGATGCCGAAGCGGCGCCGGATACTCCGTCGGTCACTTTCGCGTGGTACGACGGCGCTAACCGGCCTATCGCCCAGATCATGCCCGAGGATTACCGGCATGGCAGCGCGCGTGCTCCCCGAGTCGACGTGGTGGATATGCAGCCGGACCAGATCTCCCTGAGCTGGGCGCCGCTGGATAGTTTTGGTGGGCAGGCCAGCGTGCGTGGGCGTTTCACGTGGAACGGAAGCGAGTGGGTCCAGGATCAGGTCGAGTACACGCTGGCCGATGGCAGCGTCGTCGTGCAACCGAAAAATGCCGAGCTGGAAGCGCTCGCAACGGCGCAGAAGGCGCGGGAGGCCGGGATGTCCGCGGAGCTGGCCGGGCGTGTATTCACGGCGGATACTCGAATCGCCGGGTGTTCGCTGCGCGGGCCGGACTCAATCACGTACTTCCCCTACGCCTCGTTTATTGCGGATAACCGGGCGGATGCGGCGGCGGGCGGCGATGCACAAGCTGCGAGCGGCGAGCGCGGGCGCTCTTACTGGATCGGGGAGCCCGCGGAAACCGCGCCGGCCGCAGCCACCGATATTCTGTGTGCGCTGGATGGAAATGAGTTCGCCATTTTGGGTGGCAATCGCCGCGAGGCCGCGCAGCTGGTCCCCGAAACCCCGACCAAGCGTTTCGATTCTTACCTAGTGTTGGAAGGTAACCCGGCCGGTGAGGCGCGGCTGAAGGAAATCGTTGCTGCGGAGAATGAATCATGAGCACATACACGGCACGCGCCACCCGCGAGGAGGGCTGGTGGGTAGTCGAGGTGGACGAAGTGCCCGAACTCTTTAGCCAAAGCCGAAAGCCTGAGGATATTCCGGATTTGGTGCGTGATGCCCTTGCGCTCTTTCCCGAAGTGGAACGGGATCCGGCGGGTTAATAGACAAATGGTGGGTCTTATATCCGGGGTTTGCCCCGCCATAGCAACGAAAAGTCGGCCTTATTGAGGT
>NZ_JBOZDP010000025.1:0-16651 GCF_051265835.1 Actinotignum inguinis | reverse complement strand
GTTGAAACGGTTGGTGCGGACGTTGAAGAAGTACCGCTCGTTCACGCTTGAGGTCGGCGGGCAGGTCGTTCATGCTCGCACCCCGCTGCCGGCGGATGTGGCCGTGCTTATCGAGTCACTGCCAAAGTCGCACTAAATGAGCCAAGTCAGGGCAGTGCCCTGCGCGCCATTGCCCTGCGCTAGGTGCGCGGGTGACCACTAGGCTCAGCCGTTAAGCACGTTAGCGCAATCCTGAGGTTCTCACCTTCAGTAGCGTGCCGCAACCGCGCCGGATCCGCGCTAGCCGCGCGGGGGTTCCACCCGGCGCTGGTTGGCGGGCTTCGAGTTGGTCACCCGGTAGGCGTCGTATACACCTTCGATTTTGCGTAGATCCGCGAGCACCCGGGCCAGGTGGTGGGGATCGGCCATCTCGAAAGTGAAGGTGTTACGCACCATGCGTTCCTTGGTGGTCATCATATTGCCGGCCAGCAGATTCACCCCGTTATCCAGCAGAGCCCGGGAAATATCGGAAAGCAGGCCCTGGCGATCCAGGGCATCCACCTGGACCTGGATCACGTAGACAGCTTCGGAATCATCGGCCCAATGTACCTCGAGGAAGCGTTCGGGTTGCTTTTGCAGCTGTTCCACATTGGGGCAATCCGCCCGGTGAATGGATACCCCCGAGCCGCGGGTCACGAAACCGACAATGGCATCGGGAGGAACCGGAGTGCAGCAGCGGGCCAGCTTGACCATAACGTCGCCGGCTTCCATACCCTGGACCACCACGGCGTTATCGGTACTCGCGGTGCTCCGCCGCCGCGAAATACGGTTCGGGGTCACCGCCTCCGCCAGGGTTTCCTCGACCCCGGCCTGCCCGCCCTGGGAGGTAATGAGGTTACGTACCACGGTTTCGGGAGAAATATCCCCTTCCCCGATACCGGCGTACAGATCATCCACGGAACTGCGCCCGGCTTCCCGTGCTACTTCCGCGAGGGTGTCATGGCTCATGAGGCGCTGGACGGGCTGGTTGCGCTTGCGGATTGCGCGGGCCAGCTTATCTTTGCCTTCTTCCACCGCTTCATCCCGGCGGCTCTTCTTGAACCATACCCGGATCTTGGCGCGGGCGCGCGGGCTGGCCACGAAATCAAGCCAGCCGAGGGAGGGCCCGGCATCCGGGCTTTTCGCGGTAATGATCTCGACCGTATCGCCCGATTCCAGCTTGTGATCCAGGGTGACAAGGCGATCATTCACCCGCGCGCCCACGGTACGGTGCCCCACTTCGGTGTGGACGGCATAGGCGAAATCAACCGGGGTGGCACCCGTGGGCAGTTCCATGACTTCCCCGGCCGGGGTGAATACATAGACCTTATTGCCGGAGATCTCATAGGAGAGCGATTCGAGGAATTCCGCCGGGTCCGCGGTTTCCCGCTGCCAATCGACCAGCTGGCGCAACCAGTTAAGCTGCGTGGTTTCTTCATCGACTTTCGCGGCCCCGCCCCCGCGCTTGGTGGCATTCGGGTTTTCCTTGTAGCGCCAGTGCGCAGCCACGCCGTATTCGGCACGCCGGTGCATATCGTAGGTGCGGATCTGGATTTCCAGGGAGCGGTTATCCGGGCCGATGACGGTGGTGTGAATTGACTGGTAGAGGTTGAATTTCGGGGTGGTGATATAGTCCTTGATCCGCCCCTGAATCGGCGTGAAAATCGTATTGGCCACGCCCAGAACCGCATAGCAATCCGGGATGGTTTCTACCAGCACCCGCACGCCCACGAGGTCGTAAATATCCTCGAAGTCCTTGCCCCGCAAAATCATTTTCTGATAGATGGAGTAATAGTGCTTGGGGCGGCCGGTGATCGTGCATTTAATATGGGAAGTTTTGAGCTCTCGCTCCAAGATCGCCTTAATTTTCGCGATATACGCTTCGCGTTCCGGGGTGCGTTCCTGCACCAGGGATTCAATTTCGGCGTAGACCTCCGGATACATGGTTTTGAAGGAAAGATCTTCAAGCTCCCATTTAATGGAATTCATGCCGAGGCGATGCGCGAGAGGCGCGTAAATTTCCAGGGTTTCATGAGCCTTGGAGCGTGCCTTTTCCTGCGGCATGAAACGCCAGGTGCGGGCATTATGGAGCCGGTCGGCAAGTTTAATGAGGAGCACGCGGATGTCTTTAGACATCGCGATCACCATTTTGCGCACGGTTTCCGCCTGCGCGGCTTCCCCGTATTCGACCTTATCGAGCTTCGTGACCCCGTCCACGAGGAGTTCCACGGTGGAACCGAAATTCTCCCGGACCTGCTCGAGGGTGTACCCGGTATCTTCCACGGTGTCATGGAGGAGGGCTCCCACGAGGGTGTCCTCATCCATACCGAGTTCGGCGAGGATGGTTGCCACCGCGACCGGATGCGTAATATACGGCTCTCCCGAGCGCCGCTTCTGGCCGCGGTGGCATTCCTCCGCCACGTTATACGCCCGGATAATGCGTTCCTTATCCACATTTCCCAGGGCGCGCATAAGGGGTTCCAGGGCATCAGGAACCTGGCTGGCCGTGCGTCCGGTCAACCACGATAGCCGCGATAGTACCCGCGGACCTTGCGATTCCGACATGCCCTACTCCCCTCTTGACTTAATCGAAGGTTAGCACCGCTTCGACCTGCCTACCGGCCAGACGCTCCCGGCCGCCCATGCCTGCCAGCTCAATGAGCATGCACAGGCCGGCCACAATCCCGCCTGAGCTTTCTACCAGCTCACAGGCGGCATGTGCGGTTCCACCGGTGGCGAGAACGTCATCGATGATGAGAACGCGCTGTCCATCTTCAATATTAAAGGGCTGAACTTCCATCCGGGCCGAACCGTATTCCAGTTCATAATCAACCCCGATCACCGGCCCGGGCAGGCGCCCGGCTTTGCGGATAGTGACCATCCCCAAACCCATGGCGTAGGCCAGCGGAGCGGACAGAATAAATCCGCGTGATTCCAGCCCGGCGACGGCGTCGATCTTACCTTCGTAGTGGCGCGCCAGCTCATCAATAAAGAGGTGGAAAGCTTCACCGTCAGCTATGAGCGGGGTGATATCGCGAAAGATCACCCCGGGTGCCGGGAAGTTTTCACGTTCTCGGACCCGGCTGGCCGCGAGTTCCACGAGTTGCGAAGAAAAGGCACTACTCACTTCTTGCTCCTCTTCTTACGGCGCGGCTGCGCTGCATTACCGAGATGGTGGCCCGGTTCGAGAACCGCGGATACCACGTCTTCTTCGGGAACGCCGGCCTCAACGCGTTCGGCGCGCGCGGCAGCCACTTCCGCGTTATGAGCCTTGATGCGCGGATCGGCATTCGTCAGGGTGACGGCGAGCGGCGCGGCCAGGAAGATGGAGGAGTACGCCGAGAGCAGCAGACCCACGAAGAGCACCAGCGCCAGATCGCGCAGCGTCCCCGCACCCATGAGGTACACCCCGATGAAGAGGATGGACGCCACCGGCATAATCGAGGTGACGGAGGTGTTGATGGAGCGGATGAGGGTCTGATTGACGGCGTGGTTCGTCGATTCCCCGAAGGTCACGCGGTGCTGACGCAGCACGTGCTCGGTATTTTCACGGACCTTATCGAAGACCACCACGGTGTCATACAGGGAGTACCCGAGAATGGTCAGCAGGCCGATAACGGTGGACGGCGTGAATTCGAAACCGAAGAGGCAGTAAATCCCCACCGTCACCACAAGGTCATGGAAGAGCGCAACGATGGCACCCAGGGCGTTACGCCAGGACCGCATATAGGCCCACAGGGCCAGCAGCACCAGCACGATAAAGACCACGAAACCTTGGAGAGCCTTGGTGGAAATATCCTGGCCCCATACCGGGCCGATATAGGTGGAGGTGACATTCTGAACGGAGGTGCCGTAGGCTTCGGCCAATTCCGTGCGAATCGCTTCCGTTTCCGCGTTCCCCACCCCGGTACCGTCGGCATTCGCCGAGGTCTGGATACGCAGGGAGTTCTCCCCCACCTGGGCCACGCGGGCGGCTTCATCCCCGCCGTGGCGGGCCATGATATCCGAGGCGAGGCGCTGATCGGTGGTTTGCGCCTCCGAGACCGTGAACTGGGATCCCCCGGTGAACTCAATACCCATATTGAGTCCGCGGGTGAACAGCGCGATAAACGAGGCGATCACGCAGATAATCGCGATGGTGTACCAGGTCTTGCGCCGCTGCACAATTTTGAAGCTGCGCCGCCCGGAGTAGAGATCATTACCTAAGCTGTACATCGACATTAGGCGTTCTCCTTTCCCTCGCTGCTCGCGGGGAGAGCGGCCCGGCGTTCCCGGGTACGCCGCTCGGCGAGCGAGCCTTCCCCGGGAACCTTACGGCCGCGATACGCCGGGGTATGCGCCAAATGCTTGGCGGACATACCCGATGCCGGGTGCCCCCCGCCGAAGAACTTGGTGCGCACCAGCAGCGTCATAAGCGGATAGGTAAACATAAAGACGACGACGAGGTCGAGGATGGTGGTGAGCCCCAAAGTGAAGGCGAAACCGCGCACCGAACCCACCGCGATGAAGTAGAGCACCCCGGCCGCGATGAGGTTAACGGAGTCGGAGGCGATAATCGTGCGGGTCGCGCGCTTCCAACCGCGCTGCACCGCGGTGCGAACCGCGTGTCCGTCACGAATCTCATCGCGGATACGTTCGAAGAACACGATGAAGGAATCGACCGTAATACCGATAGAAATAACCAAGCCGACGACGCCGGCCATCGACAATCGGTAACCCATCACCCAGGAGAGCAAACAAATAACCCCGTAGGACAGACCCGTGGCAAGCACCACCGAACCCACCGCCACAATGGCGAGGGCGTGGTACTGCCAGACAAGGTAAAGAACAATAAGCACAAGACCGATCAGCCCGGCCACGAGACCCGCGCGCAGCGATTCGGAACCGAGGGTGGCCGAAATTTGCTGTTCGGATTGCACCTCAAATTCCAGGGGTAGCGAACCGAATTGCAACTGGTTGGCCAGCACGCGCGACGTCGTCGCATTAATACCGGAACCGTTAATAACGGCCTGCCCACCCGAAATCTGGGTTTGCGGAACCGCGGAGGAAATGACGCGACCGTCCAACACGATGGCGAATTGGTTTTGGGGACTTTGCAAGCCCACCAGCCGCCCGGTCACTTCGGAGAACTTCTGGGCGCCCTCATTATCGAATTCCAGCTGCACGATCCACTGACCTTGCTGCTGGTCGAAACCGGAGGTGGCGCGCGTCAGGTTCGTTCCGGCAATTTCGGCCGGGCCGAGCACGTACTTATAAGGCGTCACTTCACCGGTCTTGGAATCTTCGCTTTGCCCGCAGGCCACCAGCGCGGTATCCGGGTTTTCTTCCGGAGCGGTGGCGGGGTTTTCCGCGGTGCAATCCAAAGTCAGCGCATCGTAGGTGACCCGCTCGGTTTTGGCCCAAGCCGGATCCGAGGCGCTGGTGGGCTCGCTAGGCGGAGTGGTGGAGAGCTTGCCGTCCCCGTCCGCGTCGGCGGCCTTCATAGCGGCTTCTTCCAGCGCGGTACCGGTGAGAGGCGCGGCATTCTCACCCTCGCCCTTCATGGTTCCCGGGTTCGCCATGGCGAGCACCGGGCGCATCCGCAACACCGCGGAATTACGCACGAGGTCGAGGGTTTCCTGGCTCGGGTGCCCGGGCAGACCCACCACAATATTCGAGCCACCCTGGGAGGTGATCTCCGCTTCTGCCACACCCGAGGCGTCCACGCGCTGGCGAATAATTTCAATCGCCTGGTTGACATCTTCCGAGGTAATCTCGGAATTATCCGTGGTCTTCGGGGTGAGAATAAGCTCCGTGCCGCCTTCCAGGTCGAGGGCGAAATTCGGGGTCCACCGGGATTCCGATCCGGATCCCGTTACCGAACCCACGCCCAGGGAGACGAAGAGCGCGATCGCCAAGATCGCAAGGGTAATGATCCGGCGCCAGGATAACCGGACGCCGGAATTTTTAGATTGAGACATAGTGTTTACTTCCAGGCCGAGCCCGACTCATCTTTCTTTTCACCAAAAGCCGAGTCCGTGCTCCGAGGAGTCACGTGACCGGTCACTTCCGGGGTGGCCGCGCCAGTGGGAGCACCGGTTCCCGCGGCATTATCCGCAACCGCCCCGGCCCCGGATTCTTCCGAAGCGCTCAGGCGGGCGGCTTCCGCGGCATCTTCCGCCGCCGCTTCTTCTTCACTGACCGGCGCAAAGGGAATAGAGGCTTGCTCCCGAATGGCCAGGCGCGACCACACAGTTTCATCCCCGGAGGGACTTTCGAGCGTCACCGCATCCCCGTCAATCGCAACAATACGCCCGTAAAAACCAGCGGTGGTCATGACATCCGTGCCCACCACCAGAATGCTATTGCGGTGTTCTTCAGCACGTGCCCGGGCCTTCTTATTGGACTGGGACATGAACAGCACCATCCCCACCAGGATGACGCCCATGATGGCGAATTCCACGCGAAAGCTCCTTGGAAAAGACAATAATTACCGTGCCAGTTTACCGTGCATAGCTGAAAACACCGGCGGCCGTGACGAAACTAATCTGTAGGCGGAGTTAAACCGAGGTGGCTCCAGGCCCGCGGGGCCGCCATCCGCCCGCGCGGGGTACGCACCAGATAGCCTTCGCGCACCAAATAGGGCTCCACCACCGTCTCCACCGTTTCGGGTTCTTCGCCAACAGATACCGCGAGGGTGGTCAGGCCCACCGGCCCGCCCCCGAAACGGGTGCAGATCGCTTCGAGCACCGCGCGGTCAAGCCGATCCAACCCGGCCGGATCCACCTGGAAAAGATCGAGGGCAGCCCGCGCGGCCCGCAGGTCCAAATCCCCGGTGCCGCGCACCTGCGCCCAGTCCTGGACGCGGCGCAACAGCCGGTTGGCGATACGCGGGGTCCCGCGCGAACGCCCGGCAATTTCCTGGGCCGCATCCTCGGTAATGGTATGGCCGAGCTTGACGGCATTACGCCGCACAATACGGGCCAGATCGCGCTGTTCGTAATATTCCAGGTGCGCCGTAAAGCCGAAGCGATCACGCAAGGGAGCGGGCAGTAAGCCGGCGCGCGTCGTCGCCCCTACGACCGTGAAGAACGGTAGCGGCAGCGGAATCGAGGTGGCGCCCGGGCCCTTCCCCACCATCACGTCCACCCGAAAATCTTCCATGGCCAGGTAGAGCATTTCTTCGGCGTTGCGGGCCAAGCGGTGGATTTCGTCGATAAAGAGAACATCGTTTTCCTGCACGGAGGAAAGAATTGCGGCCAGGTCACCCGAATGTTGAATGGCCGGGCCGGAGGTCAAGCGCAGTGCTCCGCCCACTTCAGCGGCAATAATCATGGCGAGGGTGGTTTTCCCCAGGCCCGGCGGCCCGGAAAGGAGCACGTGGTCGGGGGTGCGCCCGCGTTGCACTGCGGCCTGGAGCACGAGGGAGAGCTGGTCGCGCACGGTATCCTGGCCCACGAATTCGGAGAGCTGGCGCGGGCGCAGGGCCGCTTCGGCGGCGCGTTCCGTTTCGCTGGCTTCCGGGGAGACCAGGCCGGCGTCGAAGGACATTTCTTCGCTCATCGGCGGGCCCCTAGTACTTGCAGACTGGCGCGCAGGAGCTGGGCCACGGTACCCTGCGGTATTTGCGTGCGCGCTTCTTCATAGGCGGCGACGGCGTCGCTTTCCTTCCACCCCAGTCCCACCAGACCGGCAACTACGGCACTCGGATCCGCCTCGGGGCTGGCTGTTTCGCCGGCGGCCACCGGAGCCGGGCCGAGCTTATTACCCAGCTCTAAAATAATGCGCTGGGCGCTTTTCTTGCCGATACCGGGGACCCGGGTGAGGGCCGCCTCGTCCTTGGATTGCACCGCGGCGCGCAGCGCGTTCGGGGTGTGGACGGAGAGGAGCGTGAGCGCAACTTTGGCGCCGATTCCGGAAACCGTCTGCATGATTTCGTAAACATCGCGCTCGTCGGCTTCGCTAAAACCGTAGAGGGAGGGCAGGTCATCGCGGCTGGCGACCAGCGAGGTGTAGAGAAAAGCTTCCGCGCCTTCCCGCAAGCGCGAGAGGGTATCCGGCGTCGCAAAAACTTTGACGCCCCACCCGCCGACCTCCACCACCGCGAATGTGGTGGTAATACGGCTCACAGTTCCGCGAATACTTGCAATCACTCCGGGCTCCCTTCCTCATGACTCTAACCGCTAGCGGAGCGGTGCGGGGAGACCGCACCGGCGCGCCGGCTCATGCGTTCGGCTCCCGCCCACATGCGCTGCGCCGGCGTTAAATCGGCTCCTTCGGCGCGCGGGAGGGTGCCGGCCCCGCCGTGCTGGCCGTTATCCACCGTGGCATCCAGGGCGTGGGCGCCCCCGCGCCATGCGTGGGTGATGGCAATGGCGAGGGCGTCCGCGGCATCCTTGGGACGCGGCAGCTCGGCCAGACCTAAAATCCGCTGAACCATATTTTGCACCTGGAGTTTCCCGGCGCGCCCCGAACCGGTGACCGCTGCTTTCACTTCGGAGGGCGAGTGCAAGCCGAGGGGAAGCTGGGCGCGGGCAGCAGCCAGCATAGCGATACCGGCCACCTGCGCGGTTGAGGTCACCGAGCGCACATTTTCCTGCGCGAAAACGCGTTCCACCGCCACGACCTCGGGAGAAAACTCCGCGATCACCGCGTCGATTTCATCCGCGATAAGGAGAAGACGCCGATGCGGGGCCAGGTCCACCGGAGAGCGCGCCACGCGCATATCCACCAAACGCACCCGCCGCGTCACATCGGCGTCAATGGTTCCCAGCCCGCAGCGCGTAAGTCCCGGGTCAATACCCAGAATGCGCACTACTCACCCTCGAGCTCAGCGAGGATCTCATCGGCGATATCCGCGTTGGTGTAGACCTCTTGAATATCATCGACATCGTCGAGCGCATCGGTGAGTTTGAGGAGCTTTTCCGCGCCGGCGCGATCCAGGGGAACATTGGTAGAGGGAACAAAGCGTGATTCTGCGGAATTGTAGTCAATTCCGGCTTCCTGAAGCGCGGTGCGCACAGCTACCACATCGCTAGAAGCACAGTAAATGGTGAATGTTTCGCCGTCGTCCTCAATTTCTTCGGCGCCCGCGTCAAGAACCGCCATGAGAACGTCATCCTCGGAGTTCTCCCCTTTAACCGCTTCCACCACACCGCGACGGTTGAAGAGATAGGAAACCGAACCCGGATCCGCCAGGGTCCCCCCATTGCGCGTGAGTGCGGTACGCACATCCGAGGCGGCACGATTGCGGTTATCGGTCAGGCATTCGATGAGGATAGCCACCCCACCCGGGCCGTAACCTTCGTAAGTAATGGCTTCATACTGGATGGAATCATCAGTTTCACCCGAGCCACGCTTAACCGCGCGATCAATATTATCGGCCGGCACCGAGTTCTGCTTGGCTTTGCGGATCGCGTCAAAGAGCGTGGGATTGCCCGCGGGATCTCCACCACCGGTTGCCGCTGCCACTTCGATATTCTTGACCAGACGCGCGAAAAGCTTGCCGCGCTTGGCGTCATTAGCGGCTTTCTTATGCTTGGTGGTTGCCCACTTGGAGTGTCCTGACACGTGTCCTCCCGAGTAGATAAAAACTTCCGGAGCCATTGTACGCGGTTCGAGGCCCGGGAACTATTACCTGGGCCGCAGCGCGCCTAAGCTGTACCGTTCAGGGAGGCTAGTTCTCCCAAAGCTCGCGGCAAATCCCATCCCATCCGGCGTGCACCTGAGCCGCCAGCTCCGCGAGACCCACCGGATACACCCGTTCCCTCGGGGAACCAGCGAGTTGCGTGCCGGCACGCCAGTCGATAACGTCGAGGAGTTCTTCTTCCGCCGCGGTCCAGGCCCGCCCGCTTCCGGTCACCGCCGCGCGGGCGCGCACCGCGTCCAGCCGCACCGCGAAAAATTCTTCGTCTTGGCTGAGGGTGGTACGGGCAAAACGAAAAGTTGCGTGCCGGCGCAGAACCGGCCCGATAAGTTCCGTTTCAGTTACGACGACGCCGGTCTCCTCCCGAAATTCCCGCACCGCCGCCTGCTGGGGGCTTTCCGTATCTTCCAGTCCCCCACCGGGCGTGAACCACCACCGGTGGGAAGGATCGTCCCGGTCATGGCCGCGGATGAGGAGGACGCGGCCGGCTTCATCCAGGGCGATAATGCGGGCAGCACGCCGGGGAGTGGGGGTCATCGGGAACTCTTACTCATCGTCAATATCGATGGTTTGCGGGACCGGGGCGTGCCCGGCGATGGGGAAAATGGAGAGAATTCGGGAATTGCGTACCCGGCGAGCCTGGTCCACATGCGAATTATGGAAGGAGCGTGTCATGCGCACATCGAGGCGGGCACGTTCGAGGCGCCGGTAAAATTCCCGGGCGGCTGCATCGGTGATATCGTTCGGGTCCAGCTCATCCACGGTGAGTCGCAGGGCGCGGGAAAGTTCGGATTCCACCGCGCGCCGTTCCCGGGCTGCCACGGCCGGATCGGGAAGATCATCGCGCGTATCACCGGGTAAGGCTTCCAATCCGTCCGCCACCACCGGAAGCATGGAGGCGGAGAGCACCCGCTGGGCACTATCGGTGAGGATAAGAGCCCCGGCCATATCCAATTCCCCGGACATAGCCATATCGTAGGCGGTGCGGGCGCGGGCGGCGAGCGCCTGTTCCACCGCGCGGCGCGATTTCAGGAGGGTGGTATGGAGGCGATCAAGGCGACGGGCCGCCACCACGGCGCTCAGACCGAGAAGGAGAAGCACCACACCGGCGACGAGGGCAAGCCACCACCATATATTCACTGCTCTACCTCCATCTGGGCGGTGCGGACCGCTGTTTCATACACGGCAAAGACTTGGGAGGCAACCGTGGACCAGTCGTAACGCTGGGCTTCGGCCTGGCCGGCCTGCGCCACCCGAGCCCGGCGTTGCGGATCACGCAAAGCCGCCACGGCCACCCGGGCCAGATCCTCCGGGTCTTCATTGGCGAAGTGGTCCCCGAACGTTCCCCCGCCCAGCACCGCGCGAAAAGCGGGAATATCCGAGGCGAGCACAAAACCACCCGCGCTCATCGCTTCGATAAGAATAATTCCGAAGGATTCACCCCCGGTATTGGGGGCTACGTAAAGGTCCACACTGGCGAGCATCGCGGCTTTATCGGCATCGCTGACGGGACCGAGGAACGTCACCCGGGCGGCCGCCTCCCCGAAGAGTTGCCGTGCCGCTTCCTCATCACCTTTCCCGGCCACGAAGAAGCGCGCCTGCGGGTAGTCGCGCAGGATGAGTGGGGCGGCAGCGGCCAGCACCGGCAGACCCTTGCGAGGCTCATCCAGACGGCCGAGGAATCCGAAAGTGGGCGAGTCGGGCGTGCCGGTGAAGCGGGCATCACGCGGTACTTCGAAATCGGCGGTATATACGCCGTTGGGAATAATAAAAGCGTCTCCGCCTAAATACTGTACTGTGGTGCGGCGTGCTTCTTGGGAAACCGCGATACGCGCCTGGATCTTTTCCAGGATGGGGCGCAGCACCGGAGAAAAGAGGTCGAAGGCCCGGGAACGGTCCATGGCGGTGTGGTGGGTGGAGACGACCGGGCATTCCGCACTCATAAGGGCAAGCATAGAAACGGAAGGAACGAAAGGTTCGTGCACGTGGAGCACATCGAAATTCCCTTCCCGCAGCCAGCGGCGTACCGCCCGATTGACTCGCGGACCGAAGGAGAGGCGCGCCACCGAACCGTTATAGGGAATCGCCACGGAGGCTCCCACCGGTACCACGTAATCGGGCAGCGCCTCGTTTTCTTCACTCGGAGCGATCACCGAAACACTGTGTCCGCGGGCGATGAGCTCCTCGGCTAGATCCCGGATGTGGAATCCCACTCCCCCGGGCACGTCCCACGAATAAGGGCAGGCAATCCCGATGTTCACGGCGTTCCTTCCTTCGCGTCGTACTCTGCTTGGCGGCACGCAAGTTCCCGGGCGGCTTTCTCACGGTTAGTGCGGTAGCGCTCACCGTCCAAATCGGCGACAAAAACAGGCTGGAGCATATGCCAGTCCTCGGGGTGCTCAGCCAGCACGCCTTCAAAAGCCGTGATCCATTCCTGGGTGATTCGCTCGATTTCTGCGTGGCGTTCGCGCGGGGAAGCCGCGGCATCCACTCGCGCGCGGATGGGCGCGCCGCTGCGCAGCACCATCCGCCATCGGGTGGGCACTTCCCGGGTACGTTCCCTTTTCACGTAGTAGGAAAAAATAGGGACGACGGCGCAGCCGGTATCTATGGCAAGGATCGCCGGTCCGGCGGCGGCGAGCATGTTCTCCCCGAAGAATTCCACTTCCACGCCAGACGCGGTGAGATCACGATCAGCCAGAACCGGGGCAAGAATGGGTGCCCGGCGGGTATCCTCCGCGAGACGGTGGATCGCCCCACCGCCTTTGACCACGGGATAGATAACCATCCCAATATTTTCACGCAGGCGCACGAAGCGCTCGAAAACCTCGGCGGGTTCTAATTTTTCTACCAGGGTGTGCACAGGTGCGAGGAAATAGCGCGACCACGCCCCGGCCATATCCCAATTGCCCATGTGCATGAGCGCCCCGATGAGGGCATGGCCGCGGGAAAATTCCGCGCGAGCGGAATCGAGACCGTCCTCGATGACCCGCGCCGCTAAATCATCGGCTTCCCAGCTTCCTAGCCGCAGAGCTTCGTAATAGTAACGCATATAGGAACGCATGGCGGCGCGACTGAGCCGGCGGGCTGCCCGGCCCCGCACATCTGGGCGTACCCGCGCGAGGTTGCGGCGCAATTGCTGGGTTCCGCGCAGCGGCAGGGCTCCGGCGACCGTCCCGACCGCGGCAAAGAGACCGCGGCCCACCGGTTCAGGAAGTCGAGCCACCGCCCCGGTGGCACGGAAAAGAAGATTGCCGAGATTCACTGGCCGCTCCCCTGGCCGACCCGCGCACCAGCACCGTGCTCCGCGCGGGACTGCCGGTAGACCGTTACCATGCGCTGGGCCACCGTGATCCACCCGGCTACCGCGAGATAACCGAGAGCCACCAGCAGCACCCATGCACTGGCCCCGTAGCCGGTAATCAGCGCCCCGAGCAGCACGATAACCAGCCGGTCCGCGCGTTCACTGATCCCCACATTCGCGGTGAATCCCACCGCTTCGGCGCGGGCGCGCGCGTAGGAGGTGCACAGCGCGGCCGGGAGGGCCGCCAGGCAGGCCAGAGCCAGCCAGTCGGTGAGCCCGGCCGTCGCCCCGATGTTCCAGCGCGTGATCCACAGGAGAATCCCGCAGAATATCGCGGAATCTGCCAGGCGGTCCAGGGTGGAGTCCAGGAAGGCACCCCAGCGGGACGCGGTTCCGGTCAACCTCGCAATTTGGCCGTCAAGACTGTCGAAAATCACGGTGATTCCGATAATCCAGGAGGCCCACACGGGGTGCCCGAGGGGATAGAGGATGAGGGCGCAGGCCACCACCGCCACGGTTCCGGTGATCGTCACCGCGTCGGCGCTGATCCCCGCGCGCACGCATAGGCGCGCGATGGGACCGAAAATTGCCTGGGCCAGGGGCCGCCCGCTCCGGGAGAGCATTAGAACTTCTCCGCTTCCGGCTGATTAGCGCACCGTCGTACCACATCCACGATATGCGTGATCGCTTCGTCAATAGCGACCCCGTTATGCTGCTCGCCGTCGCGGAAACGGAAGGACACGGCGCCGGCATCGACGTCGTCCCCACCGGCAATGAGGGTGAAGGGGATCTTCTCCTTCGCGGCGTTCCGAATCTTCTTGCCGAAGCGATCATCGGACGTATCCACTTCGGCGCGAATGTGCTGTTCACGCAGGCGCCGGGCGATATCTTCGCAGTAGTCGTTGAAGGTATCGGCCACCGGCACCAGGCGCACCTGCACGGGAGCGAGCCAGGCGGGGAAAGCCCCGGCGTAGTGCTCGACCAGCACGCCCAGGAAGCGTTCGATGGAGCCGAAGAGGGCCCGGTGGATCATGACCGGGCGCTGGCGTGAACCGTCCGGCGCGGTGTATTCCAGGCCGAAACGCTCCGGGAGGTTGAAGTCAAGCTGGATGGTAGACATCTGCCAGGTGCGGCCGATGGCATCACGCGCCTGCACCGAAATCTTGGGGCCGTAGAAAGCCGCGCCTTCCGGATCAGGCACTAGTTCGAGGCCGGAGGATAGGGCCACTTCTTCCAGGGTGCGGGTAGCTTCTTCCCAGAGGTCGTCGTCCCCGATGAACTTCTTGGGGTCTTTCGTGGACAGTTCCAGGTAGAAATCGTTGAGGCCATAGTCCTTGAGGAGGGACAGCACAAAGGTAAGCAGGGAGGAAAGTTCCTCGCGCATCTGCTCGCGGGTGGTGTAAATATGGGCATCGTCCTGGGTGAAACCGCGGGCGCGGGTGAGACCGTGGATAACGCCGGACTTTTCGTAACGATACACCGTTCCGAATTCGAAGAGCCGCAGCGGCAGATCGCGGTAGGAACGCCCCCGCGCCTTATAAATAAGGGAGTGCATGGGGCAGTTCATCGGCTTGAGGTAGTAATCCTGATCCTCATCCACCCGCATGGCCGGGAACATACCATCCTTGTACCAGGACAGATGCCCGGAGGTCTGGAAGAGCTGGCCTTTGGTGATATGCGGAGTATTGACGAAATCGTAACCGGCTTCGATGTGGCGCTGGCGAGAATAGTTTTCCATTTCCATGCGGATAATACCGCCCTTGGGATGGAAGACCGGGAGCCCAGAACCAATTTCGTCAGGGAAGGAGAAAAGATCTAATTCGGTTCCCAGCCGGCGGTGGTCCCGGCGTTGGGCTTCCGCAATACGGGTCTGGTAGGCATCCAGTTCTTCTTTACTCGGCCACGCGGTGCCGTAGATACGCTGGAGATGATCGTTATTCTGATCCCCCTTCCAGTAGGCGGCCGAGGCGCGGGTGAGCGCGAAACCATTCCCGATGAACTTGGTGGAGGGCAGGTGGGGCCCGCGGCACAGATCGGTCCACACCACATCGCCGTGGCGGTTGACGTTGTCGTACATGGTGAGGTCGCCGTGGCCCACTTCCACGCTGGCACCGTCCGCATCGTGGCCCTTGGTGGTGATGAGCTCAAGCTTGTAGGGCTGGGAGGCTTCTTCCTGGCGCGCTTCTTCTTCGGTGACTTCGCGGCGCACGAAACGCTGATTTTCCTTGACGATGCGCTTCATGCGCTTTTCGAGCTCTTTCAGCATCTCCGGGGTGACCGGGTCAATATTGCCGAAATCGTAGTAGAAGCCATCCTCAATGAAGGGGCCGATGCCCAGATTCGCATCGGGGTAGATCTGCTGGACTGCCTGGGCCAGCACGTGGGTGGCGGAATGGCGGAGAATATTGAGCCCGTCCGGGGAGTCGATGCGTACGGTTTCCACCTCGGCGCCGTCCAGCGTGGTCAAATCCGTGGCCAAATCCTTGAGTTCCCCGTTAACTTTCAGGGCGACAATCGCGCGATCCGCGGCGAAGTAGGCAGTTCCCGGGCACGGTTCGTCAAGGGTGACGAGGGTGCCGTCCACGGATAGACGTGCGGGCATAGTTTTCTCCTTAGTTCTATTTTTCACGGCATCCAGACCGGGGATGCCCGCCCACCAGGATACCTGTTTCGCTCCGGGCCCGCCCGCGCGGCTCTACCGCGAACACGGCGAAGGGGACGCACCTCACGCCTGGTGAGATGGTCCCCTTCGCTATGAGTCACGGCTGCGGCGCAGCGCGGTGCCGCCAGCGTGCGAGCAGCGGTACAGACGCGCGCTAGTGCCGGCGCACGCCCGTCAGCGCGAGCGATTTAGTTTTCGACCGCGGCGGCCTTCATGAACCAGCCCTGCAGCTCCAGGTTGCGAGCGACCCCGATGAGCAGGTCACCGCTGAGCGGATCGGCTTCGTCCACCTTGGACAGATCATTCTGGATACGCCGGGAGGCCCCGTAGAGCTTCTCCGCCATCACGGTGTAGACATCGTCCACATTGAAGGGACCGGTACCCGCATCATCCAGGCCGCTTTCCTTGGCAACGGTCACGGCCCGACCATCCGGGAAGCCCCCGATGGTGGCAATGCGCTCAGCAACCTCATCGAGGTCGGTGCGGGTCACGGACACAACTTCATCAAGAGCGAGGTGGAGGGCGCGGAAACGCGCACCCTGAATATTCCAGTGGTACTGCTTAGCTTGCAGGGAGAGGTCAATAAGATCGGTCAGCGTGCGCTGAAGAGCATCGATAACAACTTTTTCGGCCATTGATCCATCCTTTCGTTTACGTCTATAGGTCTACCCGCTTGATTGCGGAAAATATAGTCAGGAAGACCTAACACGGGGCTGTGCACCGTTCTTTTTCCACCCGTTTTTTCCGCACGACGACGCCGCTTTGCCGCGTGGTTGCGCGCTTTTACGCTCATGGCATGATTGCTTCCAGCTTGAGGCGGATACCCGGGACTTTGGTCATTCGCTTGCTGGACATTCTGTTAGCTGGCTCTGGTGCGATCACCCGCTCGACATGGACAAGCATGGACGATGTGAGCGGCGATGCCCACAGAATGCAACTTGACGACAACGAACCCCACAGGATGCGGCTTATAGGACAAAATGTGTTGGTTACGGTTTAGTAGGTTTGGTTCCATTTAGCCCCGTTGTGTAGATCGGTCCAC
>NZ_JBOZDP010000024.1:0-17280 GCF_051265835.1 Actinotignum inguinis | reverse complement strand
AGATGTCCGTGGCCTACCCTGACCGGTTTAATAAGTATTTATAAACAATGCTCACACACAAACAACTTGACACACTCCGGAATATTGGTTCTCCATGATTAAAGTGGCGGCCATTTCGGTTTTTATTCTGCTGGGTCTCATTATTATTTTTGTGGGGCTGCCCGCGAGCGAACCGGTGGGGCTGGTCAATCTCACCGAGCACGGCGGTTTTATGCCGCTGGGCGCCGGCTCGGTTTTTATTGCCGCGTGCATGGCGGTTTTTTCTTTCGGCGGGATTGAAACGGTCTCGGTCACGGCCGCGGAATCGGGGAATCCCCGCTACGATATTCCGCGCGCCGCGCACACCATGATTTGGCGGCTGCTGCTCTTCTACGTGGGGGCGATTGCGGTGGTGGTGGCGATGCAGCCGTGGACGGTCACCGCCGAGCCGCTCCACGATATTTCCCAATCGCCTTTCGTGCACGCGCTGGACGCCGCCGCGATTCCGGCCGCCGGGCATATTATGAACGCGGTGCTGCTGGTGGCGGCGCTGAGCGCGGCGAACGGGTGCCTCTACACCTCCTCGCGCATGATTCACGCCCTGGCAACCGACCGCATGGCCCCCGCTTTTGCCGCGCGCACCACCCCGAAGGGCACCCCGCGCGGTGCGGTCACTTTGGCGATGGTGGGAATGGTGGTCGCCTGTATTTTGGCGCTCACCTCCCCGCAGGCCGGCTTCTCGTATTTGTACGGCTGCGCTACGGTTGGGACCCTGCTCACCTGGGCTTTAGTGATGGCCACTCATATTGCTTTTCGACGACGCCGCAAGCAGCTGGGACTCGAGCTCCCACCGGCTCGCCTCTGGGGCGCCCCGGTGACGAATCTGGCCGTCATGGCCGGCTGCCTGGCGATTTTTGTGGCGCTCTTCTGGCTCATGCCGGTAGCCTGGTATGCCGGGCTGCCCTATCTGGGTATCCTTCTTCTTATCTATGTTTTTCTGGATCGGGTGCGCGGGTTGCCCGCGCCGCGCGATCTGGCCGGGGAGGAAGCGGCGCGGGGTGCCGCAGCCTCGCATGGCGGCCATGCTGCGCAAGGCACCGAGGCCACGCACGGCACCGAAGCTGCGCGCGGTACCGAGGCTGCGCGTAATGCCGCGGCCGGGAGCGAAGGAGCTACAACTAATGGAGTCAGCGAAAACTAAACGCTGGATGTGGGCCGGGGCGAGCTCTATTGCTGCCGGCCTCCTCCCCCTTCTTCTCACCATCATTCTCCAGCGCGGGTGGTGGGTGCCGTGGGCGCTGCTGCTGGTGATTGGCTGTATCGAAATTGCCTACGGGTTGCTGGCTCGGAAAGAGACTATGAGGTAATAACCATGGACTTCCTTCCCGAAGTTACGCAACGCTCATATGAGCAAGCCCGGAGAAATCGCCTATTTCTCGAAGCTCTCGGTTCCATACGTGAAAGCAAGGGCATCTCGCAAGAACTTGTTGCCCAACGCCTCGGCGTAACACCGGAGTGGGTCTCCGAGTTAGAGTCGGGGGTCATCAACCCTACACTGCAACGGCTGCATTCCTACGCGGTAGCTATTGGCGTTGCCATCGAATACAACGTGCGAGACCTCGACGCTGAGTAACCATTCCGCACGCCACACACCCCGCACCATCTCTCCGGCTCTGCGCTGAAAAATCCGGCCGAGCTTCCCTCGCGCCGCGCTCATGCGGGAAAATATAGCCATGCAGTTTTCCCATACCTACGAGATCAGCGCCCCCGCGAGCGCCGTCGCCACCGTCCTCATGTCCGAAGAACTCGCCAACCGCCGCCTCGCCGCGCTCCACACGCAACCGTCCTCCTTCACGCCCGGTGCCGAACGCGCGGTCATGACGGTGCAGGTCAGCGCCGACCAGCTTCCCGCGCAGGCGCGGCGTTTCCTTTCTTCCGGTTTAGCGGCCAGTATTGTATTCACCCGCAGTGGGAACGACGTCGCAGCGCAGCTGGAAGCCAAACTTCCCGTCCACGCCAGCGCTGATTTCCAGGTTTCTGGTTCCGGGCCGGCCACGGTCACGGTCACCGGTGAGGTGCGGGTCTCGATTCCTTTCGTCGGCAAGAAAATTGAAGAGAAGGTGGCCCAGTACGCCGCGAAAGTGGTGGAGCGCGACGCCGCGCTTATCCGCGAGATCACCGCACAGGGCTAGGATGCTCGCCCGGCATGCTGCCCTTCCCGGGGAAGCCTTGCCGAAGCGGCCGAGCCTGGTAGCTTTTCGCAGCAAATTTTTCTGTCGTAGTAGCCACGTAGGATGGGTTCATGATTAATCGCCAATATGAAGATCTGCTTGCCGATATCCTCGCAAATGGGACTCGCAAGGGGGACCGCACCGGCACGGGTACCCTCTCTGTCTTCGGGCGCCAGCTGCGCTACCACCTGGCTGATGGTTTCCCGCGTATTACCACCAAGTTCGTGGCCATGAAGCCTATCAAGGGGGAACTGCTGTGGTTCTTGCGCGGCTCTACCAATATTGAGTGGTTGCAGCGCAATGGCATCACCATTTGGGATGAATGGGCTGACGAGAATGGTGAGCTCGGCCCGGTCTACGGCTACCAGTGGCGTAGCTGGCCCGCGCCGGATGGCCGGCATATCGATCAGATTTCCCAGCTTCTGGAAACTCTGCGCAGCAATCCGGATTCGCGGCGCATGATTGTTTCCGCGTGGAATGTGGCGGATCTGGATAAGATGGCGCTCCAGCCCTGCCATGCTTTCTTCCAGTTCTATGTGGCCGATGGCAAGCTGTCCTGCCAGCTCTACCAGCGCAGTGCGGATATGTTCCTCGGGGTGCCTTTCAATATTGCCTCGTATTCCCTTCTCACCCATATGATTGCCCAGCAGGTCGGCCTGGATGTTGGTGATTTCGTGTGGACGGGCGGGGATTGCCATATCTACCTCAACCATCTTGATCAGGTGCGTGAACAGATTTCGCGTGAGCCCTACCCCTTCCCCACCCTGGAGCTGCGCAAAGCGGATTCCCTCTTCTCCTATGAGATGGATGATATTTCGGCCACCCAGGGCTACCAGCACCACCCCAAGCTCACCGGCGCGGTCTCGGTCTAGGAGGAAGCCATGCTCATTGCACAAATCTGGGCGGAAGCCCGTGAGCACGCCCTCGCGAAAGGCTTGCGGCTGCCCTGGAATGTTCCGGAAGATTCGGCTTTTTTCCGGGCGGCGGTGCGCGGGCGGCCCGTTATTATGGGGCGGAAAACCTGGATTTCGGCGGGGCGGCGGCCCATGCCGCACTCCCCCACCATCGTGGTGAGCACCCAAGAAGATTTCGAGGTTCCCGGTGCGCAGCTGGCCGCGAATCTTGAGGAGGCGTTCACGCTGGCCCGCGCTACCGGGGCGGACGCCGCCTGGGTATGCGGGGGCGCCGGGGTCTATGCCGAAACCCGGGAATGCTCACAGGTGCTTATCCGCACTGTTATTGATGCCGATGTGGATGCTGATATTTTCGCGCCCGCAATCACCCCGGAATGGGAGCTGCGGCTCTGCTCACCGGGAGCCGCTCATGAAGGCTGGCATACCTCGCGTACCGGGCTGCGCTACCGGTACGAAGTCTGGGTTCGCCCCGGTGTTGCTATCCCGGAGGGTCTGCTTCCCGCTACCCCGGATGCGGCCTGGCAGGTGGCCTAAATGCCGCGTGCGGGCGCTATGCGCCGCGGGCTAGGCAGCGCGCGCAGCGCACGTGCCGGGCGGTCTCGCTCCGGCCGGGTCCAGGCCGGCACTTCGCTCATGTTTCGCACACGCATCGCGCGGGCCGCTGCCGGCATTGCCGCTGTGGCGCTCAGCTGCGCGGCTTGTACTCCCGCCGGCAACGCGGGCGGGCAGCCCTCCCCCACCCGGCGGCCCATCACCGCCATCGTGCAGCTGGGCGATTCCTTTTCCTCTGGCAACGGGGCCGGCACCTACGAAGAAGATACCTGCCGGCGCTCCCCCGATACCTACTCCGCCCCACTCGCCCGCGAACTCGGCGCCAGCTACACCAACGCCTCATGTTCCGGGGCACGAACCTCCGATATCGCGGAACACGTCAGTGCTGTTACCCCGGCCACCTCGGTCGTATTCCTCACCGCCGGTGGCAACGATGCCAACTTCGCCCAGATCATCAGCTCCTGCTTCGTGCTCCGCGCCCCGAATAGCTGCGAAGAAGCCATGAACACAGCCACCGCGGCCCTCCCGGCTATCGAGACCGCCACACTAGAGATCCTGCGGTCCATTGATACCGCCTCCCACGGCCAGGCCACCGTTATCCTGGTGGGCTCTACCCGCGGCTCTTCGCGGAACACTCCTACCTCATCCCACCTGTCGTGGAAAGCTATGATGCCGGGGCCGCGCTCACCCAGCTCCAAGGCGCCGCGGACGCCATGCAAGAACGCGTCATCGCCCAGATGCGGAAAGAAACCGGCTCCGAGCGTTTCCTCTTCGCCTCCACCCAGGCATTATTCGCCGGGCACGAACCGCGAGCCCAAGCGTTTCGCGGCAGCGAAGACAGTGACGACAGTGAAGAAACCTGGCTCGTCTCCCCTTTCACTTCCACGGATATTCGGGCCTGGATGCATCCCACCGCGCGCGGCTATCGCGAAATACACGCCTACCTGCGCGAACTCCTCGCCCAAGCAGGCTTCGCCATCCCTACAATCCCCGAAAGTGCTCCAGCAACACCCTAGCCTTCCGCCCGAACGCTGCTACCCGCGGAGAGCTGAGGTAGCGGCTTCCGTGCGCCGCACCCCTAACTGCACCCCTCGCCGTACGCCTCGATGCGCACCTAGCTAGCTTCCGGTTCGGTCATAGCAGCCGGATTCACCCACGTGTCAAAATCAGCCGCACTGACCTGGCCCGAAGCAAGCGCGACCTCCCGCAGCGAAGCCCCGCTGGCCTGAGCGGCGCGTGCCAACGTGGCTGCGGCGTCGTACCCAATATGAGGAGCGAGTGCGGTGACCAGCATGAGATTGCGGTCCAGGTGCGCGGAGATGACGTCCTCGCGCGGGACGATGCCGGCCGCGCAGAAACGTTCGAAGGTGCGCAGGGCGTCGCCGAGGAGGCGCAGTGCCTCGAGCACCGAAAACACCATGACCGGTTTGTAGACGTTGAGCTGGAAATTGCCCTGCGAGCCGGCGAAAGCCACCGCGGCGTCGAAACCGAAAACCGCGACGCAGACCTGGGTGAGGGCCTCCGCCTGGGTCGGATTCACCTTGCCCGGCATAATCGAAGAACCGGGCTCGTTATCGGGGATCGCGATTTCGCCGATGCCGGTGCGCGGGCCGGAGGCATACCAGCGAATATCGTTCGCGATCTTCATGGCCGCGGCGGCCAGAGTGCGCAGGCTCGCCGAAAAAGCCACGAGGTCATCGTGCGCGGCCAGAGCCGCGGGAAGATTCTCCGCCGGGCGGAAAGGCAAACCGGTAGCCTCCTCGAGCAGCTCGCACACCCGCGCCGCGAAACACGGATGGGAATTCAGACCGGTGCCCACCGCGGTCCCACCGAGCGCCACCCGGTACAGACCCGCAACGCTCGCCCGCACACCCGCGAGCGCGCCCTCCAGTTGCGCCGCCCAGCTGCCCACCACCTGATCCCAGCGGATCGGGGTGGCATCCTGAAGATGGGTCCGCCCCACCATCACCACATCAGAAAACTGGCGGGCGCGGGCATGTAGTGTAGCCGCCAGGCTCTCCACCGCCGGGATGAGGTGAAGGTGCGCCTGGCGAGCCACCGCCACGTACATCGCGGTCGGGAACACATCGTTGGACGACTGGCCCTTATTGACGTGGTCATTGGGGTGAACCGGGTTTTTGCCGCCGCGCTGGCCGGTGGCAATTTCATTCGCGCGGGCGGCAATCACCTCATTGGCGTTCATATTTGTTTGGGTGCCCGAACCGGTCTGGAACACCTTGAGGGGGAATTCCGCGTCAAGAACTCCCTCGGCAACCTCGCTGGCGGCCGCTGTGATAAGGGAAACAAGCTGCTCGTCCAGCACCCCGAACTCACCATTGGCGCGGGCGGCCGCACCTTTGAGCAACCCGAACGCGTGGATCAGGGGGCCACCCCAGGTGTAACGCTCCCCACCGATAGGGAAATGCTGGAGCGAGCGAGCCGTCTGCGCGCCCCAATAGTGCGCGGCGGGCACCGCAACCGGGCCCATCGAATCCGTTTCCGTGCGGGTGAGCTGAACTGCGCCAGTGAGCTGATCCGCGCGCATGAGGCGACTCGTGCCAGTGAGCTGATCCTTCGTCATGATTCCAAGGGTAGCGCCTATCCGGCCGGGAACGGCCAGGCCGCCTGGGTTGTCACCACCGTGCCGACGGTCGCCTTTGCGAAGCAAGAGTGGCATCGCTCACGCTCACGGTATTTTGCCAGGAAAGACCGCCGTGGGCCGGTCATAAACATCTGCGCGCGCCGTGTTTATTAGGTAAAGTCAGGCGCGGACAAAGGAGGGGCATGGCTACGGAGCGGCGGCGCGGTTCGCGGGCACTTGATACCCCCACGCGCGGCAAACGCGCCTCCAAGCCCGCGCCTTCTTCCACCACGGAAAAAGCCACGCTCCGGGACGAGCGCGACCAGCTGCGCGCGGAGTGTGAGAAGTTGCGCGCAGAGCACAAGAAACTTCGCGATGAAGGAACCGCGCTCCACCACGAAGCGGAACTGTTGCGCACGGAAAATTCGCAGCTGCGCGGCGAGCGCGAGGGTGCGCGGGCGGAGGTCGCCACTTTCCAGACCCGCGTGACCGAGCTGGAGGGCCTGGTGGCGGATTTGCGCCGTCGTGAAAAAGAGTTGGAAGCGGGCGTGGTTTACGCCTCGAGCGTGGAACAAAGTGCCGTGACTGCGCAGGCCCGCAGCGAGGACGCGATGCGACGCGCGGCCCGCCTGGTTGCGCGCGTGCGTAGTTTAGAGCAGCAGCTAGAAGAAGAACGACGGCGCTACGCGGCCCTCGAGGCTGCGGGTCGGGCTCGAGAAGCACGCCTGACCGTGGATTCGGCGCGCACCTCCGCCGCGCATGAGGAACGTTACACCAGCCAGATCAGCACTCTTGAAGTGCAGCTGCGCGAGGCTCAAGCCCAGCTGGCGGCCGCCCGCGTCCAGCTGGACACCGGCGAAGATGAGCTGGCCGAAGCCCGTACGGAGCTAGGCGAGGCCCGCTCCCAGGCGCAAACCCAGCGCTACCTGAGCCTCGGGCTGGGAGGACTCGCGGCAGCGCTGGGTATTGCTCTGCTCATTATTCTTGTATGAAACTCACGCACCTATCGGTGCACTGCGAACAGGCTAGGTGTGCTGTTCAGCTAGGCCTCGCCACCGGCTACTTTCCCCCACCCGTCAGCTGGGAAAAGCTGGCGGCGGAAAGCGAAGAAGGCCAGCAAACCCGCCAGGCACGTGGCACCCACGATAATGAAGAGCACCGTGAGGCTGTGCGCGGAATCAGCGAGATATTGCGCCTCGGCCACCCCTTCCGGGCGGACCGCCGCCGGCATCATGGACCCGAGGATTGCAATACCAATCGAAGGCGAGATATTCATGGCCAGGTCGTTCATGCCTACCGCACGCCCCGATTCAGCCACATCAACGGTTCCCATGACGGTATCCACCACCGGCGCATAGGCCAAGCCCAAGCCACCGAAGAGGAACACCGCCGAAACAATAATGCCCCACAGACCCTCGTCCACCGTGAAAGCGGCAAGGAAAGCACCGATAGCGGCGGATCCACCCGCCAGTACAATGCCCATTCCACAACCGATTTTCGCCACAATTGCGCCACTCATGACCCCCATGACGGTCGCAACAACGTAGCCCGCCAGCAGCACGAAGCCCATTTCCAGGGCTGTCTTACCGTGGAAAATTCCACCGGCTAGGTTGAAGAGCGGGGTCATGGCGTAATTACCGAAGTAGAAGAGCAGCACGAGGGACACCGCCATGAGGTAGCGGCGGTTCTGGAAGAACTCCGGGGTGACAAAGGGGTTCTTGGCCTTGGAGATGTAGATGATGAAAATAGCTAGGAGCACCGCGAAGGCCCCCAGGTACAGCCAGTCCATCGAGTTGAAGTACATAACCAGAGCCGTGACCGTAATGCCGGCCAGCAAGAAGCCCGGAACATCGATCCGCTGAGTCTTTCCAGAAATATCTGGCAGCCCCTTCCACAGCGTCGGGATGAACACCACCGAGATGAGCGGAATCGCGAAGAGCCACACCCAGGACATGGTGATAAGCCATCCGGCCGCGAGCACCCCAATGGCCGTGGAGAATTGGTACGCCGCGGTAAAGACACCGAAGTACAGCACCTTTTTCACCCCGGGAACATACTTGGTGGTCACGACGAGGTAGACGGAGCCGGATACCTGGGTGCCCGCTGTCTGAATCGCACGAGCGATAATCACCACCCAGATGGAGGAACGCGATGCCACCAGCCCCAGCACCGAGCCGATAACGATGAGCCCGATACCCACCATCATCATTTTGCGCAGTGAAACGAAATCACCGAGCGAACCGTAAATCACGCACACAATACCCAGCACGATGCCGGGGATTGAGGTGATGAGCGGGGCGTAATCAACCGCGTTGAGCTGTGCGCCGATATCTTGAAAAACCAGGTTGAAGCCCTGGATCGTGAGAATTGAGGTAATGAAAATGATGATGAGCTGCGGCAGCGTGCGCACGGCAGCCGCGGTATCAACCTGGGATCGATCACGCGCGTCCACGGTTAGATACCTTCCAACAGCGAGGTGATGCGGGACATGAACTCGGTGAGGAAACGTTCCACGTCCACCGCGATAGCCACATCAGCGGTCTTGACCGGATCGTTGAGCCGTTCCTCATCGCAGATAGTGCGCCCGCGCACGGGCTCGTGCAGATCAACCTTAAGATTGCACGGGAAGAGCGTGACCAACGAGGGATCAATAGCCACGGCAACCGCCAAGGGATCGTGTAGGCCGCAACCGCCCAGATGCGGGGCGGTGGTCTCATAAGCCTTGATATAGAAATCCGTAATATCTGCCAGGGCCGTGGCAGCCGGGGTGCCAAGATCGCGCCACTGTTGCGTATGCTCATAGGTGAGCAACGTCTGAAGCGTGACATCCAGGCCGATCATCGTGACGTGAGCGCCCGAGCGGAAAAGCAGATCCGCGGCTTCCGGATCTTGGGAGATATTCGCTTCCATCACATCGTTGCAATTCCCGGGAACCGTGAGCGCCCCGCCCATAATGACGATGCGGGCGTTGTCTGTGAATGTGGGATCCAGTTCAATGGCGCGGGCCAGGTTCGTCATAGGGCCGGTCGCAACAATAACGACGTCGCTGCCGTACTTCCGCACCGCTTCCACCATAAATTCGGGTGCCGGCGTGGTTTCCGGAACTCGGCGCGAAGGCGGAATCTCAATTTCCCCGATACCGTTCTTGCCATGAATGAACTCCGAAATCTCGAGAACCTCAAAACCATCCTTTTCCCGAGCGTGTGGGATTCCCGGATAGACCGGCACCTCTGGATGCCCAAAAAGGTCGAGAAGGTCAAGATCGTTTTTTACACCTGTGTCCAGTAGAACATTCCCGTAGGTTCCGGTAATGCCAATTAATTCGACTTCCGGTGATCCGAGTGCGTAGGTGATTGCCAGGCAATCATCGACACCTGTATCCAGGTCCAGAATCATCTTCATTGTGGTTCCTCCTCAGATTCGGTCAAGACCTTCGTGCTGACCGTAATCACCACCCGGCACCCTTGCCGGATAGCATGAGTATACGAAACAAATGTCACTCGTGGGGTCTTTAATGAAAGGGATAATGATGGTTCTTTATGACGCGTTTATCCCCACCCCGAGGGCACCGTTCAGCACCGTTCCAGCAGCTTTTTTCCAAGGTAATACACCGTGATCTTCGGCGGCGAATTCACTTCTCTCCCGCACCGCTGCGCCCCGCGTGCTCTTCCGGTTCCGCCCGGTGCGATGCTGGTGCAATCGGGGCGCCAGGCCCTCGGCCTTATCGCCCAGGCTCTCGCCGCCCGCGGTATCCGCCGCATCATCGCGCCGGGTTTTCTGTGCGCGACCGCGCTCACACCGTTCCAGCTCGAAGGCATCCGGGTCCACTGGGTGCAGGTCGGCGCGGATCTCCTGCCCTCCCCGGCCCGGCTCGCGCCGCTCCTCACCGACCCGCTGCGCTGCGCGGTCCTCATCTCCACCACCTTCGGAGCCTGGCCCGCGCCCGAGTTGCGCGCCGTGCTTGCGGAGTGGGAGGGCCGCGGTGGCGTCGTCGTCGCCGATCTCACGCACGCACACTTCGGTGCCGCTCCCCAGGACATCCCCGCACGTTATGCCGCGGCATCGTTGCGGAAGTGGTTTCCGATTCCCGACGGCGCCTGGGCGCTCGGCCCCTCGCTTCCCGCCGCGGCTGCGGGTAATGCGGCGGCGCGCGAAGCTACCCGGCGCGGCCTGCTGCAATTGCGCGGGGTGGAGAACGACGGCGCAGCTGAGGCCGCCATCGATGCTGCTCTCAACCCGAGCTCAATGAGCGGGCCCGCCCGGGATATTCTCAGCCACCTGGATATCGCGGCGGCGCTGGAACGGCGGCGTGCAAATGCCCGGGCCCTGCGCGCGGCATTGCTGAACGAGGGGGTGCCGGAGGCGGCGCTATTCCGCGGCGGGGAAGAAAGCTGCGCGGCTACTAGCACCGTGACCGCGAGCAACGCGCCCGCGAGCCATGCGCCCTACGCGCTCGCGCTCCACCTGGACGCCCTACCGCCGCACTGGCCCGCCCCGCACCATTGGGCCGAGCGCCTCGCCGCCCGCGGAGTTTTCACCCCCGCTTTCTGGCCGCGCCTGACCCATATGATCGACTGGCCGCATATCCTCGCCCTACCCATCGACCAGCGCTACACACCCGCGCAGATGCCGGAGCTGGCGCGGCGGGTAGTGGAAGTGCTGCGTCAAGATAATTTCGACGCTTAGAGCCGGCGTACCGATTCGCGCATACGCAGCGGCATATTCACCAGGTGAATGTCACGGTCCCCCGCACCTTCCTCGCCTAGTAGGCGGGTGGCGGTTTGCCCAATCTCCCAATAGGGAATAGCGATGGTGGTGAGAGCCGGATGGACATAAAGAGCAATTTCGTCGTCGTCAAAAGACGCAATCGATAAATCATCGGGCAGGTGCATACCGCGCCCCAAACACTGCTGGATTGCTCCCAAAGAAATACGATCATTAAGGGCAAGAATCGCGGTGCACTCCGGGCCGTTATCCAACAACTCGCCCGTCGCCTCGTAACCGAGATCTGGGTCCCAGCGAGTGCCGGGAAAAATCTTTACCGGCGTAAGGCCCGCGGCCCGAAAAGAATCTAGAATTCCGTCAAAACGATGGCCGATAGTGGCTGATATGCGCGGCTCGCGCAACTTATCATCCATGCCGATAATCGCAATCTTGCTATGCCCGGCCTCGATTAGCACATTGGCCATGCGTCGCCCCGCTTCGTATTCGGCTGGGAGCACCGCCGGAAAAATTCCCTCCCGATCCGGTACCGCATTACACACCACCACGGGCAGCCCCTGCACGATCTCCGGCACGGTGATCATCTTCGCTCCCATTTCCGCGAAGATAAGGCCATCAACATTACGATTGAGCATTTCGCGCACCGAATTCTCCGCCCGGCTCACACTATCCCCAACTTCCGCAAGAAAAACGATTTTTTCAGCCTGGTCTGCAGCGTCGAGAATCCCACGCAGCATTGCCGAAGCGTAGCGCGTAACAGTAACATCCCGACTAATGACCCCGTAAATCCCGGTGGTATTGGTCCGCAACGAACGTGCCGCCGGGTTAGGGCGATAATTGAGGGCAGCCGCCGCTTCAATCACCCGATCCCGTACTTCTTGAGAGAGACGCGCGGGGCGGTCATTGAGAACCAAACTTACCGCGGTGGGTGAAACACCCGCCCGTTGCGCCACCTGAGCAATCGTCGCTCGCTTCATCCAACCTCCTCGCACTGATCTATCCCACCTTTGGGCTACAGCCTGAGCTAAGAGTATCCGATCATCAAGGTGATCAAGCTCACACGCACCTTTACATTGTGCATACTCACGGGCGGTTCTACACTTTCTAGCAAGTGCTAAATGCATTTATCACGGTGCAAAGGTGCCGCGTGATGGTTCCCTTTTAGCATGTTGTTCCCGCTTCCCGGGCGGGGCACCAAACAAACCCAAGGAGGGGTGATGAGTAAGAGATTCCGGCAACTCACCGCACTAACATCCGCCGCTGCACTCGCTTTCACGCTGAGCGCGTGCAGCAAGGGCGGGACTTCGTCCCAAGGAAATGTTGCGGACGGGAAACAAGAAGTCACCATGTGGACTCATAACGCCGGCAATGAAGAAGAGCTCGCAGCTATCGAGCAAATCGTTGCCGATTACAACGCACAATCCGATAAATACCAGGTCACTATGCAAGCCTTCCCGCAGGCTTCTTACAACCAATCCGTGGTGGCGGCCGCTTCCTCCAATAGCCTCCCGTGCATTATGGATATCGATGGCCCGAATGTTCCTAATTGGGCCTGGGCAGGTTACCTCGCCCCACTCGAAGGTATGGATGACACCCTCAATAAATTCCTCCCCACCACCGTGGGGCGTTACGAGGACAAGATTTATTCCTACGGCTACTACGACGTAGCCCTCTCTATCATTACCCGCAAGTCGATTCTCGATGAATTCGGCATCCGCACCCCCACCGTTGATAAGCCGTGGACCCGCGATGAATTCACCGATGCCCTCGCTAAGGTGAAGGCCTCCGGAAAATACGCGGTACCTTTCGATATCAATACCGCTGACCAGGGCGAATGGTATCCCTACGCCTACTCTCCCTATCTGCAGAGCTTCGGCGGCGACCTTATCAACCGCTCGAAGTTCGAAAGCGCGGAAGGCGCTCTCAACGGTCCGGAAGCCCTCGAATGGGCAAAGTGGATGCGTTCTCTCGTGACCGAGGGATACACTCCAGCAAACGCAGGTTCGGATCCCACCCAGGACTTCATTAATGGCAAGTCGGCCTTCTTGTGGATGGGTTCGTGGGCGGCACAGCCCACAGAAGAAGCTTTTGGCGACGACGTCGTCTTCCTCCCGCCGCCCGATTTTGGCAAGGGTCCGAAGATTGGCGGCGGATCCTGGCAGTGGGGTATGTCGCCGTCGTGCCCAGCACCCGAAGGAGCGCTGGACTATATGAAATTCGCTGCCCAGGATAAGTACGTAGCTTCCGTATCGGTTGCGACCCGTAACATCCCGGCAACGGACGCCGCCACCGCTGAAGTTCCGGCCTTCGCCGAGGGCGGGAAGTACTCCATCTTCCGGGAATTCTCCAAGAAGTACGCGGTACTGCGCCCCGAAACAGCCGGCTATCCCTTCATCGCCACGGAATTTACCAAGGCGACCCAGGACATTCTCAACGGCGGGGATCCCAAGAAGATCCTCGACCAAACCGTGGCGAATATTGACGCCAACCAAAAAGCCAACGGCTTCTTCAAATAACACCTGATGCGCGAGGCGCCTGAGCTACCACCGGCTCCGGGTCAGAATTTTTCACCCGTTCTGCAACGGACTCTCATCGGAGCCGGTAGCTCAGGCACCCTGCCGAAAGGCCAATGATATGACTGCTGCACCCCAGGCCACCGCGGAGAGTAAGCACGCGCTCCGGCCGGCATCCACGACTTCTCAGCGTGCTAAGCAAGCTGCGCCGTCGCGAAAATACCGGCGCGAAACCTCCGCTCAGGCACGGGCCGGGTGGGGAATGCTGGCCCCCGCAGGGATCCTCATGCTCCTTTTCCTTGTCGTTCCCATCGTTCTCACTTTTGTGCTCGCCTTTACCGACGCGCGCCTCATCTCACCGCGCCCGATGCAATTCATCGGCCTAGAGAATTTTGAGCGCCTTTTCGGAACCGAGGTCTTTTGGGCTTCCCTGCGCAATACCCTCATCTTCGCCCTCGTTATCGTGCCCGGCCAGTCGGGCCTGGCCCTCATCATGGCACTGCTCGTAAATAAGAAGTTCCCGGGCTTAAATTTCTTCCGCACCGTATTCTTCCTCCCCATGGTGACCTCCATGGTGGTGGTCTCCATGCTGTGGCTCTTCATGTACCAGCCCGATGGCCTGCTCAACGCGCTACTGGCCAAGATCGGCGTTTCCGGACCGGATTGGTTAGGAGATCCCAGTTGGGCACTCTTCGCCATTATCGTTATGTCCGCGTGGCAGGCAGCCGGAATGCATATGATTATTTGGCTATCTGGCCTGCAAACAATCCCGGGTGAACTCTACGAAGCGGCAGCCCTGGACGGGGCATCCACCTGGCAGCAGTTCAAACACGTCACCTGGCCGGGACTACGCCAAACCCGCACCTTTATCCTCATTACGATCACCATCGCGGCATTTTCACTCTTCACCCAGATCAATATCATGACGAAGGGCGGCCCCCTCGATTCCACTTCCACAGTGGTCTACCAGGCAGTGCGCACCGGATATGACCAGCAGCAAACCGGCTACGCCGCGGCAATTTCCCTAGTCCTCTTCGTCTTGGTCCTTGCCGTCAATCTTGTGCAACGCTATCTCACTCGCGATAAGGAGGCCCGCGCATGAGCACCGCGACATCTTCTCGCAGTATCCCTCGTGTTATCGGAATCTGGGCACTGCGTATTGGTCTGGCCGCAATCTTCGGCCTACCGCTGCTTTTCATGGTGGTCTCCAGTTTCAAACCCGACACCCAGATTTTCGGGGATATGGGCGGCCTCCAAGCTTTTCTCCCGGTCGGTGACCTCAGCCTCGATAACTATTCCGGGGTATTCAATCGGGTCCCGTTCTGGCGCTTCCTCCTCAATTCCGTCATTATCTCGGTATGCATCGTGGTTTTCGGCCTCATCGTGAACTCCATGGCAGCTTTCGCACTATCACGCTTGCAGTTCCGGGGGCGCAAGATCTCACTGACGGTCGTGATCGCGACCCTTATCGTGCCCTTTGAAACTCTCGCTCTGCCGTTGCTGTGGTGGGTCAATAAGCTCCCGTGGCTGGATGCAAACGGCTTTTCACAGAGCTGGTTGGATACCTACCAAGTCCAGATTGTCCCGTTCATTGCCAACGCTCTCTCCATTTATCTCTTCTACCAGTACTTCGATTCGATTCCGCGAGAGTTGGACGAAGCAGCGCGTGTAGACGGGGCGAGCTGGTTCAAGATTTACCGCTCTATCGTTATGCCACTCTCCGGCCCAGCTACTGCGACCGTCGCAATTCTGACTTTCCTGCCGGCTTGGAATTCCTACCTGTGGCCACTTATGACAGTGCGATCAGAAGAACTACGCCCGGCAATGATTGGAATCGACTATTTCCAGCAGCTCAACGTATCCTGGGGCCAGATCATGGCGTTTTCCACGCTGATCACCGTTCCTGTCATCATGCTGTTCCTGGCTTTCCAGAAGCAATTTGTCAACTCTATTGCCGCTTCCGGCATTAAGGGATAACTATGTCGCTTTCCTTCGAGTTCACCGCCGACCACGATACAGCGCTGGCCCGGGCCAGCGCTGCGAATGCCCAGCTCGCCACCGCCGTGAATCCACGCTGGTACCCGCGTTTTCATATCGCGGCGCCGGCCGGCTGGATCAACGATCCGAATGGCCTGATTCAGACCGGGGAAGAACTCCACGTTTTCTTCCAGCACCACCCTTATTCCACCGAATGGGGACCTATGCACTGGGGGCACGTAGTTTCTCGTGACGGCGCCACTTGGGAGCGCCGTCCCCTCGCCCTGGCTCCCTCCCTGGAAGCCGACCGCGATGGCGTCTTTTCCGGTTCTGCTCTTCAGGCCCCGTGCGGACACCTTGAGGTGTTCTACACCGGGAATCGGTACCTCAACTCGGAAACAGCCACCGGGGAGGACTGCTCCAACGAAACGGACAGTACCAACGAAGCTATCGCCCGCTGCGGGCAGACCCAGTGCCGGGCGATCTCACGTGACGGAGTTACCTTTGAGAAGAAGGGCGTCGTCGTTCCTACCCCGGAGGGCGTACGCGATTTCCGCGACCCGAAGGTCTGGCGCCACGGAGATATGTACCGCATGGTCGTGGGTGTGCAAAGCGCGGACTGCCGTGGCGAAGTGTGGATGTACACTTCCCCGGACTTAGCGCGCTGGAGTTTCGAGTGCGTGCTTTACCGCCACCCGGATCCGCGGGTCTTCATGCTTGAGTGCCCCGATTTCTTCCCGCTCGGCGACACCTGGGTGCTGATTTTCTCCCCCATGGGAATACGCCCAGAGGGTTTCGCGCATTGCAATGTCAATAGCGCCGGCTATCTGCTGGGCAGCTGGACTCCCGGCGGGCGCTTTGAACCCCGCGTGCCCTATCGCACCCTCAATTGGGGTCATAGTTTTTACGCGCCACAGACCTGCGTCATTGATGGGCAGCGCACGCTTTTCGGCTGGATGGGTAGCTTCGGGCGCGCCCCGGCATCCACAGCAGATGGTTGGTCCGGCCAGCTCACAGTACCAATGAGTGTTCACCTCGAGTCCGGCGACCTGTGCTTACGGCCCGCCACGGCCCTCGCGCGCCTGCGGGGCCAGTGTTTATGGAACGACGACGCCGCACTCGCCGCCAGCGCACCCCTCACCCTCGCTCGTAATGTCACCGCTGCGGATATTTCCGTAAGCATGCTCACGGGTGAATGTGAACGGCTGCGGCTGCGTATCGGTTCGGACACGAGTTCCGTGAGCATTATCGTGGACCGCAATAGTGGAACTATCGGGGTGGACCGGAGCGCGGCAGTGGAGAATCTGGGCTACCGGGCTGCGCCCTGGGCCCCGGCCTATTGCCTCTGGGGCGAGCGCACCGGTGTCATTGCCGGTGAGACAGTCCCTAAGAAAGTGGGCGACTCTGCGCTGGCACCGTTAACTTTCCGAGTGCTCGTAGATGCCAGCTCGGTAGAGGTTATTGCCGGGAACGGCGAGCGGGTACTTTCTTCCCTTGCCTTTGTGGAAGGGATACGTGATATCACCCTCCTGGCTGAGGAGGGTGATATCACGGTCGCGGCCTCGGTGTGGGAGATGACGGATGCTTTCCCCCAGGCCGAGCCGGAGCCAGAGGCGATGAATACCAAGGATTCTGAACAACTAGGCGCAGGCAGACTTAGCGGGCAGCCGCGAGCGCTGCGCTGACCGTTTCGCTCAGTTCTTTCCAGGAGACGATGAACTTCTCCACGCCTTCGCGCTCGAGCTGGGCGGCAACGTCGCCCATATCCACGCCCACCGCGGCGAGTTCCTCGAAGACCCGGTGTGCCTGCC
>NZ_JBOZDP010000023.1:0-17502 GCF_051265835.1 Actinotignum inguinis | reverse complement strand
TACCGGCCATGATGATCTGGTCGGCGTAGAAGTTACGCCTGCCAGCACCCAAATCAAGGCGGACGGCGAATCGGTCACGGTCACCGTCAAGGTCACCCTCAAGGAGCCCGCGACCAAGGCCGCTTACGATGCCATCGTGGGGCAAAACATCAAGGTGAACCTCACCTTCGCCGTCACCCAGCCCTAAGGTGAGCGCGGCCCTCGAAACGAAGAACTGCCGTGAGCATAGGCGCGGCCCGATACGCGAACGCATCGCGCGGGCCGTGCTGCTGCTCGCGGTTTTCGTGCTGTCCTTTTTCATCGCCGTCGCGGCCCTGCAGCCCAACCTTCTCATCAACACGCTGGGTTGCCGTCCCCTTATCGTGTCGAGCGATTCCATGTCGCCTCGCCTTAATCGCGGCGACGTCGTTGGCGTTGTCCGGGCAGATATAGGGGAGCTGAAAGTGGGGGATATTATCGCGGTTAGCCCGGCGACCAATTTCGTCGTCGTTCACTATCTTGCCGATAAGCGCCGCGATACGGACGGTGGCGTGTTGCTGAAAACCAAGCGCTATGGGGTCGACGAGCCGAAAGACTGGGATTACTGGGGGATTACCCGCGAGCAAGTCATCGGGAAGGTCGGGTTCGTGATACCGAAGATCGGGCACGCGGTGTTCTTCGCGCGTTCGGTGCCCGGCGTGACCACGCTGGTGGGCTGTGCCCTTGGTATCTGGGCTATAAGCGCGATCCGCCGCCCGCGGCGCGGTGGTGCTGGCGGAGGAGCGGCGGCTGGGATCGTGGAAGCCAAGCGTGTGGAAGTTGAGTGCATGGAAGCCGGGTGTGCGGCAACTGATTGCGGGGAAGGTGAGCGAGAATGACCGCGCTGGGTACGTCCGTGATGAGCGTCGTCTCCTCCTGGGCGATTGCGCTCGCGCCGCTGAACGGCTTTTGGGGAGGCGTGGCGAATGTGCAGCTCGAGGGTGGTGGCGATGTGGTGATAGGCATGTGGTACATGTCCGATCCCAATGACGCCGCAGCCCCGGAGGTGGTGGATTTTGATATTGACAATCCGCCGACAGAGCCCATCAAGAAAGGGAGCATCGTCGTCGTAAAAAAGAACGGCGAGGTGGTGGGCGTGTTCACGGCGCTGCACACGATTGACCCCGCGAATCCGGATTTCAATCCGCTCGACCCGAACGAGCGGTGGGTGCGGCCCATGGTGTACTCGGAAAACACCGCGGAATACCGCCACTTCCACCACTACCACAACCATGATTACGTGATTTTTGAAGGTAGAACGTACCAGTACGCGTGGGGTGTGGCGCATAACCCCAATACGGTTTCTGAGCGTCCGCCGAGCGCGGGCGAGCCGTACTGGGTCAAGGTTTCCGATGCGCCGATTCAGGACTTGTGGTTTCGGCACCGCATCTACTTGCGCGGGGCCGAGGTGATCTACAAGGGCGTGCGGTATCGGTGCGAGCTGGATGGGCGGGCCGGGTTCCAGCCGGATCATCCCAATAACGGGTGGACGCGGTTAGAGTAGGCAGCTTGCTAATGTGAGCGCGGGTATGGCAAGAGCTCCTGACCTGGTGCTTTCCCTGGTCAGGAGCTCTTATTCGTGGCGGGGAGAGGATTTGAACCTCTGACCTCCGGGTTGAAGCTCGCTATTCGCAAGCTGTGCCGAAAAATTCGCTCCCTCCGCAGTGGCGGGGAGGTGACTTACACGCTTACAGCGTAGCAGTTTCAAAGGTGAAAACTGCGTGTAAATCGCTATTAGTTAAGCATGTCAAATAACTTTGGAAAATGGCCAGTTCCCGAAGGTTGGGATCTTGAACTGGAGAAATGGGAACATCTACTCTCTGCTAGCGGAAGCCGGCAAGCAACTATAGAAACCCGAATAGGCCTCGTCCGAACCCTCGCACGGGCCTTGAAATGCCCTCCAGGCCAAGTAACCGCCGCCATGATTATCGAATGGGCGGGCAAAAAGAAAATTGCCACGGAAACGCGACATTCCTACTACCAATCCATCAAAGCTTTCTTCTCTTGGTACGCCGCAGCCCATCACGTTGATGACCCAGCGGCGGTCCTGCCGATGGTGCACAGGAAAACACCTCCGGCACGACCAACGCCCGAAGAAGTCTATGAGGACGCACTTGATGGAGCACCTCCACGGACAAGACTCATTTTGCGATTAGCAGGCGAGGTCGGGCTACGAGCTAGCGAAATCGCCCAAATCCAAAAGGGACATCTTATGAAAGACCTACTGGGCTACTCCCTCTCAATATGCGGGAAAGGAGGAAAAATCCGAATAGTGCCAATCCCGCATGACATCTACGTCGAGATGCGGGAGCAGTTCAACCTCACGGGCATATGGCTATTCCCCGGGCAAAAGGAAGGACATCTCGCCGGATCCTGGGTTGGCAAGCTTGCCCGCCGGGAACTCCGCGATGGATGGACTCTCCACACTCTCCGGCACCGCTTCGCAACCAAAACATACGCTGCATCGCAAGACGTCTTAGCAGTGAAAGAACTACTCGGACACGAGAGTGTCGATACAACGCAGAGATACATCCAATCCAATGCCGCCGTAATCCGGGCTGCGATGCTCGGCGCGCGACAAGACCGCTACAAATACTGCGCCCCATTGCCAGCGGATACGGCAATGCCAGCCAATGCGGCAGCGCCAGCACTGCCAGCAGGTACGGCAATGCCAGCCGTGCCAGCAAACACAGCCCCGCTGGCCATGCCAGCACCAACCCACATCCCAGGACTATAGAAAGAAGAACCCCATGATCATCGCTATCTGCAACCAAAAAGGCGGTGTCGGTAAAACGACCATCGCCACGAACCTTGCACACCGTATTACCCACAGCTCCGGCAAACGTGTGTTGCTAGTGGATGCTGACCCGCAAGGAAGCGCGACGACGACGCTCGGCGTGGACGTCGGCGCGGAGACGCTCACGCTCAACGACGTGCTCGCCGCGGTGGCTGCTGGAGCACCACCCGAAACTGCACGTCAAGCAATCCTGCCAGTGCCGGGTTGGGGTATTGATCTACTCCCCGCCGACCGGGCGCTCTGGGATCGGGAAAACGACACGACTTTGGGCCGGGAATATAGGCTCAAGACCATCCTCACACCGCTACGCGATGCCTATGACGCTATCGTGGTGGACTGCCCGCCATCGCTGGGGATGTTGACGACCGGGGCGCTCGTCGCCGCAGACACCGCGCTAATCGTGACCACGGCACGTGAAACCGCTTGCGATGGGGTGGCCGAGATGATCACGACCATCGCCACCATTAAATCTCTATACAACCCGGCTCTTGAGCTTGCGGGCATCCTCGTGAACTCCTATCAGCAAGGACGCTTGGATACCCGGCGGTGGCTAACGGAGTTGGAAGCCACCTACGGTGACTATCTACTCGCTCGGTATATGCCAGCGCGTGAGGCATTCCCCCACACCGCAACCAACCACATCCCCATCGGCGACGCCGACGCCTTGATCGAAGAAGCATTCAGGACCCTACAAGCCACACTCGCCGGCAACGCCGTATCCGCTGGCGCTGCCGCACCTGCTGGCGTGGCCGTATCTGCTGGCACTGCCAGCACTGCCAACAATGGCAGCACCGCTCTGTAAGGAGGCCAGCGATGAAAATGACGAAGAAAACCTTGCTCCGCCTGCTTGCCAACCCCCACGACATCAACTTCCGGAACATGATCGCAAACGATGTCGTGACGCTCTGGCACGCAGCCGCATCAAACGCAACCCTGCTCGAAATGCGCCTGGACTCCGACCCTTGGAGAATGCCGGGCAACGACATCATCAAACACGGCAGCGACCAGCAGCTCGTTGACCTGTACTTCACGCTCAATGAAACCTACGCCCAACTCGAACGGGCGATCAAACTCCTCGACAAGGTCAAAGACACGCACAAAACAGAAACGGAAGAACAGTAATGAAAAAGCCTGATACAAGCGCGTTACAGACGCTCAAGAAAGCACCCATTACGAACCCCATCGTCGCGGGCGGAGAGGATAACATCCTCGCTGGCACCGCTGGCACCGCTGGCACCGCTGGCACCGCTGGCACCGCTGGCACCGCTGGCACCGCTGGCAGCCAGCAGGCCACGAAAATCACCATTCGACTCCCCCGCGAAGACGCCGACCGGATCAGGGGTGCGTGGCTCGCCGATTGCGCCACTGGAAACCGCATCTCGCTCTCCGAGTGGATAACCGCGATTCTCAACGCTCGCGTGGACACTTACACGAATGTCGTGCCGGTTGTTGCGGGAGCGGCACCCAAAGGCAACATCTAAAACCTCAAGACCGAAAGGAACCTCTCATGTACTACCTTGATGCATCCTCGAAACTAACCACCCACGACATCCGCTATACGGTCCGTCAAGCTGTGATCAACGCCGGGCTAGAAAGCCTGGAAAAACAAGGACTCTCCGAGGCCGACTACGACATGGACGAAGTAGTTGGGAAGCTCACCAGCGACGCGGATACCGTTTTCGAGGCGTGGACCGCTCGCATTATTACCGCCGCACGCGAACACCTAGCAAGCGAAATGCTCTCTCGTCTTTCCCGTAAAGGCGAAGACTATGACCGTGGGGCTGGCGCTGCCCATAAAGCGTATGAGGAAGCCCGAGACGAAGCAGGCGAGGCTTACAAGCACGATGAATACAGTGCGGCGTGGGATGCTTACGCGGAATACATGTATTTGCAAGGCATGGATCTTGCGTGCGAGAAACACCAGACCTACATCCGCGAAATCCTCGCCAAAGTCCCCTCCCTGGCCGACCTGACCATTCCAGACGACCAACCAAGCAACGCCGCCACGGTGGAGGAGGGGGAATAAATGGAACCCACACCTCAAGCGATTATTGCGGCGGCGCGTGAGCACTTCGCCACCCAAATGCTCGATTTACTTTTCCGGAAGGGCCGGGAATACGACAGAGAAGCACACGATGCTTACGAAGCATACGAAGAAGCCCGACAAGAGCAAGAGTTTGCTTACGAACACGACGATAGTGAGCGGGCGTGGGAAGCCTGGCAGAACTCACGCGAATCTTACGCAACCTACCAGCACGCAAGGGGCATGGACCTCGCTTGCGAAAAACACCGCATCTACATCCGAGAATTCCTCGACGAAGTACCTTCCCTTGCCGAAATTGGCCTCTCAGATGCACGGCCGGCCGAAGCTCCCACGGTGGGGGTGAGCAAGTAATGCAGCCAGAAGAAAACCAGGCCAGCAACGCCAGCGAGGAGACACCCGCCAGCAATGCCGGCAATGAGACATCTGCCGTATCTGCTGGCAATGCCAGCAGCGCCAGCCATGCTGGCATGGACCGCGATGCCGGATGGAAGTTACTTGCTAGCTTCATGGCCCGCCAGAAGCAGCACGAAAAAGATGGAACCTGGCGCAGCTACAGGCCAGGCGAAAACGAACCTGAAACGGAGGGGGATGAGGATGCAGTTATCTAAGGCTGATACCGCGCGGTTGGAAGCCGCCGCGAGCATGGCACTCTATGCCCCTATTACAATCAACCTCGACAACGGTGCAGTCGCCGTTGTCTCCCCGGGTGGGCATATACGGATTGACGGCCAGGAGTGGAGTCCGGAAGTATCGTCCGTGCCAGCCGTGCCAGCCGTGCCAGCCGTGCCAGCCGTGCCAGCCGTGCCAGCCGTGCCAGCCGTGCCAGCACCGCCGGAACCGCCGGCGGATACGGCCGCGGGGGAGGGCGCGTCGTCGTCAGAAGTCCCAGTAAAAACAGAAACTACTGACGCCGCTCCGCCCGCCCCTGTGGGCACGTTAGAAGATGGGCGTTTGCGTCTCCTTGAGCGTGAATACGCCAGCCTGCTCCTGGAAAAACGAAGTCTCGAGGCAGAGTGTGAAAACCTCAGAAACGCTCACGCCATTGACGAGCATGAGAGCGAGTATTTAGTTGCTCAACTTGATCGCCTGCAAGCCAGCCTCGAAAGTGCTCAGCGTGCAGCAACACAAGCCGAAGAACAAGTAGCCGCACAAACGCTTGCTTTACAGCAGGCCCAGGCATCTAGCTCGGCACTAGAAACCGAACTAGGCGCAGCACGCAACGAACTCAGCGAAGCACGCAAGCACGCGCGTGATTTAGAAGAACAAGCTGAATCATCGCAGCAAGCACTCAGTGATGCCGAGGCAACCCGTGAAGCCCTTACTGCCTGCCAGCAAGATTTAGTCCGGATGCGGGAAGACAACGAGAAACTCAAGACCGCCAACAGTGGTCTTGTTGGGCAGCTTGAGCAGGCACGTGTCCAGGTATCCGCGCTCACTGCCCAGCTTGAAGAAAGAACCGCAAAGATAACCGCGCTGGAAGCTCAGAATGCTGAAGATCGTGAGAAGCTCGCCGAGGCTCTCCGTCAGCTTGAGCAAGCCCAGGCCGCGCTGGTTGAGAAAACCACGGCCCTCCAACAGGCCGAGCAATCCCTGGCCACAGAGCGAGACGCGCACGCAGCCGAGCGCCAAGAATTCGAAGCACTCCGGCGTGAGATAGAGGAAGGTACGCAAGAGAGTGAACAGGCTGAGGCTATGCGTCTTGAGCTTGCTCAAGCCCGCGAAGAGCAAGCTCGACTCAGTCAGGTGCTAGGCGAACGCGGCGAATATATGCAGACGCTTGAGGCGGATAAAGACCGGCTCAAGCGCGAACGCAACACGGTTGCAGGTCAGGTCCGAGAGCTACACACCGAGCTAGCAGCCGCCAGTCTTGCCCTTGAAAAAGTACAGGCAAAAAACGCGGAACAATCTCGCAAACTTGGCGAGCTGGAGGCGGAAAACAAACGGCTCAGTGCCCAGTTACGCGCCGGCCGGCCCGTAGATACCGTCAGTTTGCCGGTGGTTCAGCGCCCTCCCACTATCCCGCCAGCACCCGCGGAGGAAAACCCTACTTCTGGTGATGACAAGGAGGGAGATAGACGCCGCGGTCTCCTAAAAGCCTTCGCCGGAATCCTGGCCTTTGTCTTGGCTTTAGCGGCTGGATACCTCGCACACCTCCTCCTCGCAAGCACAGGTGAGGATACGGCTACTCCTACCCCAGGAGTACCTACCGTTACCGTGTCACCGACGACGCGGAGCACTCCGTCCTCAACACCTTCGCCCGCCTTGCCAGCAACGCCAGCAGATACAGCACCCCCAGCGCCCCCGGTGGGCGAGGGCGGGAGCGCGCCTCAAGGCACCGACGACCAGCCAGCACCGCAACCAGACTGGCAGCCACCCGAGCCAGTAGAGGCGCCAGCACCCGCACCTGAACCGGCACCGGTCCCGGAGCCGGCCTACGTCACCGACCTCTCCGCCAACGCCAGCTCGAGTGGCCGTTCGGTCACGATCAGCGCAAGCGTAAGCACCAGCGGCGCGGTCCCGGTCTCCGTCTACGCAAGCGTTGGCGGACGCTCCCTATCACTCGGATCCCAAACAGTTGCGGGTAGTGGCTTCTTCGAAGCCAGCATCACTATGGAGCCGGGCACCTATTCGTGGTCTGTGAGCGCGGATGGCTTGGTGAATTCCGGGACAATCACCGTCTACTAAAGGGGACTTCTCCGTGAAAAGTACTATCTATATAGGCGCAGCCGCACTGCTCGCGTTGCTTGCCCCGCTCATGATCATCCTCCTCGGCGGCGACAACAAAGGCAGCGCGAGCCTTACTGGCGCTGCGAGTAATATCCCACCCGAATACGCAGGCATCATTGCGCGGGCCGGCGGGATTTGCGAAGGCATCACCCCGGCTTTGCTTGCGGCGCAGATTGAGGCTGAATCAAACTGGAACCCCACCGCAGTATCGAGCGCGGGTGCGCTTGGTATCGCACAATTCATGCCAACCACCTGGGCCACTGCTGGTAAAGACGGCGACGGAGACGGAGTCGCTGATGTCAACAACCCACAAGATGCCATCTGGAGCCAAGGCCATTACATGTGTGATCTCCTCGCCAGCACGAAGAACTTTGTCGAAGGCGGGCAGGTGAAAGGTGATCCCGTTGACCTCGCCTTAGCCGCATACAACGCCGGAATCGGCGCCGTCCAATCTTTTGGGGGTATCCCGCCCTACCCGGAAACCATGGCCTATGTGGAGAAAATCAAGAATCTAGCGGCGACCCGCTACGCACCCACCGCTGCGGGTGGCTCGAATAATGCGGTTGTTGCTTGGGCTATCTCCCAACGCGGCAAACCCTATAGGGGTGAGGGTCGCGGGGCGTGCGGGAGCATGGGACCCGACTGTTTCGACTGCTGCGGCCTTGTCTGGTCAGCGTTTAAGAACGGGCGCGGTATTGATTTGCCCATGTCTATTCCTGGTGAGACGCCGGCCCGGCGTAAATGCGAAAACGCACTCTATAGCGCAACTCAATTCGGTGGCACTTATGTGCCAGCCGACGCCGCACACCTCCAGCCCGGCGATATTCTCGCGTTCCAGTCAACAAGCGTCGACCCGAACGTCGACTACATCACCCACGTCGCGCTCTACATCGGTAATGGCGAATATATTGACGCAGCCCCCGGATATGGTGTGAACACCTACCCGCTCGGGTGGGGAGACAGCGCTGACAAGATGTTCCCGCAAGCACTAAGGATCCCATAATGACAACACAAAACAGAACCATCGGCGCAATAACTGCGCTCGTGCTTGTAGTGGCCGCTGGCTGCCAAGCCCCTGAACCCGAAACAAAGCCGACCATGCCTGTTCCGGCGTCGCCGGTACTAGAGGTGCCACGCTGCCTCACAAACGCCCCGCGAACCAATGAGTCGGATGTGGAAAGCGTCGCCGACACCGTCGCGCTCTTACTTTCATGCCAAGACTCGCGCACGGATGCCAGCCCGCTTGATGCTTATAAGCGAGCAAGCCGCTACCTTGTCGAGTCTCTCCAGCCTGGCGAGGAGGCGCAGGTGCGTGGGGGAGCAGCCTGGGAAACCCTCAAAACCAACGACGCATACACAAGCGTTGCCGTCGAGCCACTGTGGGGGCAAGCCCCACCAGCCACCGCCGCTGATGTCGCTTATGCCGACCGTCAAGTAACCATTACCCCGACTAGCGAGAATGGCTGGACGGGAACACCGGAGACAGCTTTCTACAACTTCACTCTCACGAAAGAAGATGGAACTTGGCGAGTAAGCAACATTGCGACCGCCAAGTAGCAGGTTAGGGACAACCGCGCAAGTCCATTGTAGTATAGTATCACAACCAGCCTTGGGGAGAAGGGAAAAAGAAAAATGAGCCAACCAACCAACACCTACCCGCCACTACCGCCAGACCTGACATACGGGTACCCAACCTACGACGCCGGTGTCTACATGCCAGAGCCGGCCCGCCCGAAAAGCCGGCTTGTCCGGGTGTTTTCGTGGATTCGTCGCCACTACCGCACCTTTTTCCTTATTACCGGAATAGTGTTTGCAATCATGGCCCCGTTCTCCATGCCTGACAAGTACGGGTCGAGCTGGGGATGGTACTTCGTGTTCTTCTTCCTTGTATTCGGCTACCAGATTTACGTGCACGGCATCTTCTTCGGGATTTTGAAGGGGATTATGTGGACCATCCTGTTTCCGATATTGATCATCTTGATGTTTACGCCACTCATCGCGGCCGCGGCCCGCAACCCCTAAAACGAAAAAAGCCGGTGTGCTTTGCACACGCACTAACTAGTGACCCCAAAAAACAATTCCCGGTCCATGCCCGGGAGGATGGAGACACTAGCAATGGTGCGACGCACAAAAATCTCGAGCGGGCAAGAAGCCCTCTTCGACCTCACCTTCTACCTCAACACAACCACTACTCCTCAAGGAGAAAACAACGATGAGCAAGGAAACCCGCCAACAACTGGAAGCGAACATCAACGAAGCGACGCTGGAGACACAGAACGCGCTCGAGCAAGCACTCCTAGCGGCCTACCCACCAGCCAGCGAGAACTGGACCGATCAGGTAGCGGCACGTCAGACCGCAGCGGCGACGGCGCGGATGGAAGCAGCATACGAAGCAGCCGCGATCATGGACGAGTACGAAGCCGAGGAATCCTTGGAGATTTGGAAGAATCAGGACCTTCCCGAACCGCTTCCGACAATCCTCGCCTCGGAGTGGATGACCGAGTGGTGGGACATGTCGGACTGGGTGCTGCGCGGGGATCAGCTGGAGGACCCGGAAGCGATAGCCGAGATGAGGGCCGAGATGATCGAGCAGGCCGAGAACCGGGTGGAAGAAATGTCTTGGGATTGGGTGATGCGATTCATCTCCGAGACGGGCGGGGACAAATCACCGAGCCTGACGGTGGCCGACTTCAAGGAAGCTTTCAAGAGCCAGGATTCGATGCTGGATATCGACCCGTACGTCCTTACGTGGGAGAAAGTGGAGGAAGCGATGATCGGGCTAGCGCCAGCGAGCCTGGACCCGAAACGGGGGGACAACGCACGCTGGGCGATCGAGCTGAAAGAAGCCGGCCGGCTTATGGGCTAACCACCCAAGTCAGCCCTCGTGGCGAGAAAGCCCGTATCGAGGCGAACCTCGCCGCACTGCGCCTCCTCACCCAGCTAGGTGACCGCACCCCGAGTAGCTCCGAGCAGGAGGTGTTGGCGCGGTTTTCTGGGTGGGGAGGCCTTTCCGCGCTTTTCGACACTCGCACCGACACCTACAAACACGAACGCGAGACTTTGCAGTCTCTCGTGGATGAGGCAGCTTATAAGCAGGCGTTACAGTCCACGGCGAATGCCCACTACACCCAGCCCACTATCGCCCGCCTCCTTTGGCAGTCCCTCCAGTCGTTAGGGTTGGCGGAAGGCGCGCGGGTGGTGGAACCCGGCTGTGGCGTCGGTATGTTCATCGGCACCGCACCAGCAGCGGTGCGGATGGTGGGTGTTGAGATCGACCCGACCCCTGCCGCTATCGCCGCCAGGCTCTACCCCAACGCCGACATACGAGCGCAGTCTTATACAGATACGGACCTCGACGAAGACGGCTATTTTGACGCGGCTATCGGGAACGTGCCGTTTGGTAATTACCGCCCGTATGACCCGGTCTATAACCCGGGCAATCACACCATCCACAACTACTTCATCAGTAAAGCGCTAGCGCAGGTGCGGCCTGGCGGCATTGTCGCGGTGCTTACCTCGCGCTACACGATGGATGCGAAGAATCCGGGGATCCGGCGCGAACTCTACGCTAGAGCCGACCTCGTGGGTGCTATTCGTTTGCCGGCCGGCACACATGAGGCGATGGCCGGGACCGATGTCATCTCCGACATCCTGATTTTCCGGCGTCGCGAGAAAAACGACGAACCGCGGCCGTTTGACTGGGAATACACCCACCCACTCAAGACCGGCGAGGGCGAGTTCCCGGTGAACGAATACTTCCACACCCACCCGGGGCGCGTGCTCGGGGAGTGGGAAGAAACCACCAACCAATACGGCGCAGCTCTGAGCGTGGCCAGCAATCTAGATACGCTGGAGGGCCAGCTTGCCACCACCCTCGCCGCGATCACCTCCCAAGCGAGGGAGGCCGGTCTCATCTTCACCCCACGCCAAGAAAGCTATGAGGGTGAAGTAGCGCTGCGTCCAGTCGATCAGGAAAAACTCGGACGCATTACCAAGACCGAGGCCGGGTTCGAGCGCTACACCGCGAATGGCAATACGCCGGTGAAGATTGCGAAAAACGCGGCCGAACAGCTCACTGCGTTGCTTGATTTGCGTGACCAAGTGCGGGCGTTGGTGGAGTTTGAGTCCCAAACCCAGGAAAACCCGCCCACGCTCAACGCGGCCCGCACCCGCCTCAAAGCCACTTATGAGGATTATGTGGCCAAGTATGGTCCACTCAACTCACAGAAAGAGCGTTGGTATACGGATAGGAAAACCGGGGAGGAAAAACTTTCCTGGGTGGATCTCCCGGCGGTGCGTGTCTTCCGTTCCGACCCCGATGCCGCCTTGACGATGGCTATCGAGATTTTCGATAAAGACACCCGCACGGCTCGGCCGGCTGGGATCCTTGAGCGGCGCCAAATCGGCATCACCTTCAAACCTCTAGGTGCCGACACTATTGAGGATGCGCTGGCGATCTGTATGGTTGAGAAAGGCCGCGTCGATACCGAATACATTAGCTACCTCACCGGCCAAACTAGCGAGGAAGTCGCGGCGGGCTTGCGCGAGCATACCTTCTTCGACCCAGAAACCAACGAGTTTGTCGAGCGCAGTGCTTATCTGTCGGGGAATATCCACGCCAAGTTGGTGGCCGCCCAAGACGCGCTCGAAACAGATTCCCGCATGAGCGAGAATGTCGCGGCTCTCAAAGCCGTTATGCCTGAACCGCTCTCGCTCTCCGATATTGAGATTAGCCCGGGTGCGCCGTGGATCAGCGTAGGCGACCATCACGATTTTTACTCTCAAGTGGTGATGGGCTGGCATCAACAACGCGTCGGGCAAGTTGGCTATAACCCGATTACCGGTGCTTGGAAAGCTGTCCAGGATGGCTACCAGCCTTCCGCAAAAGCCCGCCGCACATGGAACACGGAACGCCGTAGCGGCACGGAAATTTTTGCGGCCCTCCTCAATCACAGCCCTATCACGGTCAAGTCAAAAACCATTGACGGTGAAGAATACATTGACAGGGCAGAGACCGCGGCCGTCGCCCAGAAAATGGAAGAAATGGCCACCGCGTTCACCGAATGGGTCTGGGCAGACGGCGAACGCGCCGCACGGCTCGAGGCCCGCTACAACGAAATGTTTAACGGATTCGTTCCCCGTGACTACACAGGAGCTGGCGAGAAGCTCACTCTTCCGGGCCTCGCGAAAGACATCGTCCCGTATTCGCATCAGCGCTCGGGCGTGGCACGCATGATCTACCAGGAAGCGGTCGGTCTGTTCCATCAGGTCGGGGCAGGCAAGACAAAAACCATGATTATGGGGGCGATGGAACTCAAACGCCTCGGTCTCATCCATAAGCCTGTGATTACCGTGCCGGCGAACGTCTTGTTCCAGTTTGCCTCGGAGTTTCAGCAAACCTATCCCGCGGCGCGTGTGCTGACCGCTACCCCGGATGATCTAACGAAAGCGGGGCGGCGTGAGTTTGTTGCGAAAGTCGCCACCAACGACTGGGACGCGGTCGTGATGACTCATGAGCAATTCAAGGCCCTGGGGTGCTCAAATAAAACCCAAGCAGAATACATTGAGGCGCGTATAGGGGAGCTGGAAGACGCGATTAAGGCTAGTGATTCTTCCTCCACGATTCAAGATATGACCAACCAAATGAGATCGCTGGAAGGTGCCTTGAAAAAGGCGCTTGATCACCCCACCGACCCCGGTATCTCGTTTGAGGAAACCGGCATCGACTACATTATCGCTGATGAGGCCCACCGCTATAAAAACCTCCAGATCATCACGAAACTGGAGGGTGTTGGCGCGGGCAAAGGCAATGAATATACGGCCGACTTGGACATGAAACTCCACTATTTACGCTCGAAGAATCCGGGTGGGAGGATTTGCACGCTCGCCACCGCCACCCCCATCTCTAACAGCCTCGCGGAGGCCCATACGATGATGCGATACCTAGCGCCCAGCGTGCTCAAAGAGGCCGGTATTGAGCCGTTCGATGCTTTCGCCGCCACTTTCACCCGCTCGGAACGCAAAGCCGAGATTTCGCCCTCGGGGGGATTCCGCATGCGTACTCGCATCTCCCGCTTCCACAATTTGCCCGAATTCTTGAGCTTGTGGGGGATCGCCGCCGACGTCAAAACATCGGCCGAACTCTCACTCAACATTCCCTTGCTTGCACCGAACGCGGATGGTGAGCGTGCCCCGCAAATCGTCTCCATCGACGGCGGAGAACACATGCGGGCGTTCATGGACGATATCGCGAGGCGTGCGGACAGGATCGCCGCCGGCAGTAGCGGCAACGACAACATGCTCGCCTTGAGTACTGATGGGCGGCTTGGCGCGCTCGACCTGAGGCTGCGCGGCCGCACGCCCATCGACCACCCCGTCAGTGAAGTCGCCGCACGTAACATCTACCGGATCTGGGAAGAAAACAAAGACAACCGCTACAGCGGCATCGACGGCGCCGAATCCGCTATCCCGGGTGCTCTCCAGCTGGTCTTCTGCGACTACGACACACCCAAAGACACCTGGAATACTTACGACGCGCTGCGCCAAGAACTCTATGAGCTGGGCCTGCCGGAAGGCTCAGTCCGGTTCATCCACGAAGCGAAAAACAATCCCGAAAAAGAAGAACTGTTCCGGGACTGCCGCGAGGGCCGGGTTGCGGTTTTGATCGGCTCCACCCAGAAAATGGGGACCGGAACAAACGTCCAAAAACGCTGCATCGCAACCCACCATCTTGACGTGCCATGGCGGCCCACCGACATCACCCAAAGAGACGGCCGCATGGTCAGGCAAGGCAACGAAAACCCAGAAGTCTACAACTACCGATACGTGGTGACGGGTTCCTTCTCCGCTTATATGTGGCAGACAAACGAACGTAAAGCTAGGTCGATCGCACAGATCATGACCAACAAGACGGGCACGCGCTCTGTCGAGGATGTCTCGCCGGAAGAAATGGAGGCCGGGCGTGCGAAAGCCATCGCCACCGGCAACCCTTTGCTTCTCGAGAAATGCGAAGTCGACGCAACCCTGCAAAAATATCGAGCCTTGCATTCGTCTTGGCAGAGGACTCGTAACCGGGCCATCGACGACACCCGCACCCTCGACCTGCGCATTCGGGCGAGCGAGAAAACCATCGCCACCCTGGAGGACCTCCAAAGCTACATCCGTGATACGAGCGGCGATAAATTCTCGGTCAGGATTGAGCGGGGTGTGTTTACGGAGCGGGCCGCGGCAGCCCAAGCCCTCTCCCGAGCCGTATCCGCTCGCATCTCCCCCTACATCATCGAGAACGTACGCCGCACCGGCGGCACCTACTCGGTGCCTCAGGGCGTGAGAATCGAACTCGGTGGGATCGAGCTTGATGTCGCCCGCGTTGAGGCCGACAGCCGGATGGGCGTCGTCTCCGATGTCTCTATCATCTTCACACCTGTGGACCTGAAAGATGTGCGGTATGGGCCAAGGGCCGGTATTCCGCTCTCTATTTTGCAGCGCGGCCAATCGGGTCTTATCCAACGCCTCGAGAATCTTGTGGCGTCTTTGCCGCAGCGTCTTGATGAAGAAAAAGAAAACCTCGCGTTCTTGCGTGAAGAAGCCCAAAGCGCACGAGAACTCTCTACCAAAGAATTCCCACACGAGGCAGAGTATGCGGCCGTGCGTACCCGGTCGAAAGAAATCACTCTCGCCCTCGAAGACCAAGGAGATGCCAAAGCCCACCGCGAGCAAGAAGCACGGTTCAGGGAAGGCATTAAATATGAGGAGCACGAGGGATTCTTCGAGGGGCTAGCTACCTGGCCGCGTATTCCCCTCCCACCTAAACCAACCCCGATAGATGCCATCGACAACTGGGAGGCGCTCCCCACGGTCGCACGCTACGAGTCACGCGAATACACCTGGGAGGTGCTCGGAATTGTTGCCGGCAACCAAAACGGCCAAGCCCTCACACGCCTAACAAGCAACGCGCAAACACACCTGTTTGTAGCAGACCTGCTTGAGCTGGAAGCCATGGCCGACCCCCTCACCCACGCACCGGGCACGGTGGCGCAGCCACTCGTCCACCGCACCCCACTCACGCCACCAGAAGACGCAGAGCGCGGCGAGCACAGTGCGGTAGATGAACGCGCCGAGAACGAGGAACGCGATACCGGCGATGACGCTGCGGTATCTGGAGAGAGCACTACACCGGCAGTAGGAACCGGCACTGCTGACGTCGCTACGCATACAGGCGAAGAACAATCCGTGGATGTTATGCGTCCGAGCATCCCTACTCTCTACGACGGCATCGAGCGCACGGCTCTCACCGAGGCCGCACCCGGCGTGTTCATCGCCAAGTATGGAGAGCAGGTCGTCACATTCCTCGACGAAGCCCGCAATCAGCAAGTTGGTGTCCCGTATCAAAGACTCTTCCCCGAACCTGGCGAACCCGCCTTGTATGCCTACCCAGACCTGGATATTGCGCAGACTGGCAACCTTGCAGGGAGCGGGCAAGTCGCCCGCGCGTTACTCCTCGACTCACGCCAAGACGCCGCCTATCTCGACGAGTATGCGCCCGGGTGGCGCGCTGACGTCGACGAGCCAGATGTACCTGATGTGCGCGATCTTGATACCGCAGACACCGATGACGTCAGTAGCGAGGAGAGCGTGAACGTGCGGTATGTTCCACCTATCTACAAAGGAGAAACACCCGAGCGCGTGGAGGTGCTTGCCCCGGGTATTGAAACCGCAACCTATGAGAGCGCGGGAACGATAGTGTTCCTTGATCCCGAGGTTGATGCGCTCCTGCCCAGCCGTTATCGCGCGTCCTTGTTTGCGTATCCCGGATCCGAAACAAGCGCGGCTTACCGCGAAGACCGACCACGCGAAGCACACCTACGCGGGGCAGCGCAACTGGTGCGCGCGCTCTTCCTTGGCAGTAGGGAAGACGCACGTTACTGCCACCAAGTTGACCCGACGTGGAACGACGACGCGAGCGAGGTACGTGCACAATACAGAGCGTATTGTGCAGCGAACTACGAACGCCAAGCGGCCGCGCCGATCTTCACTGCGGTGAGCCGAGCGGTAAACGCAGCACGCACAGCTGGCGCACGTGGAGCGAGCGATCCACGCGAGCACAGTGACGCACTCATGTAACAAACTGCGATGCCGAAACACGCGGCGGGCGAGACCTCCACATGATCAGGTCTCGCCCGCCTTGCATGCGTCACGAACTACATTGCGCCGTCTTGTTCGTTGCTCGTTTGCTCCACGTTGTGTGCATCTACGCTCGGGCTAGGTGTACGTTTGGTGCGCGGCTTTTTACGCGCTTGAGTCGGCGCAGTTAGTCCGTAATTTTTCAGTTCGCGCTCACTCCACCCAGCCTTAAGCGCCACCGTCCACGCACCCCGATACTCACCCTCAAGCGCGCGCAAGCGCGCCGCTATTTCTTGCAAGTGCACACCGGCTTCGAGTCGTTTGGTGAAGCGTTCTTGTTCGGCCGCGCGCAACGCCTCCACCTCTTTACTCGCGCATCCAGCGCTGCCAGTCGTCGCGTTAGTGTCCATGTTTTCGTCCACGAAAATTCTCCTTACATCACTGCGCCGCTCTTTTTTGCGGTGCTACTAACTAGGGGGCTTTGCACGCACACGACCCCGACAAGAAACTTGGCAACAATTCGCACTGCCCACGCCACCCGGCACCCTTGCACACGCAATACACCACCCACCCAACCACACCCCAACCACACCCCAGCGGCCCCGCAGGCGCGCGCCCAAGGCGCGCGCAAATCGGAGCGCCCGGCCGCTACGCGGCCACCCGCCCCGGCCGACCCGCTCAGCGCTGCGCGTAACCTCCACGACACGCGTGTCGTGGAGCAAGCTAAAGATTCGTGTGCACGAATCAGCTTGAGGGGCTATACTAGCCACAAGGCCCAAGCAGAGTTCCGCGC
>NZ_JBOZDP010000022.1:0-18150 GCF_051265835.1 Actinotignum inguinis | reverse complement strand
GGATGAAAACCGAGATTTATCACGGGAAGAAGTGGGCTACAACCGATGAGTTATGCGAGGCGATAGACGAGTATATGCTCTTCTATAACCAGAAGCGTATTACCTTGAAGTTCGATGGTTTAACGATTGTGGAACATCGTCAAGCGGTTTTAAGCGATAATGTCCAATAAACAGTCCGCAGCCCCGACAGAAATCGAGCCAAAATGGTGCGTAGATTTGCACTCTGCTCTGTGGGGGATTGGTGTAGGCGAAGCGGGTGTCAAGCACATGTCACAACGTGCGTTGTGGACCGTGAACCTCGTGAAATGTACATCCCTGACATAAATCCGGGCTAAATATGTCACTGGCGTACATTTTGCGGGCGGGCCACGGCCGGGAGGTGGCTGCCGGGGCGCTCAGTACTTCCTGAAAGCCCGCAATTTCTCAGCTTTCTCCGCGCGCTCTGCCGCTTTCTTCCGCGCGAGCTCAAGCTGCGCCTCTAAAACCTGCTTGCGCTCCAGCAGTTCGACCGTTAGCGCCCGCAACTCCTCGGGATCGGTGGGCAGCTGAGCTTCCAGTTCGCTACGGGTTCTCGCTATGATCCGGTCGCACTGCCTTTCATCCATAACCATGGGACTACCTTCCTGATGAGCTCAGCTTTCTGAGCGGTGCAGCCGGCCAGAGCCCGGCGCCCCGTGCCCGCCGTGTCGCGGCTAATACACCATCTGGAGCGCTTCGCGCACCTCCGCGAGGGTCTTATTGGCGCGCTCGTTAGCGATCTCGATGCCCCGGCGCACGATTCCGTCCACGTAGCCCGGATCCTTGGCGAGCTCGGCGCGCTTGGCCCGGATGGGGGCAAACATCTCATTGATCGATTCGGTGACGATCTTCTTGAGAGTCCCGGCCCCGCCGTCGCCAATTTCCTCCGCGATCTCCACCGCGGGCCGCCCCTGCGCCAGCGAAGCCAGCAGCAGCAGATTCGACACTTCCGGGCGGCCCTCCGGATCGTAGGTAATATGCCGATCCGAATCCGTGACCGCCTTCTTGATACGCTTGGCGGTTTCATCCGCGCTCATACCGATTTCGATAGTATTTCCGCGCGATTTGCTCATCTTGGCGCCGTCCAGCCCCAGAATCGAGGTGCCCTCGGAAAGCAGGGCCTGCGGGCGCGGGAAGACCGGGGTTTCCCGCCCGGTCGGGCGCCCGTAGCGCGCCTCGAAACGGTCGGCGATCACACGGGCTTGCTCGAGGTGGGGGAGCTGGTCCTTGCCCACCGGCACCAGATTGGCCTTGCAGAAAAGAATATCGGCGGCCTGGTGCACCGGGTAGGTGAGCAGCAGTCCGGACAGGGGCCGCCCGCCGGTTGCTTCGTGTTCCGCCTTGACGGTGGGATTGCGGCGCAGTTCGGCGTCGGTCACCAAAGAGAGGAAGGGGAGCATGAGTTCGTTGAGGCCGGGAATGGCCGAATGCGGGAAAATAACCGCGGCATCCGGGTCAATTCCCACCGCGAGGTAATCGGTGGCCAGCGAACGCACCCGCTCCCGAATGGGCCCGGTGCCGTCGCGATCCGTAATGACCTGGAAATCAGCGATGACCAGCCAGGTTTCCACGCCTTTGCGCTGCAATTCCACCCGGTTGCGCAGCGAACCGAAGTAGTGCCCGAGGTGGAGATTGCCGGTGGGGCGATCCCCGGTGAGAACCCGGAATTCCTCCGGAGAAGTATTAATCTTCTCCTTGATTTTCTCACTCAGGCGCTGCGCATGCGCCAGGGATGCGGCGGACGTGGACCGTTCGAGGGATTCCTCGACACTCATACCTTGCTCCTTCAGTCATACCCAGGCCGCCCCGAGTTCCCCGGGAGCGTGCTCTGCTTGTCTATTGTAGGCGCCGCCGCGACAGCTTTTCTTGCGGTTTCCGTTTCGCGGCCGCGTACGGCCACGGCCGTGTACCGCCGCGTTCACGCGAGGGCGCGTCCCGCCTGGCCGCGTACGGCACGACGACGCAGCGCCCCGCTACCGCTCCGGGTTGGCGAAGTAGAGCTGCATCGTCAGCGGCTCCACCCGGGTGGAGGCCCCGGGCTGGTAGATACGCTCTGAGGAACGCGGGGTGGGCCAGGAGGAATCCCAGGCCAGCGCGAAGGGATTGCCGCGCCCCTGCGGGAATCGGATAGGAACATGGTGGTTCGAGCCGTTAATGACCACGAGCGCATCGGCGTCGCGCTCAGAACCGGAACGCAGCATTTGCAGTAACCGATTTGAGGGATCGAACCACCGGTGTTCGGGCATCGGCTCGCCAGTATCCGCAAACCACTGCAAATCGGGGATGTGATCGCGCCCGGAAGGCGATTCGGTGTAGAACATGCTCGGGCGCAGCACCCGGTGTTCGGAACGCAGGCGGAAAAGATAGGCCACGGTGGCCTGGAGTTCGCGCTGCCATTCCTCGTGATCCCAATCCAGCCAGGACACGTGATTATCCTGGCAGTAGGCGTTGTTATTGCCGAATTTCGTATCGGCAAATTCGTCGCCGCCGTAGAGCATGGGGACTCCGGCGCTGAAAACTAGCGTGCCGATGAGGTTGCGCATGGTGCGGGTGCGGGCGCGTAGCACGTGCTCGGGAAGCGGGGCGGTATCGCTGCCTTCCCCTTCCATCCCGTGATTCCACGAGCGGTTGTTATCGGTGCCGTCGCGCCCGTTTTCCCCGTTGGCTTCGTTGTGTTTGGAATCGTAGGAGACCAGGTCGTAGAGGCTGAAGCCGTCGTGGGCGGTAATGAAATTGACGGAGGCGAGCGGCCCGCGCCCGGAGGGGGAACGCCCGTGCCCGAATAGATCGGCGCTGCCGGCTAGCCGGGTGGCCACGTCGCGCAGATCCCCGCCCAGCCCTCCGCCGGCCACGGCGCGCTGGTCGGCCACCCAGAACTGGCGGATGGAATCGCGGTAGCGGTCATTCCAATCCGCGGTGGGCGGCAGGAAATTGCCGGTTTGCCAGCCGTTGGGCCCCAGATCCCAGGGCTCGTTAATGAGCTTGACGTTCGAAAGAATGGGATCGGTGGCCATGGCCAGGTAGAGGGGATGGTTGGTATCGAAGTGATCGCCGCGGCGCGCCAGGGTGGCGGCCAGGTCGAAACGGAACCCGTCCACGCCGATCTCGCTGACCCAGTAACGTAGCGAATCCAGGGTGAGCTGGAGCACGGGGGTGCGCCGGAAATCCAGGGAATTCCCGGTGCCGGTGGTGTCATAAAACTGGCCGGGCTGGTTGGGGACCTGCATGTAGTAGGTAGTTTGCCCGAAGCCGCGCAGCGAGACGGTCGGCCCGTTCACCCCGCCTTCGCAGGTGTGGTTATACACAACGTCGAGGATGACTTCCAGGCCGGCATCGTGGAGGCGGGCCACCATATCGCGCACTTCCTGGAGCACGGCCAGGGGGCCCGCGGCCCGCGCGGTGGCGGTGGCGAGGCTCGGTTCGGGAGCGAAATAGGAGAGAGTGGAATAACCCCAATAATTGGTGAGATCGCGTTCGGTGAGGAACGGTTCGGACATTTTCGCGTGGATGGGCAGCAGCTCAACGGCTGTCACGCCCAGGGAACGCAAATAATTCGTGACGATCGGGTGGGCCAGACCGGCGTAGGTGCCGCGCAATTCTTCGGGAAGCGCCGCCAACTGCTGGGTGAGCCCGCGCACATGCGTTTCGTAGATGACGGTGTGGGACCAGGGCGTATACGGGTGGCGGATATGCGTTTCCGTGGGTGCGGTTACGACGCCGCGGCACATGGCTTCCAGGGAATCGGTATCGTCACGCTGAGGTGGGAGCGGGACGGGATCCAGGGCGTCATTTACCTTGTGCCCGTAGAGTTCGGGGCCCAGGCGCGGGGTGCCGGTAATGGCCCGCGCGTAGGGATCGAGGAGGAATTGGGCGGGGTTGAAACGCATCCCGGTATCGGGATTCCACGGGCCGTGGACCCGGTAGCCGTATTCTTGACCGGCGCGTACCCCGGACACATGCCCCACCCAGGTGGTGAAACTCGCGTCCCGATGCAGGGAATAGCGACGCTCGGTGATACCCGAGGCACTGCGGTCAATCAGGCACAGATCAACCGCGGTCGCGTGCGGAGCCAGGACGGCGAAATCCGCCCCGGTATCGGTGAGGTGCGCCCCCAGACGCACGGGCCGCAAGCGCACGGGCAGGGCGCGTTCGGAGGCGCGCGCCACGTACCGAGATGCGGTCGGGGAAGTAGCCGGTAATGAAGTCACCTTCGTATTGTCGCAAAATATCGGCGTTCGGCAAGAATCCAGAAGAGTGATATTAGAATTTTGGTGGAAGGGTGACCGGCACGCGTCCGGTTCCGGAAGGGGCACGATAGTGGGGTACGACGGCGATTTAATCCTGGCGCGCGGGAATTTGGACCGGGATGAACTCTCCCGCAGCTCACCGCAGCGCCTGGCGGAATTGGCGGAAAATGCGGGGTATCTGCTTATTTCCGGGTGGGGCGCCGTGCTGGATAAGGATGATGCACCCCTGCTGTTGAACCGCTCTGAGCTCCCGCGCACCACCGCGGATTCACCAACTGTTTACCTGGGGAAAGTTGCCGGGCGCCCTTATTTTGCGTGCGATCTCACCACCGTGATCGGGGGTGGGCCCACCCGTGATAACCCGGAGGTGGATGCGCCGGGGTACCGGATTGGCTCGCTGCAAAATTACGCGCCGTCCTGGAGTGCGGATATGTGCGCGTTGGTGACCGCGGCGGTGGCGATTCTCAATACCTGGCGGGCTACCCGCTGGTGTGCGGTTTGCGGCCAGCGCATCACCGTGGATACCGGTGGTTGGAGCGGGCACTGCCCGGAAGGCCACGTGGTGTTCCCGCGCACCGACCCGGCCGTCATTATGGCGGTTCTTGATTCTCAGGATCGTATCCTGCTGGCGCATAATGCACGCTGGCCGGCCGGGCGCCATTCGGTGCTCGCAGGTTTTGCCGAGGCGGGGGAGTCCCTGGAAGCGGCGGTGCGCCGCGAGGTGCGCGAAGAAGTGGGGGTGCCGCTGGGCGAGATCAGCTATTTCGCCAGCCAGCCCTGGCCCTTCCCGCGCTCCCTCATGATCGCCTACGTGGCGTGGGTGGATCGCCAGGCCGAAGCCCGGGCCGGCGGGGCAGATGCCCTGGTGTGCCCGGATGGGGAAGAAATTGACCACGCGGCTTTCTACAGCCCGGCCGAGCTGGATGCCGCCCTGCGCGAGGGCAGCCTCAGCCTGCCCGGGCCCTCCTCGGTTGCCGCGGCCCTCATCACCGACTGGTACGGCCCCGGGATTCGCCCTCATCTGGGCTGGTAGGAAGCCGGAGCCGCGGCGATCTTGCGGCAGGTGCTGGCGGTGGCGCGGGCGCCCGCACTTGTTCCGGGATCGCTCTACCACCGGCCCGAGTGTGAGTTTTAGCTCCCGGGGGAGGCGAGTTCGGCGAGTTTTGCCTGCACTTCTTTCAGGCTCGGATTCGTCAGGGTGGCGCCGTCGGCAAACTCAAGAGTGGGCACCACTTTATTGCCGCCGTTCAGGGCCGCAACCTTCACGGCCGCGGCCTCATCCTCCTCAATATTCACCTCATCCCAGGTGATACCAGCCCGCTTGAGCTGGGCGGAAAGGTTACGGCAGTAGCCGCACCACGACGTTGTATACATTGTGAGATCAGCCATGAGGTGATCGTACGGGCTGGGCGCGCGGCTCGCCACGGGTTTCGATAAGAGGAAAATTTCTGTCGTAGGCGTGTGGCATCCTGAGAGGGCAAGGAGGAACACGATGGATTCACCCGAGGAATTGCTGGAATTTCTGGACCCGGATCAGCGCGCGGTCGCCACCGCATTACGCGGGCCGGTATGCGTGCGCGCCGGGGCGGGCACCGGGAAAACCCGCGCTATCACCTACCGGATCGCCTACGGGGTGCGCAGCGGGGCCTACGTACCGCAGAACGTGCTGGCGGTTACCTTCACCTCCCGCGCGGCCGGGGAATTACGCTCGCGCTTACGGGACCTCGGGGTAGGCGGGGTGCCGGCCCAAACTTTCCATGCCGCGGCACTGCGCCAACTCTCCTACTTCTGGGGCACCGCGGTGGGGGGCACCATCCCGCGGATTACCGAATCGAAATTCGGGCTGGTCTCCCAGGCAGCCGGCCAGATCGGCCTGCCCGCCGATAAAGTGAGTATCCGCGATCTCACCGCGGAAATTGAATGGGCCAAAGTCTCCATGATCAGCCCGGATAACTACCCGGAAGCCGCCCTGGCGGCCGGGCGTGGGGAAGTCGCCGGTCAACTCAGTACCGATATTGCGCGCTTGGCGAAAGCCTATGAAGAAGTGAAAACCGAGCGCCGCGTCCTCGATTTTGATGATGTGCTCCTCCTCCTCGTGGGCATCCTCCTGGATCGGGCGGATATCGCCCGCCAGATACGTGAGCAATACCGCCATTTCGTTGTGGATGAATACCAGGATGTGTCCCCCCTCCAGCACCGCCTGCTCCAGCTGTGGCTGGGGGACCGCAAGGATCTGTGCGTCGTCGGGGATGTTTCCCAGACCATTTATTCCTTCGCCGGCGCGTCCTCCACCTACCTCGCCCGCTTCCAGCAGGAATACCCGCGCGCTCGCGTTATTGAACTCACCCGTGACTACCGTTCCACCCCGCAAATCGTGGCGGCCGCGAATACCGTGATTGCCGATGATGTTTCGGAAGGCGCGGTGCAGCTGGTTTCCCAGCGTCGCTCCGGGCGCCCGGTTACTTTCCAGGAATACGAATCGGATGGAGCGGAAGCCGCCGGTGTGGTCAGCGCTATCCAGGCGCTCGCCGCGGAAGGCACCGCGCTCTCAGAAATCGCTATCCTCTACCGCACCAATGCCCAATCGGCAGAATTTGAGGCGGCGCTCTCCAAAGCGGGGGTGTCCTACCAGGTGCGGGGTGCGGAAAAATTCTTCTCGCGCCGCGATGTGCGTGAAGCTATGGTGGCCATGCGCGCGGCGGCACGCTCCGGGGTGAGCGGGCCGCTGGCAGATAATGTGCGTACCGTGCTGCGCCAAATGGGCTGGCGGGATGAAGCTCCGGCTACCGCCGGCTCGGCCCGGGAAAAATGGGAAGCGCTCCACGCTCTCATCACCCTCGCGGAAGATATGGAGGATAGCCGGGATGCCTCCATGATGGATTTCGTGGTCGAGCTGGAAGAACGCGCCGCTACCCAGAACGTCCCGGAATTGGAAGGCGTGACCCTTTCCTCCCTGCACGCTGCTAAGGGCCTGGAATGGGAAGCGGTCTTTTTGGTGGGGATGAGCGAAGGGCTCATGCCTATTTCCCTGGCGAAGAAAGCCGCGGCCATTGAAGAAGAACGCCGCCTCCTCTACGTGGGAATCACGCGGGCCCAAGAATTTTTGCAGATCTCCTATGCCGCCTCCTCTGGGCATCGCTCGGGAAAGAAAGTCTCCCGCTTCCTCACCGGCTTGTGGCCGCAAACGGACGCGGAAGAAACCTCGCGGGCCACCCGCTACCGGCGCCGCTCCCGCGCCGCCGCGGAAGAATTCGCCGCCGCCTACCCCGAAGATGTGGCGCTTTTTGAGGAACTCGCGGCCTGGCGCGCCGAGCGTGCCCAAGCCACCGGCAAACCGGCTTACACAATTTTCCATGACACCACGCTGCGCGCCCTCGCCATAGCCAAACCGCGCAGCATCCACGCCCTGGCCCAGATCAAGGGGGTGGGAGCCACGAAACTTGCTATCTACGGGGAAGAAATCCTCGCCCTGCTGGCCGGGCACTGAGCGCGGGTGCGTGTGCCCGGGGTAGCGGATGTGAGCGCGGGCTGGTATGGCGGGTGCCGGCGGCCACCACGGGTACGCATCCAGCCATTGCTCGCGGGCGGGCGCGACGCATGCGCAGGCTTGTAGCGGTGCGCTTAGGGGGCCGCGGGTTCTGATTCGCACGAGCAACTCTCATGCGGGGCCAGCGCAACCCGGTAGGGGAAACCAGGCAGCGGAGGCACCACCCACTGGGATCCGCGGGCCCGCTCGGCACTCCCGCTCAAAACCAAGAGCGCGCCATGCACCGCAAGCGCAGCCGCCAAAGACACCCCGGGAGTAAACGGAGCGCCACCGCGGGAACTAAATACCTGCGGAGCCAAGTAACGCCACGCCGGATCCGCATCCATCGCCGCAAAAAGCAAACACCTGGCACACGGCCCACTCCCGGGAACCACCACCGGCCCTACCCGAATATCAATATCCTCCGCGTAGGCCAGCAGATAAGGAATCCGCTGCCTCTCCCACACTGCACACCGCTGCGGATCGGGCAAGTGCACAGACGTCACCAAAGCCAGCGCCGGTGGGCCGCACTCCACAGCCGCCGGAGTCCCCGCGGCCCCGGCAGTCGAGTAATTCCCGCGCAGTGTGGTCCCTGCCGCCGCATGAGCGTCCCGCCCCGCGGCCCCGGCCGCACCCGTTGATGCGCGAGCACCACGCTCTGCGGCACCCGTGGCGAGACTCCCGCGTCCCGTGGCCCGGCCCATTCCCAGCGGCGTGACCTGGTGGGCCTGTGCGTCAACCTCGATAACTGTGGTACCCCAACCGCGCTCGCGAAAATAACTCTGGAGAACCTGCTGGCGGGCAAAAGTACGCCACGTCGGCCGCCGGAAAATCGGGTGATCACCGCTGTGCGGCCTGCTCGTATCCGGAGTGAGAATATAACCCAAGCCACTCGCGGCAAGATGCATACAGATCTCCACCGCGAGAGGATCCAAACGCTCCACGAAAACCGCACGCCACGCCAGATCCGGAAAAGCAGGCGGAGCAACCTCCAGCAGCCCCGCATCACGAAGCGCGCCCAGCAGCGAACGCGCCCGCACCTCACTAACCCCGTGCAGCTCACACGCAGCAAAAAACTCGCTTTCCGTACTGGCAGACGTCAGGGAAGAAACCACCCGCTGTTCCGCAGTGGAAAGCCCGCGCAGCCGCAGCGCCACGCGCGGATCCAAACCGACCTGCACCTCGTGCGTATCCGACCAATACACCCCTAGCGGCGAGCGGATCATCATGAGAACACCTTGAAGAACACCATGGGCACAGCATAAAAAGCACAGCGCCACAGCGCGACAGCCCATCCACAGGCTAGGGCGTTATCCCCAGGTGCACCCTCGCCACACTGTTCAGGGAGCTTAGTTATCCACAGACCGCCTCGCGGGCGCGGACGAATTGCTATCGCCAGACCTAGCGGGAGGAGCGGCCCGCTAGCCGTGAGATCGGCCCACTAGCCGTGCAATCGGCTAGCTAGCCGTGCGATCAGTCAGCCAGCGGTGTGATCAATCAGCTAGCAGAAGGATCAGTCGTTCCAGAGTCCCCACTGGCCGAGGGCGGCGTCGTCGTACCGAAACCCGGTTCGTGCGGGGCGTCGCCGAAAGGCGTGCCCCCGTCACTATTGCTCAACAGTTCCTCGAGGAAAGCGTCCAGCTCCTCATCCAGCGCGGAAGGCTGCTCCTCCGGGGAGAAGAAACGATCCGGATCATCCAGATGCTCGGGCAGCGGCAACAAATCGGGATGCTTCCAGAGCGCGTCGCGCCCCTCCATCCCGCGCTCGCGAGCGGCGCGCGCCCAGAACGCCGCCGCCTCCCGCAACCGCCGCGGCGCAATATCGAAACCAACAAGCGGGCCGAAAACGCGGTTCGACGGCGCCTCGGTGACCTCGCGGCGCGTCAAAGCTTCCGAAAGTTTCATGCTGTGGGGCAGCTGGGCCGCCACCGCGGTGCTCGTGACCGCGCTGACCCAGCCGGCCACCAGCGAAACAATATGCTCGAGGCGTTCGAGCGTGGCCTGCTGGGCGGGGGTGCGGGTAAAAGCGAAGACCTCATTCATATCCAACTGCGGCATCTGCCCGGACATGAGCTGCTCGGGATCGAGCTGGAGTTCGCGGACCTTCTCCTCGATGGCCTCGGTGTCGATGGCGATATCCGCGGCGTAGGCGGCCACGGCGTCCAGAATCGTGCTGCGCAGCCACGGGACCTGGGAAAAGAGCCGGGCCGCGGCCTGTTCGCGCACCGCCACGTACAGCTCCACTTCGCGCGCGTCCACATCCAAGCCCTCGGCGAAAGCGGACACATTGGCAGGTACCAGCGCGGCCGTTTCGCCCTCGACCAGCGGGAAGCCGGCGTCCGCGGTACCGAAAGAAATCTGGGCCAGTTCAGCGAGCCCTTGGCCGTATTGCATTCCTAATAACGACGCCGTCATTCCCGAAAGCATCCCCTCGAGCCCTCCGGGGATCCCCCCGAGCATCCCGCCCGAAAGCATCTGGCGCATCTCCTCCGGGGCGCGTTCCAGCTGGGAACTGAGAGCCTCGCCGAAAGCCCGCGCGAGATTCGCGCCCACCGGCGCGGTGAGTTTACGGAACGTCGGGAGGGAATGCGCGATCCAATCCAGACGCGACCACACCTGATTGGGGCCGCGCGGGGGATCGAAAACCGTGACCGGATCGAGCCACAAACTCGCCACGTCCATCGCCGAACGAGCCTGATCGCCCGCGGCCGCGGTGGGAAGCCCCGGGCCGGCCTTATTCACGGTATCCCGGGCCACCTGCTCCCCGATTTTCCAATTGACCGGCCCGTCACCCGAGGAGCCGAGCATGGCGCGGATCTGATTCATGACCAGCCCGATATCGGCGGGCATGCCCATTCCCGGCATGCTGCTCGAACTTCCCGTGCCGCTGCCGGTGCCGGCAGCTCCGCCGGGTTGCGTAACGCCGCCGGACTGTGCGTTGGCGCCGGGTTGCGCGTTGCCGCCGGGGGCGAGGGAGCGCAGGATTTCCTCGGCAGCGTCATCGCCGAGCACCGCCCGCAGCATCTTTTCCCATTCGTCACGCGGCTGTGAATTCTCAGTCATTCTTCTCCTCGAGGTCCACCACTAAGCCTAAAACACCGCCGGCCCGCGCGGGTAGGCGCCTCAGCCCCTGGCGCAGCAGCCGGCGAACTGTGGGCGCGCGGCGTCGCGGTACCGGCCGGCACAGCGAGCGGTGCCGGCGCGCCGTAGTGAGCGACGGGCCACGGTGAGCAGCGGTAGGACTGCGTCGCGCGATCAGGCATGATGGATAGGTGATGAAAAAACGTGGTCAGGTAGGTAGCCCCCGTTCCGCGCGCCGTGGTTCCGGTGGCGTGCCCCATAGCTCCGGCTCCGCGCGCCGTGGTTCCCGCTCCGCGCGCCGCAGCGGCTTTGCTTTTGCGAGCCTGGCGGCCCTCGCCCTTCTTATCCCGGGTGCCTACACGGTGGAAATGGCCGGCCCGGCCCTGGACGTGACCGGGGAAGTGGCCGGCACCCGGTTGGTGAAGGTGGAGGGTGTGCCCACCTATCCCACCGAGACCCAGCTCTATATGACCACCGTTTCCGCGGCCGGCAATCCCGAGGTGGGAACCCTGGGCGCGCACGCCCTGTGGGCGCTGGTGGATCAGGAATCCCAGCTGGTGCCGGTGCGCCTGCTCTACCCGCCCACGCTCTCCAGCGCGGAAGATGATGCCCGCAATGCCGAACTCATGAATAATTCCCAAACGGTGGCAGCCGCCGTGGCCCTGGAAAAGGCTGGCCACCCCGTCACCATGAAGCTTCGCGTGGTGGAGATCCCGGAAGGTTCCCCGGCCGCCGGCCAGCTTGAGCCAGACGATATTATTACCGGCATTATCGCTCCGGGCGCCGCCCCCACCACCGTCTCCACCTTCGGGAACCTTTCCACAGTCCTGCACGCCACCGAACCGGGCAGCACCGTGACGGTTTCCTACCAGCGCGGCGGCGAAGCGGGCACAACCACGATCATTACCGCGCCCTTCCCTCCGGATGAAACCGGCTGGGTCCACCCCGGCTCCCTCCTGGGGGTTTCGCTTGCGGTGGAGGATGTGCAGCTGCCGGCCACCGTCACCTACGCGGTGGAAGGCATCGGCGGGCCCTCGGCCGGCCTCATGTTCGCGCTGGGCATGTACGACGAACTCACCCCCGGCTCCCTGGGAGGGGCCGCCGCCATCGCCGGTACCGGCACCCTCGCCTTCAACGGGGAGGTGGGCCCCATCGGCGGCATCCAACACAAGATCGTGGGGGCGCGCGAACGCGGCGCCACCGATTTCCTCGCCCCGGCCGCGAATTGCGGGGAAACAATCGGGTACGAACCGGAAGGCTTACGGATCTGGGCGGTGCGGAATTTTGACGACGCCGCAGCAGCCGTCCGGGATATTGGCGCGGGGCGTACCCCGAAACTCCCCACCTGCCAGGATGTGGCCGCGGGCCGGTAGGGGCGTGTTCGCGGGCGGCGTCGTCGTACCAAAAAACCGTTGACGCACGCGCGATTCTCAGCTTTTTCCGCTATGTTTGATAGGGAATAGTGATGGCCGGGCGCGCCTTGCGCTGCGCCGCGGAAGAAGTTGAGGATTTCGTTTGAGTACAACCGCACATCCCCGTTTGAGGCGGGAGACGCCGGGAGCTTTTTGGTGGACACTGGGTGTTCTGGCCATTCTGCTCGTGGCGCTCGTCGTCGGATCGGGCGTTTACACCGACGTTAAATGGTACGAACAAATCGGCGCGGCCCGCGTGTTCTGGACCCAATGGGGCTGGACCATCGCGCTGGGCACCATCGGCACCCTCCTGGTTGCCATCGTGCTGTGGCTGAATTTCCGCCTGGCGCGCAGCAAGGATGAGGGCATTATGGCCCCCAGCGTCGCGAACTACCGGAAGGCGGCGGAAAAGTACCGCTGGGCCACCAACCTGGGCCTGCCGCTGCTCGCCGGCGTGATTTTCGGCGCGCCGCTCTCCGGGGAATGGCGCACCTACCTCATGTGGATTTTCCGCACGCCCTTCGGGGATACGGATCCGCAATTCGGGCGCGATGTGGCGTTCTACGTTTTCACCCTCCCGGTGCTGCAATCGGCGCTGAGCTTCGCGATCACCCTGCTGGTGATCGGGGCGATCGGCGCGGTGCTGGGCCATTACCTCTACGGCGGGGTCACGGTGGATTCGGGCAAGGTGCGGGTGCGCAACCGGGCCCGGGTGCATTTCTCCGTGCTGGGGCTGCTCGCCTTCATCCTGGTGGCCGCCTACTTCTGGCTGAGCCGCTACACCCTGCTGCTCTCCAATAATGATCGTTTCTCCGGGGCGTCCTATACAGATATTAACGCCAAGCTGCCCGGGCTCACGATCCTCGCGATTACCTTCCTGGCTATCGCGGTGCTCTTCGTGATTTCGGCGCTGCGCGGCTCCTGGCGGATTATTACCGCGGGCCTGGTGGTGGCCCTGGTGACCGGCGCTACGGTGGGCTGGGCCTGGCCGGCGCTGGTGGAACGCTTCCGGGTCACCCCGAACGCCATCGAGATGGAAACGCCGTATATTGACCGCAATATCTCGGCCACCCTCAAGGCCTACGGCCTGAACGATATCGAAACGATCCCCTATAACGCCCGCACGGATGCGGAAGCCGGGCAGCTGCGTAATGATGCGGAATCCACCGCGCAAATCCGCCTCCTCGACCCGAATATCGTCTCGCCTACCTTCAACCAGATGCAGCAGAACCGCCAGTACTACGGTTTCGCTTCCCAGCTGGCGGTGGATCGCTACAACCTCAATAAGACGGACCGGGACACCGTGATCGCGGTGCGTGAACTCAACCTGGACGGCCTGGGCCCGGACCAGCGCAACTGGGTCAATGACCACACGGTCTACACCCACGGCTACGGCGTGGTGGCCGCCTACGGCAATACCACCTCCGCTTCCGGCGCCCCGCAATTCCTCCAGTACGGTATTCCTTCCCAGGGTGAACTGGGCGAATATGAACCGCGCGTGTACTTCGGGCAGAAGAGCCCCGAATACTCGATTGTGGGCGCCCCGGAAGGAACCGCGCCGTGGGAGATTGACTATCCTTCTGACGCTGCGGAAGGCTCGCAGGTTCTCAATACCTATACGGGCGACGGCGGCCCCTCGGTCGGCAACTTCTTTGACAAACTCATGTTTGCCATCAAGTTCCGCTCCACGGATATTTTCTTCTCCGACCGCGTGACCTCCGAATCGCAAATCCTCTTCAACCGCGACCCGCACGAGCGGGTGCGCAAGGTGGCCCCCTACCTGACCTTGGATTCCAAGGCCTACCCGGCCGTGGTGGATATGGACGGGGATCCGGCCACCCCCAAGCGCCTGGTGTGGATTATCGACGGCTACACCACCTCGAATAACTACCCGTATTCGGCGCGGGAATCCCTGGCGGCGGCCACCACGGACGCCCTCAATTCGCGGGGCATGTACGGGGCGGCCTCCGGGCAGGATGTCAATTACATCCGCAACTCCGTCAAGACGGTTGTGGATGCCTATGACGGCTCGGTTTCCCTCTACAAGTGGGATGAGAAGGACCCGATCCTGCGGGCTTGGGAATCGATCTTCCCGGGCATGGTGCAGCCGCTGGAGAAGATGTCCGGGGATCTCATGGCGCATGTGCGCTACCCGGAGGATCTGTTCAAGACCCAGCGTTCGCTGCTGACCCGCTACCACGTCAAGGATCCGGCGTCCTTCTACTCCGGTGGTGACTTCTGGAATGTTCCGAACGAGCCGGCGGTGGATACGGCCGGGGCCAGCGGGATCGCCGCGGCGCAAACCGATAGCAAGCAGCCGCCCTACTACCTGACGCTGCAGATGCCGGGCCAGGATTCCGCGGAGTTCTCCCTGTCCACGGGCTATATCCCGGGCGGCCAGACGGACCGCAATATTATGACCGGCTTCTTCGCGGTGGATTCCAATGCGGGATCCACGCCGGGGGAGAAGCGCGAAGGCTACGGCAAGTTGCGGCTCCTCGAGCTGCCGCGTGACCTCACGGTTCCCGGCCCGGGCCAGGCGCAGAACAACTTCCTCTCCGACCAGAATGTTTCCCGCGCGCTCAACCTGCTGCGTTCGGGCGGTACCACGGTGCGGATGGGTAATCTGCTCACCCTCCCGGTGGGCGGGGGCATGCTCTACGTGCAGCCGGTCTACGTGCAGGCTTCGCAGGGCACCACCTACCCGCTTATGCAGTACGTGCTCACGGCTTTCGGTGATGGGAACATCGGCTTCGCGCCCACCCTGGAGGAGGCCCTCAACCAGACCTTCGGCGGCGATTCGGGGGCCCAGGCCGGGGACGCCGGATTGCAGAACGTCAAGGAAGATATTTCCGCAGGGGAGGGCAAGGCGCCCGCGGCTGGCACGCCCGGTGCTACGCCGGGTGCCACGCCTGCTCCTGGTACGACGACGCCTACCCAGCCCGCGCCCCAGCAGCCCAGCGCTGCGCCCGGTGCGCCGGCGCCCGCTCCGGCTCCGGCCGCGGGCGGTACCCCGCAAGAGCGTTTGGACGCCGCGCTGCAAAGCATGAAGCAGGCGGTGGGCCAGGCCGATAGCGCGATGAAGAGCGGGGATTGGGCGGCCTACGGGCAGGCCCAGAAGAACCTGCAGACCGCGCTGGACCAGGCCATCGCAGCCCAGAAGGAGCTGGAAGGGGCTAAGTAATCCCGCATAGGGTGCAAGCCCGGCAGCCGGTAGGGCTGAGTCTGGCAATGCTCCTCTCACGTGGCGGCGTCGTCGATAAAAATACGGCGGAACAGCAACGCACAGCGGCCGATAGTGCAAGAAATAATAGAAAAGCTGCACATTTGTGGATACTTATCCAGGCCGCGGGCGGGACTGGGTATATTCAGCTTTATGAATGCTGTTGTGGTGGCTGTTTGTTTGATGCTCCTCCTCGCGGTACTTCGTGTGCACGTGGTACTGGCTCTATTTATCGGCGCGCTGGTGGGCGGTGTGCTCAGTGGCATGGGGCTGGAAGGGACCATGGTGGCCTTCCAGGAAGGCCTGGGTGCCGGGGCGAAAATCGCGCTCTCGTATGCGCTGCTCGGTGCGTTCGCGATGGCGGTGGCCCATTCCGGGCTGCCGCGTTTGCTTGCCGATTGGATGCTCGGCCATCTGCGCAGTTCTGACGGTGCGGGCTCGCGTAAACGCACTTTCACCCGCTGGGCGATGCTCGCCGGGATTTGCGCGATGGCGGTTATGAGTCAGAATCTCATCCCGGTGCATATCGCTTTTATCCCGCTGCTCATCCCGCCGCTGCTGGTGGTCATGAATAATCTGCGGCTGGATCGGCGCGCGGTGGCCTGCGTTCTTACATTTGGCCTGGTGACCACGTATATGTTCCTGCCTATCGGCTTCGGCAAGATCTTCCTCACCGATATTCTGCTGGGGAATATCGCGAAGGCCGGCATGGACGTGAGCGGCATCAACGTGATGAGCGCGATGGCGATTCCCGCGGCGGGGATGGTGGTCGGCCTGCTGCTCGCGGTGTTCGTGACGTACCGCAAGCCGCGGGAATATCGCGATGTGGCGGTTGATGGGGGTGGTTCGGGCGCTGGGGCGAACGGTGCGGCTGGCGCGAACGGCTCTGGCGCGAACGGTTCTGGCGCGAACGGTTCTGGCGCGAACGGTTCTGGCGCGAACGGCGCGGCCCCGGCGATTTCCCGCTACCGCATCGTGGTCTCGCTCGTGGCGATTCTGGTGTGCTTCGGCATCCAGCTGGCGCTCAACGCGGTGGACTCGGACGCCGACGCGCTACTGGTGGGCGCGCTGGTGGGCCTATGTGTTTTCATTTTCTCGCGCGCCGTCAAGCTGCACGAAGCCGACGACGTTTTCACCGACGGCATGAAAATGATGGCCCTCATCGGTTTCATTATGATCAGCGCCCAGGGCTTCGCGAATGTCATGAGCGAAAGCGGGCAGATCGAACCGCTGGTGCACGCCACGGCGGCGATGTTCGGGAGCAACAAGGCGATGGCCTCGCTCGCGATGCTGCTGGTGGGGCTGCTGGTGACGATGGGGATTGGTTCGTCCTTCTCCACGCTGCCGATTATCGCGGCGATTTACGTGCCCCTGTGCGCCACGCTGGGATTCTCCCCGCTGGCCACCGTTTCGATTATCGGCACGGCCGGCGCGCTGGGCGATGCCGGTTCTCCCGCCTCGGATTCAACTTTAGGGCCGACGGCGGGGCTGAATGCCGACGGCCAACATGACCATATCCGCGACTCGGTCATCCCCACCTTTATCCATTTCAATATCCCGCTACTCATCGCGGGCTGGGTTGCTTCGCTGGTGCTGTAGCGGGGTGATGGCCGCTCGGCGCGGGGCCTGGCTCCGGGGGCTTCGCGGCGTGTGGTGTCCGTAACTACTTCTCGTCGCGTCTGGAGAGGCAACGCGGATGAAGAACGCGTCAGTGAGAGTTCAATTGCATATGTATAAGAACAAAATCGCTGAAAATAAGTCTGGATTGGATCAGGTTCAGGTTCTTTAAGTGAAGATTGAGGCGCTCACCGTAGTCTATCGTGGCAGTTATCCGGCCAGGAATTCCTTTTGCAAGATATCGGGGTATTTTCATTCAGAATTACCCGATATGAGCGTGTGTCGGTGTTTTTCACGGGTGGCCTCCAGATCGAGGAAACCGGGAAGATTCTGGAGCTTTAACCTGGCGCGGCTGCGTTGGATCTCACGTGGAATGCGCGCGCATATTCATGCACAATAAGTAAAAGGTTAACGCCGTGGAGGGAAGGCCGACGACGCACAACCGGCCCCGCAGCGCTTTGTCATCACAGGTTATTGCCGAGCGCGGCGGTGAGGGCTCACCCCCTCGCTTTCCATGGCTGCATGACTACCTCACCGACCACCTGACTTCGTGAAGGAGAAACGCTGTGGAATCACGCAAAAAGCGTTGGCTGATCCCGGTTCTTTTGGCTTGCATCTTCGGGCTGCTCACGGGCGGTGCCTACACCTACTGGGCCGGCACTGTGTCCAACCCGGCGGCGCATAACGATTCGGAAACCGTTGTGATCGGCAAGGGACAGAACGTGACCACCGAGCTGGATGTCACGAAGGCTCTTGCCAGCCAGGGGAAGAAGCTGGTTCCCGCTGGGAAAACCGCGGTGAGCATTGGTGGCACGAGCGAGAATGTTGAGTCTTTTGACGTGACCTACACCGTGAAATGGCAGGAGTCGGGTAGTGCTGATGTGATCGACGCGAGCGATAACGTAACCGGCACGCTGGCCGTGACCGAAACCCACCAGATTGAGGGCGTTACCGGCCATGATGATCTGGTCGGCGTAGAAGTTACGCCTGCCAGCACCCAAATCAAGGCGGACGGCGAATCGGTCA
>NZ_JBOZDP010000021.1:0-19639 GCF_051265835.1 Actinotignum inguinis | reverse complement strand
ACTGTCACGATCAAGGATGGTGACAAGGTCTTCGATACGTCGAAGGTGACTGTTAATGATCCTGATAGTGATGGGGACGGCCTGACCGATTCCGAGGAAGAAAAGATCGGAACTGATCCGAATAACCCGGACACCGATGGCGATGGCATCAATGACGGTGATGAGGTCAATGGCACCAAGAACCCGTTCCAGGATGACAAGTCTGATCCGAATGGGAAGCCTGGTAACACTGATCCGCTCAACCCTGACTCGGATGGCGATGGTGTGAATGACGGTGACGAAGTTACTGGTAAGCACAACAATGGCAATCCGACTAATCCGAATAAGGCCGACTCTGATGGTGATGGCGTGACGGATGGGGATGAGAAGAAGGACGGAACCGATCCGAATAACCCGGACACCGACGGCGATGGCATCAATGACGGGGACGAGAAGAAGATTGGTACTGATCCGAAGAATCCGGATACTGACGGGGATGGTATCAATGACGGTGATGAGGTCAATGGCACCAAGAACCCGTTCCAGGATGACAAGTCTGATCCGGATGGGAAGCCTGGTAACACTGACCCGCTCAACCCTGACTCGGATGGCGATGATGTGAATGACGGTGACGAAGTCACTGGTAAGCACAACAATGGCAATCCGACTAATCCGAATAAGGCCGACTCTGATGGTGATGGCGTGACGGATGGGGATGAGAAGAAGGACGGAACCGATCCGAACAACCCGGACACCGACGGTGACGGTGTGAACGACGGTGACGAAAAGAAGGACGGAACCGACCCGAAGAATCCGGACACCGATGGTGACGGTGTGAACGACGGTGACGAAAAGAAGGACGGGACCGACCCGAAGAACCCGGATACTGACGGTGACGGTGTGACTGATGGTCGTGAAAAGGACCTCGGCACCGACCCGAAGAATTCCGACACCGATGGTGACGGCCTGACCGACGGTGACGAAGCCGGCACGGATATCGACGAGAACGGTAAGCCTGCTCGTAATGAGGATGGCACCCCGAAGGTTGATGACTCCAAGGCCACCAAGACCGATCCGAAGAATCCGGATACCGACGGTGACGGGATCACCGACGGTGACGAGGTCAATGGCACCAAGAATCCGTTCAAGGACGATAAGTTCAATAAGGACGGCAAGCCTGGTAACACCGACCCGCTCAACCCGGATACCGATGGCGACGGGGTGAACGACGGTGACGAAGTCACCGGCAAGAACAACGGTGGCAAACCGACCAACCCGAACAAGGCCGACTCTGATGGCGATGGCGTAACCGACGCTGACGAAATCAAGGACGGCACGGACCCGAATAACGCTGACACCGATGGTGACGGCGTGAATGACGGGGACGAGAAGAAGGACGGGACCGATCCGAAGAACCCGGATACCGACGGTGATGGTGTGACTGATGGTCGTGAAAAGGACCTGGGCACCGACCCGAAGAACCCGGATACCGACGGTGACGGCCTGACTGACGGTGAGGAAGCTGGCACGGATATCGACGAGAACGGTAAGCCTGCTCGCAACGAGGATGGCACCCCGAAGGTTGATGACTCCAAGGCCACCAAGACCGATCCGAAGAACCCGGATACCGACGGCGATGGCCTGACGGATGGGGATGAGGTGAATGGCACCAAGAACCCGTTCCAGGATGACAAGTTCAATAAGGACGGTAAGCCTGGTAATACTGATCCGCTCAACCCGGATACCGATGGTGATGGTCTCACTGATGGTGACGAGGTGACGGGCGTGAAGAATGGTGGTAAGCCGACTAACCCGAACAAGGCCGATACCGATGGTGACGGCGTCAATGATGGCGACGAAATCAAGGACGGCACGGACCCGAATAAGGGCGACACCGATGGTGATGGCCTGACCGATGGTGAAGAAAAGGTGATCGGTACTGACCCGAAGAACCCGGACACCGATGGTGACGGGCTCACCGATGGTGACGAGGTCAATGGCACCAAGAACCCGTTCAAGGACGATAAGTTCAATAAGGACGGCAAGCCCGGTAACACTGACCCGCTCAACCCCGATACTGATGGTGATGGGTTGACCGATGGTGATGAGGTGACGGGCGTAAAGAATGGTGGCAAGCCGACTAACCCGAATAAGGCCGATACGGATGGTGACGGTATTAATGACGGTGACGAGATCAAGAACGGCACCGACCCGTTGAACCCGAACGATCCGGGTAAGCCTGCATCGAAGACCAAGAAGGTCAAGAAGACCCTCCAGGTCACTGGTGCAACGAGCGCGGGGCTTGCTGGAACAGCAGCACTGCTCCTGCTCGCTGGCGGGCTAGCCGTGACGCGGCGCCGCAAGGCATAACCAACTGAGCTAGCTGCATGGCTAACGTGAGGGGCTGGTAGGAAATCTATGACGGGTTTCTTACCAGCCCCTTGCTTACTCAATATGGGCGCAGTTTAAGTATTTAGCTCACTTGAACAGGTATTTACATGTCTAGCTCGACTGTATTTTTACGGTAGAAAGATGAATTCTGAAGGTGAAAATAGATTTTACTACTTTAGGAAAGGGGTTACCCTCTTATGGCGATTCCCCCACAGATCCATTTGATTTATTCAATGACCTAGACAAAAAAATTCAAACACTGCGGGAGGGGCAAAAGCGAGTATTATCCGAGTGGCACGGCCGTAGGAATGAGCGAGATTTATTAATTAAAATGAACACGGGCGCTGGAAAAACTCTAGTTGGGTTGCTTATCGCTCGCAGCTGGCTTAACGAGGGCATTCGACCGGTTGCGTATCTCGTTCCCAATAGGTTTTTGATTCGCCAGGTGCAGGCTGAAGCGCAACAATTAGGCATTGAGGTCGCTGAAAATATCAATTCATCGGAGTACCAACAGGGGAATGCAGTTCTCGTCGAGACCTTTCAGAAGCTCTTTAACGGTTTTTCTGTTTTTGGTGTCGGAGGTAATGCTAGTAGGCCCGCCAAAACCCAATTGGCGGGTATTGTTATTGATGACGCTCACGCTTGCGTTTCTCAGGCAAGTGACGTATTCAAGCTCTGTATTAACACTGAAAAAGAGTATCAGGAGCTGCTCCAGCTGTTTGAGGAGGATCTAAAGAAACAATCGCAGCATGGACTGCTAGACCTGAAAGCGAAACGCGCAGATGCTATACAGGAGATTCCGTTTTGGGCATGGCAAAGTAAGCAGGAGCAAGTCGCATCCATCATCCATCCGATTTCAGAAAGTGATGAATTGATGTGGAGCTGGCCGCTTATTGCCGATGTTCTTCCAATATGTACCGCTGTGGTTACTGGTGATGCAATTGAGATATTTCCCCCATGCTTTCCGACGGATACTTTACTCGGATTCGCTTGCGCTCAGCGCAGGGTGTATCTTACAGCCACTCTCCCAGATGATTCGGTTCTGATAAAGCATTTTGGTGCTAAGCCTGAATCTGTCTCAGCTCCAATTTTCTCTTTCGATGCAGGGGATGTGGGGGACCGAATGATCCTGCTTCCTGAAGAGATTGACCCAAATGCGACGGATGAAGAGATCCGGGATTTCATTGTATCTCTTGCGGAAGAGCGAAATGTTGTCGTTATTGTTCCAAGTTGGCAGCGTGCAAAGCGGTGGGAAGATGACGCAGCTTTAGTCCTTGATAAAGATAATATCGACGCGGGGATAAAAGAACTGGAGGAGAATTCTCGCAAAGGCCTTGTGGTATTGGTCAATAGATATGATGGTGTCAATCTGCCCGGCGATGTGTGTCGTATTCTCGTGGTAGATGGTCTTCCTGAGGCTCTTGACGCTTCGGAACGTCTCGCGCAAGCGCACATGGGTAATTCTAAGGCGCTACTTGGCTCTCAAATTCAACGCCTTGAGCAGGGTATGGGAAGGGCAACACGGTCAAATGAAGACTATGCCGTAGTTCTCCTTATGGGGAAGAGATTAATTGAACGTCTAAATCATCCTGAAAGCTACCATCTCTTTTCACCTGTAACTCGGGAACAGCTTGATATAGGAAGAAAATATATAGCTCCAAAGCTGTTTAACTTAGATGATATTCGTGATGTTATCGAACAGTGTCTTGATCGAGATCCTGCATGGATCGACTTTATGAAGGATAGGTTGGAGAGAGTTAAATACTCTCCCGGCGTCAATTCGAGTGCGGCAGAGCTCGAACGTGCCGCATTCAATGCGGCTCTCGGACGAGACTACAAGACAGCAGCTGGATATCAGCAAGAGCTTGTGAATATGCTCCCAGCCAACTCTGCGGTTAAGGCAATACAGACGCAGCGGCTTGCTAAATACACCAATTTCTTTTCCAGGTTACGGGCGCAAAAGATTCAAAAATCGGCACATGACATCAACAAACAGCTTCTTTATCCTGAGAATTTAACCTGCATTGGAGAAGCGGAAGAGCTAATTCGTAAGCAGGCCGAACAGTCCGCAGAGACCCTGCAAAAGTATTCATCGGCAGAGGCCGTTTCACGAGGTTTCGATTCTATTTTAAAGAAACTCGATTGGGGGGTCGACCACAAGGATTTCGAAAAGGCAATGAATGATCTAGCTGAACACATAGGTTTTCATGGCCAACAACCCGATCAAGAAAAGGATCATGGCCCGGACAATCTCTGGGAAGTGAAGCTGGGTGTGTACTATGTGATTGAGGCGAAGAACGAAGTCAAATCGGATAAGCCAATTCCAAAAAGGAATGCCGCGCAATTGTCGCAGGCGATGGACTGGTTTGAAGAAAACCATATAGGCCGAAAGGCAATACCGGTGCTAGTGAATCCGGTTGCGGAGTTTGACTCTCATGCCGCGATCCCGCAGGGGTGCAGAGTGATGGATCGGCAAAGCCTTACAAACCTCAGGAAATCCATAGAAAAGTTCGCTGAAGATCTATCCGAAAATGGGGCATATCGAAACGTTTCTGATGTTGGTAAGCTTCTCAAGCTTTACAAGCTCAACGCAGATTCGTTTATTGAGGCTTATACTGCACGCCCGTGGCACGCGTGAAATCGACTGGTAGCTCTGTAAATTCTGAGTTTATTGCCCTACGGTGAGCATTCTGGCCGTATTTGGATCAGAGTGCCCACCGTAGGGTAGAAAGCTCGGAAATCTATTGCTGTTAGTTCCCGGAGTTACTGCGAATCATTCATGTTCGTAAAGCGACCTCCGCCACGGCCCAGGAATTGCCGGCTTGCATGCACTACGCTGGTGATGCCGCGGTGTGGCACGGCGGCTTCCCTGAGATTGAGAAGGTAGCTCGTCATGTTTGAGACACTGTGCTGCGCCCGCGAATGGACCTTGCGCCCGGGCAGCCTGCTGCGCCGCTCGCTGGTCTGCCTCATCGGCGTGATTCTCACCGCCATCGGCATCACGGTGGCCCTCAAAGGTCACGCCGGCGTGGACCCCTTCACCGCCCTGCTCCAGGGCGTCAGCCATATCACCGGCCTGTCCTTCTCCTGGGTGGTCCCGGTGGTCAATATCGCCCTCATCGCGCTCATCTTCCCCTTCGACCACAAAGTCCTCGGGCTGGGCACCGTCCTCAATTTCACCCTGGTCGGGGTGCTCGTCACCAGCTTCACCAGCATCCTCGACTCCATCTACGTTTTCACGTATTCCATCCCGGGAATGCTCGCCCACCTGGCCATCGGCCTGATGATTTTCGCGCTGGGGCTCTCGCTTTATATCACGCCGGACATCGGCCAGGGCGCCGCCGACTGCATCGTCCCCGTACTCCTGCGCCGCTTCCCGGGCCACTCCTACCGCACCTTCCGCGTGGCCCAGGATTTCATCGTGGTCCTCATCGCCCTCGTGCTGTTCCGCTTCGATTTGAGCAACGGCGTTATCGGCATTGGCACCGCGATTATGGCGCTGGGAATTGGCGTCGTCGTCGATTTCTTTAACCGTACGGTCGCGTACCGTCTTGTTGGTACGACGGCGTCCTACACGGCACGCCCCGCCCCCGCTATCACCGAGGAATAAAACACGGGGCGCGCCGCGGGCGCCGTCGTTATATGTGCTCGTGGGTGATACGCGAAGCAGCGCTACCCGAACCAGCGCTGCACCGCGGCCACGATCTCGCGGTCGAACGCATCATCGGAGTGATGCGCGGCGATCCACTCGCGGAAACTCCCGCCGCAGGCCGCGTCCAGATCCGCCCGACACTGCGCGGTGCGGGTGAGGACCCGGGTCAGCATGGCCGCCGCGGCCGCAATATCACCATCCGGATAGAGGAAGGGATAGTTTTCCGGCAGTAGCGCGCGGGCCCAGGGCACATCCGGGAACACCCCGAGTGCCCCGGCACCCAGGGCCTCCACGTAGGAGAGCCCGTAGGATTCCTCCGCGGCGGTGGCCAGGAAGGCCGTGGTGTGGGCGAGGGCCTGGTAATACGAGGTGCGGGTATCGGTCAGCGGCCCCACGTGCATCCACGGCAGGCGCGAATACCGCATGGCTTTCTCGGAAACCAGGTGTGCTTCGTGCAGACGCATCTCCACCGTGAGCGGGATGAGCTCGCGCACCCGGCTGAGCACATCCATGAAGAAATCGGGGCGTTTGCGCGCCGAGAGGTAAATCGCGGGGTAGAGCACCACCGGGACCTCCGGTTCGCGCCGCTCTTGCACGTGGTCGAGGCGGAAACCGAGATTCACCCAGCCGAGCTTGAGCCGCCCGGCTAGCGGGGGCACCGTCCACTTATTCACCATCTCGCGAATCTCACCGGCGGTGCGCTCCGAATTGGCGAAGGTGGGGAAGAGCGCGCAGGAGAGGGCCACCGGGGCGATCTCCTCCGCGCTGGCCAGGGTGGACACCGGCAGCCACACAAAATTCATGAGGCGCGGGGCGAGCTGGCCCGCGGACGCCTGGCCCGCGGCGGCGTGGCCGGCCGCTGCCCGGCCAGCCTTGCGCAGGCGCGCCCACAGGGCCGGGGTATCATGCACATCCATGGTGATGACCACCGTATCCGGGGCGAGATCTTCCGCGGATACTGCCCTCGGGTCAAGCACCACCGCATCCGGGAAAATACGCAGGAGGCGGCGCAGCAGGGTGGCGCCGGCATCCTGGCCGGCTATTTTTCCTTCCGGGCTGAGCTGAGCGCCGGACCAGTGCACGGCGATATTCATGCCAGGACTCCCTTCTCGGGTTCAGAGGTGGGTTCAGAGGTGAATCCGGATCCGGGTTCGGATTCTGATGCGGATGCAGATTCTGATGCGGATGCGGGCTCGTCCAGCAGCGGATCCTCCGTGGAGGCCTGGATTCGCATGCTGTAGAAGGAGCGGTAAATAAAGACGAGCGCGAGGGCCCCGAAGCACACCGCCAGGCCGGTGACCACCGCGGTGAGATTCTGGGCATTGAGGCTCACGGCCAGCTCCACGGCGAGCAGGCCGAAGAGGGTGGTGAACTTAATAATCGGGTTGAGGGCCACCGAGGAGGTGTCCTTGAACGGATCGCCCACGGTATCACCCACGATGGTGGCATCGTGGAGCGCGGTGCCCTTCGCGTGCAAATCCACCTCCACGATCTTCTTCGCGTTATCCCAGGCCCCGCCCGCATTCGCCATGTAAATAGCCTGGTAGAGGCCGAAAATAGCGATGGAAATGAGGTAGCCGATGAAGAAGTACGGCTCGATAAAGGCGAAGGACAGCGTGGCGAAGAAAACCGCCAGGAAAATCGTGAGCATTCCCTGCTGCGCGTACTGGGTACAAATTTCGACGACGCGCCGCGAGTCATCATGGGAAGCCCGCTCCGCATTCTTATCCAGGTGGATGGAATCCTTGATGAACTCCACCGCCCGGTAGGCCCCCGTGGTCACCGCCTGCATCGACGCCCCGGAGAACCAGAAGATCACCGCACCCCCGCTGATAATCCCCAGCAGGAACGGGGCGTGCATGAGCGACAGCATCTCGATCCCGGCGGTCAGCCCGCCGGTCAGCCCGATAATAATGGAGAAAATCATCGTGGTGGCACCCACCACCGCGGTACCGATGAGCACCGGCTTGGCGGTTGCCTTGAAAGTATTGCCGGCGCCGTCGTTCTCCTCCAACATGAGCTTGGCGCGATCCCACTGCGGCGCGAAACCGAAACCGGAGCGAATGTCGGCGTCGATATCAGGAAGGGCCTCAATGCGGGAGAGCTCGTAAACCGACTGGGCGTTATCGGTCACCGGCCCGTAGGAATCCACCGCGATCGTCACCGGTCCCATGCCCAGGAAACCGAAAGCCACCAGACCGAAAGCGAAAACCGCCGGCGCTAGCATGAACTCGCGCAGGGTGGCATCCGCGATCACGAATGCCCCGGCCATGAGCCCCACAATGGTGATACCCAGCCAGAAAGCGGAGAAATTCCCGGCCACCACGCCGGAGAGAATATTGAGGGAAGCCCCGCCCTGGCGCGAACTTTTCACCACTTCACGCACGTGCCGCGAGGTCGTGGAGGTGAAGACCTTGACCAGCTCCGGGATGAGCGCCCCCGCGAGAGTCCCGCAGGTGACGATCGTGGCGAGCGCGAGCCACAGTGCGCCGTCGTGCCCACCCAAAACGAGCCAGGAGATCCCGTACACGCAAGCAATGCAGAAAATCGAGGTGAGCCACACGAGTGAACTCAGCGGTTTTTCGAAATTGAGGGTGGTGGCCTGCGCGTAGCGGGTCGCGGCCAGGCGCGCATTGAGCCCGTAGGCCAAGGCCGAGGCGATAATCATCGCCACCCGCACCGTGAACACCCACACCAGCAGGGTGGCTTGCAGCGCCGGATCATGAACGGCCAGCACAATAAAGGTCACCAGCGCCACCCCGGTCACCCCGTACGTTTCGAAGCCGTCCGCGGAGGGGCCCACCGAATCCCCGGCATTATCACCCACGCAATCGGCGATAACACCCGGGTTCCGCGGGTCGTCCTCATCAATTTTGAACACGATTTTCATGAGGTCGGAGCCAATATCGGCAATCTTCGTGAAAATACCACCGGCGATGCGCAGGGCCGACGCCCCCAGGGATTCCCCGATGGCGAAGCCAATAAAGCACGCCCCGGCCACATCCGCGGGCAGGAACAGCAAAATGACGAGCATCATCAGCAGTTCCAGGGAAATGAGCACCATCCCGATGGACATCCCCGAACGCAGCGGCACCTGGTGCAGCGGCAGCGGGCGCCCGCGCAGCGAAGCGAAAGCCGTGCGCGCATTGGCCAGGGTGTTCACGCGAATCCCGAACCACGCCACCGCGTAGGACCCGCCCATACCCAGCAGCGAGAACGCCACCACAATCGCGAGCTTGCCCCACGTGAAGCCCACGAGGAACTTGTAGTAGACCACGATCACCGCGGTGATGAAGGCCCAGAGCACCAGCAGGAATCGCCCCTGCTTGACCAGGTAGGCCTTGCAGGTTTCGTAAATCAGGTCCGCGACCTCGGCCATGGCCCGATGCACCGGAAGCTTACGCAGATTCATATACGTGATGAGCCCGAAGCACAGTCCCAGCACGCATACCCCCACCCCGATGAGGAGGAGCAGCCGGCCGGAAACCCCGCCCACCGCGCTCACGCCCGACAGGTCAGGCAGTACGATATTTGCTTCACCTCCGTGCACAGTTGCCGCACCGGCGGGCGCGCTCGCGGATGCGGCGCACGAACCTAGGGCAACGGGAGCCAGCGCGAGCGCCCCGAGCAGGGGGAGCAGCCGGCGTGGACGCGAGGTGTTCTTGTGTGTGGATACAGAAAAACAACGTCCCATAATTACCTCGACATAAAATGATGAGGCTCCTTTGCCTCTCTTTCATCCTAGGTCGGCCGGGCGATCAGTAATAGGGACCAGGTACGACGACGCCACACAAGTGTGCGCCACTTTCGCCGCGAGAGGCCGGTCGTCGCCGCGTCTAGGCCCGAGGTCCCACGGTGGGTGGGTCTTTCGGTGCGGGGGCTTTCGGTGCGGGGTCTTTCGGGGTGTCCGGACAGGCACTCTGAGCCGGGCGGGCCAGACCGAGCGCTCTGAACCGGGCGGACTAGATCGCGCTTTCTGAACCGGCGAGGCACTACGTGTTTTCAGAGCTGTACTTCATTTGTCGTACGTTTGAAGTACACCTCAGGAAAAACACCCCGCCCCGCCGCTGCGGAGCTCCGGCTCTGCGGGCGCGCGAGGCGGACTGCGTATGTGGATTGGCTGGGGATGGGGTGAGTCATATCGGTATACCGGTGTTGCAGATGGGTTTGGTTGGCGTAGTGGTACTGGAGAACGTCGGGCCTGACAGAGTGGTACTGCACGACAGAAAATCGGGTATTGGTTGTAGCTCCAGTACCACTTTGTTCGTGATCGCCGCGGGTGCCCTCTCGGAGACCGGAAAATGCATCCTCTCGACCGTAGGTCTTGTGGAAAGCAACGCTATGACGGCGGGGCCCACAGAAAGCAACGCTATGGCGGTAGGTGCCGCAGAAAGCAACGTCATGACGGCGGGGCCCACAGAAAGCAACGCTATGGCGGTAGGTGCCGCAGAAAGCAACGCTATGGCGGTAGGTGCCGCAGAAAGCAACCCCAGTGCATGATTTGGAAAACTTAATGTATTTGCTGTTGCATTTTGTGCGGAGCGGGAAGTGGGGCACATGGAAGTGGGACAAAGCACCGCTCCCCGAACGGCGGACCGAAGTCCGAGGTTCGGGGAGCGGTGTTATTGGCCAGTTTCCAGCCCGGCGCCTCATGCCAGCTCAGCGCCCGGCACCTGTTCAGCGCCCAGCGCCCAGCGCTTAGCAGCAGCCGGTGGAGACATTCTCCTCGTCGAAGGCTGCGCGCTGACGCCAGAAATCACGTTCGGCAAGCGGCGGATGATCGGGGTGTTCACGGGCATGCCGGGCTACGTATTTGTCGTAGGCCGATTCGCCGGTGAAGTCCCGCCACAGGCTGCGAGCATGTGCCGCGAAGGCGCGAAGCTGGGTAATAAACATGGACCTGATCTCCTAGTGCTGGGCGGACTCGGAAGAATCCGCGTCGCTGGCAGAGCCCGCCTTGGCTGCGGGCGCCGTCGTACCAGAACCATCGCCAGAACCATCGCCAGAACCAGCACCCGCACCGTGCGGTGCCGCGCCCTTACGGTGATCGAAACCGGGAATCAACGCCGGGTCGCCCACGACGGCGTATTCCGCCACCACCTTCTTCTCCAACTTGGTCGGGAAGAGCTGGGTGGGTGCGTAGAAGTTGGACTCCCGGTAGGGATCCTCGGAAGTGACGTACTTCTTCGCGGCAATCACCCGGATGATCTTGATCATCGCGCAAACCAGCACGAAGGCCACCGTGGCCAGGAAGATCACGGAGAGCCATCCCTGGATGAAGGTGTTACGCACAATCGCGGACTGGATACCGATGGCTTCGGTATCGCCGGCGGCCTGCGCCTTGGCGAGGGCCGCCTTCGCGTTGGTGTTCTGGGTGAAGTACCCGATGGCGGCGTCGGTGGAGAAAATCTTCTGCCAGGACGCCGCGAAGGTGACCACCAGGTCGAAGGTTGCGGCAATGCCCGGGATCCAAGCCCATTTCGCCCAGCCCTTATTGACCACCACCACGGTGCACAAAATAAGCGCCAGGGCGGCGATGAGCTGGTTGGCTACGCCGAAGAGCGGGTAGAGGGTTTGGATACCACCGCGCGGGTCGGTCACGCCCATGAGCAGCAGCGAACCCCAGGCCGCCACCACCACGGCCGTGGTAATCCACGCGCCCACTCGCCAGGAGGGATCCTTGAACTTGGGCAGCACATTGCCCAGGGCGTCGCCCAGCTGGAAGCGGGCCACGCGGGTCACAGCGTCCACCGCGGAGAGGATGAAGAGCGCCTCGAACATAATCGCGAAGTGGTACCAGAAGCCCATCATGGCCTGGCCGCCACCTACCTGGTGCAGAATATGGGCGATAGCTACCGCGAGGGTGGGCGCACCACCGGTACGCGAGGTGATGGAGGTTTCCCCAACGTCCTCGGCGACCTTGTCGAAGGCCTCCGCTCCCACGTAGGTTTTCTCATTTCCGTTCTCATCCCAGGATTCCCACCGGGCTTCCACCGAATTGCCGTGGGTATCGGTGACCGCGAGGTTTTGCACCGCGGCAGCCGAAAGTTCGGCGCGGTTATCGGTCATCTGCACGATGGCCGTGCCCGCCAGCTTATCGGTGGTGTGCTCGGAGGTATTCATACCGAAGTAGATACCCATATTGAGGGAGGAGGCCGCAGCCAGCGCCATAATTGCCACGAAGGATTCCATGAGCATGCCGCCGTAGCCGATCATGCGCACCTGGGATTCCTTCTGGATCATCTTCGGGGAAGTACCTGAGGACACCGTTGCGTGCATCCCGGAGAGCGCCCCGCAGGCGATGGTAATAAAGAGGAAGGGGAAGAGTTCCCCGGCGAACACCGGCCCGTCCGTATTCGAGGCGAATTCGGTGACGGCCGGCATTTCCACCAGCGGGCGCACGATGAGGATGCCCAACGCCAGCACCACAATGGTGCCGACCTTCATGAAGGTGGACAGGTAGTCACGCGGGGTGAGGAGCAGCCATACCGGCAGCACCGCCGCGAAGAAACCGTACACAATCATGCACCACACGAGGGTGGTGGGGGATAGGTGCAGGAAAGCCTGGCCGAAATCGGATTCCGCCACGTAGCGGCCCCCGATAATCGCACCGAGCAGCGCAATGAACCCAACAATAGACACCATCGTGATATTGCCGGGCTGCACGAAACGCAGCCACAGGCCCATACACAGCGCAATGGGGATGGTCATACCGACGGCGAAAACGCCCCACGGCGAATCGGCCAGCGCGTTCACGCAGATCATGGCGAGCACGGCCAGCACGATCATGAGCATGACGAGGATCATGACCGCGGCCACGGCCCCGCCGACCTTCCCGATTTCGTCCACGGCCATCTGGCCGAGGCTGCGCCCGCCACGACGCATAGAGAAGAAGAGGACAAGCATGTCCTGGACGGCACCGGCCACGCACACCCCGAAGATAATCCACAGGGTGCCGGGCAGGTAGCCCATCTGGGCGGCCAGTACCGGGCCCACCAGCGGGCCGGCACCGGCGATAGCGGCGAAGTGATGCCCGTAGAGGACCACGCGGTTCGTCGGGTCGAAGTCGCGTCCGTTATTGATGCGTTCGGCCGGCGTCGCGTTGGAATCGTCGGGCTTCATAATGGTTTTTTGAATAAAGAGCGCGTAGAAGCGGTAGGCGATCATGTAGGTGCAGACCGACGTCACCACGAACCACGCGGTATTAACTTGTTCACCGCGATAGAAGGCGAGCATGTACCAGCCCGCAACACCGAGGGCTGTGACGAGGACCCACACCGCGATGCGCGGCAGCGTCCACTTCGTATGCGGTTTTGTTCCGACCGGAACACCATGGCGGTTCCGGATAATATATTTTTCCTCTTCCTCGGAATACTGAGGAAGAGCAGTGTCAGCTGGTGCACTCATAGCTGAAACTCCATTTATATGGGCCGGCGCTGTCCGCGTGGACGGCAGCGCTGGCATCTCGAGCGGATTCTCGGTTGAGTACCCGGGTGGCGTACGCCACCACCTCCAATAATAAACGGGTGCAACAGTGTTGCGTTAACTTACGTTGGCGTTACCGGCCCGTTTGTGAGCTAGACCACCTAAATTGTGGCTTGCCGCGATGAAGTGCGACGACGCCGCCAGCTGCCCGCGGGTTGGTTTGCGGCGTAAATGGCTCCCTCGAGCCGTTTTCTCCCCAATCGCAAGATGTAGGGGTGGCGGGCGGCCGATGCCCCTAGGGGTAGTGGTGAGAGTGTATGTATGCCGCGAAACGCGGCCCTGTGAAAATGTGTCACACATCATAAAATGGGCGGGGTGGAGCTGAGAGTGGCGCGACGTCGCCCTTTACGGGGGTGGTGGGGATGCCCGCGGCGCAAAAAACGCGCCCGTGTGGCCTACAAAGCACACCGGTGTCATTCCGGACGACTACTATATGTAGTGTTCGATTTTTACGGAGGCACAAGATGTTGATTGATACCTCAACGACCACGGGGGTAGCTGTTACCAAGCGTGACGGTCGGTCGGTTAGCTTTGACGCCGGTAAGATCTACCGCGCAATCGCGCTGGCAATGAACAGCCAGGGCATTGACGATTACGCATTCGTTGAAGAAGCCACCCGTACGGTGATCGATCATCTTGATGCTGAGAAGCTTGACGTTCCCACCATTCAAACGGAAGTGGAAAACGTGCTCATGGCCTCCCGCTACCCGCAGGTGGCGCGTGCCTATATCGAATACCGCCACGATCGCGATACCGCGCGCGAACAGGCCATGGATATTTCGCGTTCCCTGGATAAGCTCATGCAGCGCGATAAGACCGTGGTCAATGAGAACGCGAACAAGGACTCCACTGTATTTAACACCCAGCGTGATTTGACCGCGGGTGCGGTGGCCAAGGCATACGCTCTCAAGTACCTGCTGCCCCCGGCGGTGGCCAATGCTCATATTAAGGGCGATATCCACTTCCACGATCTGGATTACAACCCCTTCCAGCCCATGACCAATTGCTGCCTCATCGATATTGAAGGCATGCTGCGCGATGGTTTCCAGATCGGCAACGCCCGGGTGGAATCCCCGCGTTCCATTAACACCGCAACCGCGCAGATCGCCCAAATCATCGCGAATGTGGCCTCCAGCCAGTACGGTGGCTGCTCGGTGGATCGCTGCGATGAGGTGCTTGCCCCCTACGCGGAACTCAATTACGCCAAGCACCTCAAGGATGCGCAGCGCTGGGTCGCTGAAGATAAGCGCGATGAGTACTGCTGGGAAAAGACGAAGAAAGACATCTACGATGCCATGCAGTCCCTGGAGTATGAGATCAATACTCTCTACTCCTCGAACGGGCAGACTCCTTTCGTCACCCTTGGTTTCGGCTTGGGTACCAACCGTTTCGAACGCGAAATCCAGAAGGCAATCCTCACCATTCGCATTAAGGGCATCGGGGCCGATGGCCACACCGCGATCTTCCCGAAGCTGGTTTTCGGGCTGCGCCGCGGAGTTAACCTCAATCCCGAGGATCCTAATTACGACGTCAAGCAGCTCGCGCTGGAATGCTCCACGAAGCGCATGTATCCGGATGTCCTCTCTTATGATCGCCTCACCGAACTGGAAGGTGATTACAAGGCTCCGATGGGCTGCCGTTCCTTCCTGCCCAAGTGGGTGGATCCGGAAACCGGTGAGGCCGTGAACGCCGGGCGTAATAACCTGGGCGTGGTCACTCTCAACGTGCCGCGTATTGCACTGCAGGCGCGCGGGGATAAGCAGCGTTTCTGGAAGATCTTTGATGAGCGCATGCAGGTGGTTAAGGAAGCTCTGGTCTACCGCGCCCAGCGCTGCGAGGATGCCACTCCGGAAAACGCCCCCATTCTCTACCGCTACGGTGCCCTGGGTATCCGCGCGGAAGAGGGCGATGAGGATGTGACCAAGTTCTTCCACAACCAGCGTTCCACGCTGTCCATTGGCTACATCGGCCTGTACGAAGCGGCTACCGCGTTCTACGGCCCCGAGTGGGAGCACAATGCCGAAGCAAAGGAATTCACGCTGGATATCGTGCGCCGCCTGAGCGCGTACGCTGACCAGTGGAAGAAGGAGTACCCCTACTGGTTCTCCGTTTACTCCACCCCGGCCGAGTCCCTGACCAACCGTTTCTGCTCCATGGACCGCGAGCGTTTCGGTGCGGTTCCGGATATCACCGCGAAGGATTACTACACAAATTCCTTCCATTACGATGTGCGCAAGAAGATCACTCCCTTCGAGAAGATCGACTTCGAAGCGCCCTACGCGGAGTACACCAAGGGTGGCTTCATCCACTATTGCGAGTACCCCAAGCTGACCCACAACACCGCGGCTCTGGAAGCGGTATGGGATTACGCTTACGATAAGGTGGCCTACCTGGGTACCAATACCCCGATTGATAAGTGCTACGAATGTGGCTTCAGCGGGGAATTCGATCCCACGGCGGAAGGCTTCAAGTGCCCGAACTGCGGCAATGATGATCCCGACCGTTGCGACGTCGTCAAGCGGACCTGCGGGTACCTCGGCAACCCGGTCAAGCGCCCCATGGTGCACGGCCGGCACGAGGAAATCATTTCCCGTGTCAAGCACATGGACGGTCCCTGCGCCTAAGCTCCTCGCGGGCGCACTATCGCAAGGCTCCCCGCACTCGGCGAATGTGCCGGGCGCGGGGAGTATTGCGACTCAGGGACTGTGAAAAGGTAAGGAAGAATGCGAGAATTGCGCCTGCTCACCACCCCGCCGGATGCTCCGGGGGTGCACCAGCCCAAGCGCCCGGGCGCCTGGGATGGGCGGCGCCTGTCCCGCAGCTACGTTGCCGATTACAAGCCCTTTGTCATGGTGGACGGGGAAGGGGTACGCTGCGCAATTTACGTATCCGGGTGCCCCTTCAAATGCCCGGGCTGCTATAACGTGGCGGCCCAGAGTTTCCGCTACGGCACCCCCTATACCGAAGAACTCGAAGAACGCATCCTCGCGGACTGCGCGAAAAGCTACGTGGCCGGGGTGTCCTTCGTGGGCGGGGAACCTTTCCTCAATACCCCGGTTCTCCTGCCTTTGGCGCGGCGTTTCCGCGAGCGCTTCGGGAATACCAAAACAATTTGGAGCTGGAGTGGATACACCTTCGAGCAGCTCCTGGAAGAAACCGAAGATAAACGCGAACTTCTTTCTCACGTGGACGTGCTGGTGGACGGGCCCTTTATCCAATCCCAGTTCATTCGGGACCTGACCTTCCGCGGCTCGAAGAATCAGCGCATTATCGACGTACCCGAAACATTTGCCGCTATGCAAGCCGGGTGCGAAGCCCCGGTGCGGCTCTGGAAAAATGGAGATTACGACTAACGTGACCAGTACTCACCCCGCCGCTCAGGAACCTGCCGCCCGGCCGCCGGCAACGATGCCGCGCCGCAGCCGCGTTCTTATCGGAACACTTCTCGCCATTATGACCACCGGGGCGCTCACCGCCTTCTCTATTTTTGTGCGCCCGCTCGCCGCCAGCCGCGGCTGGGCACCCCCGGATATTATGTTGGCCTTCGGGCTCGCCTCCCTGGTGGTGCCCTTCATTATGATCGCTTCGGGTACGCTGCTGCGGCGCGGCTACGCGGCCCAGATGATGGCGGTGGGCGGTATCTGCTTCGGGCTGGGGCATATCCTGGCCGGCCTGGCACCTTCCCTCTCGCTTTTCGTGCTCAGCTACGGGCTGGTCACCGGCGGCGGCCAGGGCCTCTTCTACTCGGCCGCGCTCACGAATACCATGCGTTTCTTCCCCGACCGGCGCGGTATGGTGGCCGGGCTGATCACCGCGGGGATGGGAATCGGCCCCATGATCATCGCCCCGGCCGGCCAGCACCTCATCGCCGGATACGGCGTGCGCAGCGCCCTCGTGATTCTCGGAATCGCTTTCACGGTCATTAACGCCGCTGCGGTTATCTTCCTGGTGCGTCCCTTCCGGGAAGAATACGGGGCCTATTTGCCCCGCCCGGCGGGCACCGGCGCAGCCGCCGGGCCGCGCGCGAGCCTCAGCCCGCGCCAGATGCTCGCCACTCCCACGTTCTGGCTCATCCTCGCTATTTTCGTTACGGCCGCGTTCGGTGGCATCATGGTGAACGCCAATATGGCGCCGCTTGCCACCAGTATTGGGTTCGACGCCGCAACCGCGGCTCTCACCGTCTCGCTTTTCGCGGTCGCGAACGCGGCCGGGCGGCTGGCCTGGGGCTGGCTTTCCGACCGTATCGGCATCCCGCTGTGCCTGGTGGCGGTGCTCGGTTGCGCGGCCGGTGGGCTCGCGCTTCTTGCGCTATCCGGGCGCGGGGCGACGGCGCTCTTCCTCACCGGAGCCATCCTCGTGGCCCTGGCTTTCGGGGGCACCATGAGTCTCTTCGCGCCGCTGACCATGCAAAGCTTCGGGCCGCGCCATAACGGAACCAACTACGGCCTCATGTTCCTCGGTTTCTCACTGGCCGCCGTCGTCGCCCCACGCTGGGCCGCGGCAAGTGCCGGTGCGCACGGGGGCTCCTTCACGCCCGCGCTCTGGGGAGCTTGCGTACTGGCAGCGGTCGGTCTTTTCTTGGCCGGACTTTTCCGCTGGTGGAAAGCGCGCTCACCACAGCGCTGAGCTTTCCCGTAAAGTGAAAGAAACAAGGAGGTAGCTATGGCTCAGCTCTCTGCCCGGCGTATCGGGCATCTTCATTTCACCGCCGTTAATGATCGCGGTGCCAGCGTGGAAATCGGGAAAGGCCCCGAACAATTTACCCCCGGGGAACTCATGCAGCTGGCGGTGGCCGGGTGCCAGGCCCTCAGCGCGGATTCCCGTTTTGAGCAGGCGCTCGGGGAGGATTATCACGCCACGTTCACGGTGAGTGCGGATGCGAACCGCGAGGAAAACCGCTTCACCGCTTTCCATACCGCCCTCGAGGTGGAATTTGCCGATATGCCAGAAGAGGCACGCGCCGCGCTACTGGGGCGGGTGGACCGCGCCATTGAGCGGGCGTGCACGGTGGGCCGCACTCTCGACCACCCCGCCCCGCACAACCTGGAAATCCGCAACGCTGCGGGTAACTAGGATGCCTTCGGGTACCACTGAGAAAGGACAGCAAGCATGAGTACCGCTAGCTTGAGCGCCGCCGGAGTGAGTATCTGGCTGGATGATCTATCCCGCGAGCGTATTGCCTCCGGGAATCTCGCTTCCCTCATCGATACACATACAGTGCGGGGCGTGACCACGAATCCCACAATTTTCGCCGCGGCCCTGCGCAACGGGGAAAGCTATACCGAGCAGGTGGCCGCCACCGCGGCGGCCGGCAAGGATGGCGACGAGGCCATTTTCGACATCATTATCAAGGACGTGCAGGACGCCTGCGATATTTTCCGCCCTATCTTTGAGGAAACAGGCGGGGAAGACGGGCGTGTTTCCATCGAAGTTTCCCCGGAATTAGCACACGATACCTCGGCTACCGTGGCCCAGGCCCGCCAGCTGTGGGACCGGGTGAACCGCCCGAATGCCATGATCAAAATCCCGGCCACGAAGGAAGGCCTGCCCGCTATTACCGAAGTGATCGGGCACGGGATCTCCGTGAACGTCACCCTGATTTTCTCCCTGGCGCGCTACGGCGAGGTCGTGGATGCCTACCTCGCCGGCCTGGAAAAGGCCCAGCGTTCCGGGCATGCCCTCAGCGATATTCACTCGGTGGCTTCGCTTTTCGTTTCCCGCGTGGATACTGAAGTGGATGCCCGCCTGGAGAAGATCGGTACCGAGGAAGCCCTGGCACTACGCGGCAAGGCCGGGGTAGCCAATGCCCGCCTGGTCTACGAAATCTTCGAGAAGAAATTCGCGTCCGAACGTTTCACCGTGCTGGCCGCGGACCACGCGCATGCCCAGCGCCCGCTGTGGGCATCCACCGGGGTGAAGAACCCGAATTACCCGGATACCCTCTACGTTACCGAGCTGGTGGCTCCCGCAACCGTCAATACCATGCCGGAGAAAACCCTGGAGGCCACCGCGGATCACGCGGACATCACCGGGGATACCGTGCGTGAAAACTACGGGCAGGCACACCGGGTCTTCGAGGAACTCGCCGCGGTGGGCGTGGATATGGGCGACGTTGCCGCCCAGCTCGAGCGC
>NZ_JBOZDP010000020.1:0-27495 GCF_051265835.1 Actinotignum inguinis | reverse complement strand
AAAGCCCTGGGCGACCCGATTGACCTGGCCGAAGCGGATGCTATTTACCGCCCGGGCCCCACCTGTTTCACTAGCCCGCGGGCAACCCCAAGCGGTAGGAAGCTCCGGGGAGGCGTGGAATAATGAGGCACGATATGGATAAGTCTCAGGAACCCGCAGCGCCCTCCGGCAAGGGCGAGGCCAACCGCCATGCCCGCACCGACCAGCGCAACGGTGATGGCTTGACCGGCCGGCAGGGAGGTGGCGCTTCGCGCCGTCGTCGTTCCAACCGCCGCAACCGCACCAACCCGCGCGGGCCGCGGCCCTTCACCCCCGCGCAACTCGAAGCGCGCCGAGCCGCCGTCCCGCACATAAGCTACCCGGAAACTCTGCCCGTTTCCGCTCGGCGCGCGGAGATCCGCGAGGCCATCGCCGCGAACCAGGTGGTTATTATCGCCGGGGAAACCGGCTCCGGGAAAACCACGCAGCTGCCGAAAATCTGCCTGGAGCTGGGCCGCGGCATCACCGGGCTCATCGGGCACACCCAGCCGCGGCGCATCGCCGCCCGCTCGGTTGCCGAACGCATCGCGGCCGAACTGGGGCAGAAAGTCGGCGGCGCCGTCGGCTATCAGGTGCGTTTCACCGAAGAAGTGGGCCCCACCACGCTCGTCAAACTCATGACGGACGGCATCCTGCTCGCGGAAATCCAATCCGATCCGCAACTGCTGCGCTACGACACCCTCATCATCGACGAAGCGCACGAACGCTCCCTCAATATCGATTTCATCCTCGGCTACCTCGCGCGCCTGCTGCCCGCGCGCCCCGACCTCAAAGTCATCATCACCTCCGCGACCATCGACACCGAGCGCTTCGCCGCGCATTTCGGCGAGCACCGCGCGGGCGGCCGCCCCGGCGACACCGCGCCCATTATCGAAGTGTCCGGGCGCACGTATCCGGTGGAAATCCGGTACCGGCCCCTCGATGAGGAACAGGACGCTGACCAGGATGAACAGTACGACGACGCCGGTGCGCAGCGCGTAACCGCGCCGCGCACCCCGGGCCGGGCGGGGGCACTCGATCAGGTGAGTGGAATCGTGGCGGCTGCCGAGGAGCTCATGGCGGAAGGTGAGGGGGATATTCTGGTTTTCCTCTCCGGGGAGGGCGAGATTCGGGATACCGCGAAGGCGCTCGATGATGAGCTCGGGGCACGGTATGTGGCGCCCGGGGGGAGTTCCAGCGCGCCGGGTGCCGTGGAGGTGCTGCCGCTGTTTTCGCGGCTTTCCGCGGCGGAACAGCACCGAATTTTCCAGCCCGGGCCCTACCGGCGCATTATCTTGGCCACGAATATTGCGGAGACTTCGCTGACGGTTCCCGGCATCAAGTACGTGATTGACCCGGGCACCGCCCGCATTTCGCGCTACTCGAATAAAACGAAGGTGCAGCGCCTGCCCATCGAGCCGATTTCGCAGGCGAGCGCTAATCAGCGGTCGGGGCGGTGCGGGCGCGTTGCGGACGGGATCGCGATCCGGCTCTATTCCGAGGATGATTTCCTGGCTCGGCCCGAATTCACCCAGCCGGAGATTCAGCGGACTTCGTTGGCCGCGGTGATTTTGCAGATGCTCGCGCTCGGGCTGGGCGCCGTCGACGATTTTCCTTTTATCGACCCGCCCGAAGCGCGGGCGGTGCGGGCCGGCACCCAGCTCCTCGAAGAAATCGGGGCGATTACTTATGGGGCTGCGGGCGCCTTTGGTGCGGCGCGAGACGGCGCGGACAGCCGCCACGCCCCGCGCCTGACCGCCATCGGGCGGCAGCTCGCGCGCCTACCTATCGACCCGCGCCTGGGCCGCATGCTGATCGAGGCGCAGCGCAACGGGTGCGCTTCCGAAGTGTTGGTGCTGGTGGCGGCGCTGTCGGTGCAGGATGTGCGCGAGCGTCCCACTGAGAAACGCGCCCAGGCCGATCAATTCCACGCGCGTTTCACGGCCGGCTCCTCGGATTTCCTCGCGTATCTGACGCTGTGGCGCTATCTGCGCACCCAGGCGCGCGAGCTGTCCGGTTCGGCGTTCCGGCGCATGTGCCGCGCGGAATTCCTCAACTACCTGCGCTATCGCGAGTGGGCGGATGTGGTGGCGCAGCTTGAGCAGATGGCGCGACCGCTGGAGCTAACGATCCGCCGCCTGGCGCTACCCAGCTCGAAGCAGATTCGCGCCGCGACCGAAGCCGGGGCCGGTGCACCTCAGCTAGGCGGGGCGCCGAATTCCGGGGCGGTTGCTCATGCGTGCCGTGAGCTCGGGCGCGGTTCGGATACCCCGGAATCCGGGGCGATTCACCGGTCGCTGCTGGTGGGGCTGCTATCCAATATCGGCAATTATTCCCCGCGCAGCCGCGATTACCTGGGCGCGCGCGGCACCCATTTCGTGATTTGGCCGGGCTCTGGCCTGCACCGGCGCACTCCCGATTGGGTGATGGCCGCCGAGCTGGTGGAAACTTCCCGGCTTTTCGCCCGCACCGTGGCCGCGATCCAGCCGGAGTGGATCGAGCCGCTGGCGAAGAAGCTGGTGCGGCGTTCCTATTCGGAACCGTATTGGTCGGCGAAGAACGGCGCGGCGATGGTCCATGAAAAGGTGACGCTCTACGGGGTGACGCTGGTGGCGGACCGCCCCGTGCTGCTGGCGACTTCCGGTTCGGATGCGGCGCGCGAGCTGGCCCGCGAGATGTTCATCCGCCACGGCCTTGTGGAGGGCGAATGGCGCACCCACCACGAGTTCCTGGCCCGCAATCGCGCGGCGCTCGAGGAGGCCGGCCGCACCGAAGATAAGCTGCGCCGCCACGGGCTGGTGGCTGATAATGACGCGCTGGCCGCGTTCTACGAGGAGCGCATCCCGGAGAGCGTGGTCTCCGGGCGGCATTTCGATTCCTGGTGGAAGAAAGAACGCCGCGCCCGCCCCGAACTGCTCGATTTCACGCAGGATTTCCTGCTGGGCGGGGCCGGCGGAAGCGCCGCCGAAGAGGACTTCCCCACCGAATGGCGCCAGGGCGATATCACCCTGCCCATCACCTATACCTTCGCGCCGGGCTCGTTCAACGACGGCATCACCGTGGACGTGCCCATCGCGCTGCTCCCGCGCCTGCGCCCGGAGGGTTTCGACTGGCTGGTGCCCGGAATGCTGGGCGAACTCGTGGTCGCCACGATCCGCGCGCTGCCCAAACGCGTGCGCCGCAACCTGGTGCCCGCGCCCGACGTAGCCCGCGATATCCTCACGGTGCTGCCCACCTGGGAAAAGGCCGTACACGGCGGTACCGGTACGCGCGGGGGTGACGCGGACGGTAACGCAAGCGGCGGTGACGTGCGGGGTGGCGGACCGATTTCTTTCGAGGAGGCTTTTCGCGCGGCTACGGCCCGCGTGCGTGGTATTGAGATCGACGACGCCGCATGGCAGGAGGTGAATCTACCCGCGCATCTGACTGTGAATTTCCGGGTGCGTTCGGAGCGGGGTGCGGTGCTTGAGGAATCGACGTCGCTTGAGTATTTGCAGCGTAGTCTTGCTCCGCAAACGAAGGCGGCGGTGGAAAACGTGGTGGCTGGGGCGGTGGCCCAGGCCCTCGATGAGGCACGGGCGCGGTTGCGCAGGGCGCAACCTTCCGCTACCTCTCGTAGTACCGGTTCGAATCCTGCCCCCGGTTCACCGGACTCAGCGAAGCCCACCGCGAGCGCGCCAGCCACCAGTTCGTCCAGCACCACCAGTTCGGCCGAGGCGGCCGCCACCGAACTCGCATCCGGGGATGCTTTGACCGGCTGGCCCGAGGTAGAACAGGGGATTATCCCGGCGGTTATCGAAACTGAGGGCCCGGCCGGGACGGTTCGTGCTTACCCGGCGCTCGCTGATCGCGCCGGAAAGGTTGTGCTCGATGTGGTGGCGGAACCGGGTGAACAGGTGCGGGTGCACCGCGGCGGCGTGATTCGTTTGCTCGCGGATGCGCTGGCGCTGCCCGAGGGCCGGATTACCTCGCGCTGGGATGGCGAGCTGGCTTTGCAGCTGGCTGGTAGCCCGGCTCCTTCTACTGCGGCATTGGTGGCTGATCTGCAGTGGGCTGCGGCACGGAATCTCGCCGACCGCTGGGGTGAGGCCAATGATGCCAGTCCAGAGGAGCTGCGTTCCGGGCGTGAATTTGAGGAATTGCAGGCATGGGCTCGCGACGAGTTCGAGGACGAAGTGTTCTTGATCGCACAGGGTGCGGGAAAGGCCGCGGCCGCCTGGGCAGAGGTGGAGCAGCTGGTGCTGGATAACCGCTCGGTGGCGTTGCTTGCCACAATGAGCGACGAGCGCGCCCATTTGGATGCGCTCATGCCCGCCGATTTTGTGCGGGCCACGCCGGCAGCGCGCTTCTGGGATCTGCCGCGTTATCTCCAGGCCGCGAAACTGCGCATCGAGAAGGCCGCGGTGAATCCGGCAGCCGATGATTCGCTCGCCTGGCAGGTGCAAACCGCGGCGGAAGCGGTGGAGAGCGCCCGCGAAGAAGCCAGCTACGCGGCTTTCGATCCGGGCCGCGCCCGGGTGCTCGATCACGCCCGCTGGCTTCTGGAAGAACTGCGCGTCTCGCTTTTCGCCCAGCAGTTGGGCACCAAGGAAAAGGTGTCCGTCAAGCGCATCCAGAAGCTGTTGGCCAGCTAAGGGCTGACCGCCTCATCACTTCTCGGTCACGGAGAATCCCCGGGTTGCTTCGAAATCGACGGTGGAGTTTCCGTACTTTTCCCAGACGTTATCTGCCAGGTTTCCCTGAGGTGACACGTGCCAGAAGTAGGCCGATACCAGTTTCCCTTCCGCGTAGTTGAGGGTCTGGAGCGCTCCGAAACCATCAGTTCCGGCAGGCGCCTGGCACTTATCTCCCCCGCGTTCCCTGCCAACGCCACCGCATTCCACATAGAACGCAGCCGCGTAATCCAGGGCGGTGTTCTCGTCCAGCGGGCCGAGCCCGAAATTCTTCTCCAGAGCGCTCACGAGTTGCGCAGAATTCTTCTTGTCAAGAGCAACAATGGGAGCCAACTCCGTATCATTCACTTCAACTATTCCGTTCCCGGAGAGTACGGTCTTTTCTTTCAGATCCGTATGACCCGGAATCGCCCGCTCCGAAAGCTCCGTTAAAGTACGAGCGTTCCCGGCTCCGTAGATCATATTCCAGTTCTTTTGCGCACCCGACTCCTTGAGTTCCTCATCGAGAGCTGCGGAAACCCGCTCGAAAGCTTCATCCGAGCCACCGGCAGCTGATGCCGGCGCATCGCTGGTAACGGACGTAGGCGCAGCCCCGACCGAACCGGATTCCGTGCCTTTTTCCGATGAACACCCGCCGGCCGCGAGCGCGAGCGCTAAAGTTCCAGCAGCCACGAGAGATAGTACGGGCCGCGAGCTGATTTTTTGCACAAACATAATGGGATCCTCATAAGTATTGAGAGGAAACAAGGATGGCGGACCGTGGCGTGAGAGCCCGCATATTTCTAATCAGCGTCATCGCTTATCAGGTGCGTTAGGTTCGTTTCGACGGCAACTGTCTCGTCCGCCTTCAATGTATGTTAACTGAATTATCCAGCGGTGCGCAATGGCTTCCTGAGATGTAGTTGTGCGGGCTCGCGTCATGGCCGCGCCGCGATGCACCTAAGCGGCCGGGTGCATATATGCGTCGTCGTACTTCTTGGAATTACAGCAGGCTGACGATGCCCATGATGACGGCGGCGAGCAGCGCGCCGGCGATCATTCCACCCCACCATTCCAGCTGGTCCCCGGTGGTGACGCGGTCGAGCGACTGCGGCTTGAACGGCAGCACGGGCGCGGTATTGGGCAGCAGCTTGGGGCGCTGTTCCAAGGAGCGCATGAGGGCTTCTTGTTCCGGGCTAGCTTGCTCCACGTTGGCGAGCCCGCCGTAGCCTTTTTCGGTTTGGCGCAGCGGGAGCAGGGTGCCGGGCTTGCTTTCCGCGAAGCCTGCCTGCTCGGCGCCGTGCACCGCGATAACGGTGCGGAAATCCGCGGATTTATCCACCGGGCGGACGACCACCGGCACCATGAGCGCCTGCTTGCGGCGGCTATTGCCAACCGTGCGCATGCGCCGGCTTTCGTCGGTGCCCAGTACCCGAGCAACCACGTCCACGCCGGGCGCGGCCGGCGTTTTATCGCGAATCAGCCACGGCAGCGCCAGCAGGAAAGCCACCACCGCGAAGGCGGGAATCAGGTAGAACGCACGCGAACCGACCAGAGCATTTGGGAACGCAATAAGTCCGAGCACCACGCCCGCGCCCAGGCCCCACAGGGTGCCGGTGCATACCCGCCGGGCATGATCGATAGGCCGCGCCGCCGGGAGGTTGCCTTCCCGCCAAATCTCAGCCACAACGTTGGTGCTCATACGTCCTTCCTCTTCTCTCGCGCCGTCATTAGCGCTTTCCATGGTAACCCGCGCTAGCGCAGGCTTTCACTTTCCAGCACCACGTCCCCGTTCTCCACCCGGAAGCGCACCGCGTGCTCCCGCTCGAAAACCCGCGCGGTATCCGAGCGTTTCTCCCAGCTCAACGGGGCAAGAAGCCGCCACTCGTAGCTGCGCTCCAGCACGCCTCCTCGCACGCTCACGGTTCCACCCAGCCCTTCCACAGACGCACTCACCTGCGGCTTCTCTTTCCAGCTCAGCTTCTCCTTGCGGGTATCCCCGAACGTACGATCCTTGCGGAAAGCGGCCGGGCAGCCAGCTGGCGGCGTCGTCGTACCATCACCGCGCACGCAACTCTCCACGAGGCGTTCCACCAGTTCCACCGCGCGTTCACCCGCGGCCGGGGTGGCCTGGGCGCTGAGACGCGCGGTCGCGGTCTGGCCGGGCCGCACCGTGGCGGTGGCGCCGGCCCCGAAGGTGAGGTAGCGCGAATCGCCGGGCGCCGCGACGGTGTAGTCGCCGGGGAAGGCCGGGGCGGGTTCCTGCGGCGCGAGGGCGACGGGCACGTCGTTGATGCTGGTGAGGGCGGGAGGAGTGGAGGCTGAGCCGCTGCCTACGGTTGGCGGTTCACTGCCGGTAGTGGGCGTGGTGCCGCTGCCGGAAGCTTGCTCGGTGCCGCGATCAGCATCGCGCTCCACGCGCAGCTGGCCGAGGGCGCCCTCGCTCACCTGCCAGCGCGGGCTCAGGATCGGGGTGGTGCCGCGGCGCACCAGAGTGATACTCAAGGGTTCTTGGGTGCCGTTGTAGCTGACGACTCCGTCCACGCGCACGCTGGTTTCAGTGCCGGGTCCAACGGCATTGCCGGAGTCAGCGCCGTTACCGGAGCCGGTGCCAGCGGCTTTGCTTGAGTCGGCACCATTACCGGTACCGGTTTCAGTTTCGATGCTGCTAGTTTCGCGCACCTGGAAATGGGCGGGGCGGCCGGGAACAGCGCGATAGACTTCGTCACTGAGCAGGGCGAGGGAGCCGGAAAGCGCGCCGGGATCGGTGAGGTCCAGGGCCTCGCGAGCGCGGCCATCTTCGAGGGCGGCCATATATCTGCTGGCCACAGCTGCGGGAGAATAGTAAGTGGCGGCCACGACCTGGCGCACGGCCAGCACAGCAACGCCAATCAGCAGCACCGCGACCGTGCCGAACAACACCCTCCGCCGCCGCATAACTATACGGGTGCGCGCCGCGGGCTGAGTGCTCGCCTCAGGCTTAGCTCTCACCGCGCCGCGGGCAGGTTACCGCGCAGCAGCTCCACGAGGCGCTCGGAGCCGGCTTCCACGCAGGCGAGCGTCGCTTCGAATTCGCGCGCCGACCCGCCCCACGGATCGGGCACATCGTACTCGCCGGATGAATAATAAAAATCGGAAGAATGCTGGCGGCCCGAGGCGCGCCCGGCGTCGTCGGAAAGAATGCCGCCGTGTCCGAATACGCCCTCCGGCGCGATCCCCACCCCCGGCAGCGCGAACTCGGTCCACAGGTGAATATTGGTCAGCGAAAGCGAAAGGGAGCGGCACAGCCGGCGCACCGCCCGGGCGTGCCCGGTGGTCATGGCCAGAATCAGGCCGGCGTTTTCCAGCTCTTCGGCGGTGACGCGGTGGGCCCGGTGGTGATCGGGCAGGTCATAGCCGTGTTCGGTAAGTGTGCGCTGAGCGGGCGGGTAAATCGGGTTGCCGGATTCCTCATTCGAAACCCCCGCGGACGCCACCGCAATATCAATACCGGCATCGCGCAACCGCTGGCGCAGCACGATTTCCCCCATGGGAGATCGGCAAATATTCCCGGTACAGACAACAAGAATGCGGGGCCGCTGCGCCAGCGCGCGAACGACGCCCGCACCGGGGTAGGCAGCGGGAGTGGCACTTTCCGTCATGCTGGCAAGTCTAGGCACCGCGCCTGAAAAGTTTTGAGCAGTAGGTCTCATCGAGTGCATACTACGCTGAAAGTATGCAGAATCCCGGGATAGAAACGCCCGGGCACGTGTGAGCGGGCGGCCCAGCTCACCCGTGTTGAACTGCGGAAAAGTCACGTCCGGGCAGTTCCGTGCCGCGGTTATGCATAATCCCAGCTGAAAGCGCGTGATTTTCGCCACGGCCGACATGGGCACGATGGCGCGCTCATTATTGAGTAACGACGACGCAGGGCCGGGGCGCGTGCGCCCCGGCCCTGGAAGTTAGGCCACTGCCTTAGCAGCCTCGCATCGCCTACATAATGCGGGCACTACCCCGGGATAGGCGATGCGGTGCTACCCCCGCGGGTGCTCCCCCGGCTAGTTGATGCGGGTGCCATCCCCGGCGTGGAACACATGGATAGCATCCAGGTTCGGGGTGGCGTACACGGTGTCACCCACCGCGGGGGCCTTGAAGGGCGGGATCCGCACAACCACCTGGGAGGAGCCATCGCCCGAGCCGAAGCCGGACTTCTCCACGCCGGCGATCTCGCCATACACGTAGTTATCCGACCCCAGGTTCTCCACCATATCCACCACGATCGGCACCGAGCTTTCCCCGGGCTCGCGCGTGAGCTCCGTGAAGGATTCGGGGCGCACGCCCAGGATTACCTTGCCCTTGTCATCCGGGGTGATCGCATCGATCACCGCGCGGGGCAGGCGAATGCGCGCTTGGCCGAGGACTGCGTCGTCGCCCTCAATATTAAAGGTGCCGAGGTTCATGGCCGGCGAGCCAATGAAGCCCGCCACGAAAGCGTTTTGCGGCCGGTTGTACAGCTCATCCGGGCTACCCACCTGCTGCAATACCCCGAAGTTGAGCACGGCGATGCGGTCGCCCATGGTCAGCGCTTCGGTTTGGTCGTGGGTGACGTACACCGTGGTGGTGCCCAGGCGGCGCTGCAAGGTCGCGATCTGGGTGCGGGTTTGCACGCGGAGCTTCGCGTCCAGGTTGGAGAGCGGTTCGTCCATGAGGAAGACCTGCGGGTTGCGCACAATCGCGCGGCCCATCGCCACGCGCTGGCGCTGCCCACCGGAAAGCGCCTTCGGCTTGCGATCCAGGTATTCGGTCAGGTCGAGGATCTGGGCGGCTTCCTTGACGCGCTTATCAATTTCTTCCTTCGGGGTGCGCGCAATCTTGAGCGCGAAGCCCATATTCTCCGCCACCGACATATGCGGGTAGAGAGCGTAATTCTGGAACACCATCGCGATATCGCGGTCCTTAGGCGAAACATTGGTGACATCGCGGTCCCCAATATAGATACGCCCGTCATTAATATCTTCCAGCCCGGCCAGCATGCGCAGCGACGTTGATTTACCGCAGCCGGACGGGCCAACAAGAACAAGGAATTCCCCGTCAGCAATTTCGAGGTTGAGCTGATTGACAGCCGGGGTATCCGACCCCGGGTAGATACGCGATGCGTTCTCAAATGTTACAGATGCCATTACTGGTCCCTTCACCGGCAGGTACGTGCCGGACGATCCGAGTGAAGAGTGCCGTTGCGGGCACCCGAAGCTCCAGCAGTTGTGGTACGACGACGCCGCCCCTTAGCAGGCCGCAATGCCCCCACGCCCGGAAACCCGGGCCATGTACAAAATGCTGTAACTTCAGAGTGTCCACTCTGACACAGTCGCCCTGTGCGACATACCCAATTTTGCCAGGCGCCGGCGCGGATTTCCAGCTCCGCTGCCATGTTTTGCGCAAAGCTTCCAGGCTTTTCCCGGATTAGGTTCTAGCTGGTATCCCCTGCATCACTCCGCTGCGGCTGGAGGGAACGCACGCCGGCGGGCAGCGGAATCGCCAGGATCAAATCGCGCACGTACTGGCTGATCGGGGTGAGGGGCACCGCGGTATTCGCCACCACGGAAACTTCCCGCCCGTAATCACCCGCGATAGCAATCGCGCGCAGCCCCTCGTGATCGCAACTACGAAAAGCCAGCAGGTTAATAACCGGGGTGAGCAGCCCGGCCTTGCACATATTAAGAAGGGTCTGGGGTTGCTCGGTGCGGAAGTCCGCGATGCGCGGCTCCAGCTCCCATAAATCAAAAGCGGCGCGCATTTCCGGGTCGATGCTCAGGCCCGGTGCGCCGGTCAGCCCCAGGGTAACCTCCGCGAGATCGCCGGGAGTCACCACCTCCACGCCCTGAAAATCCGGGGAATTCTGGCGGACTACCGCCACGTAGGGCTCCCACCACAGGCGCTCCGAATCCGGAATGGAGGGCAGCGAACTAAATTGCGAAACGATGGCCAGCTGCGCGTGCCCGGCCCCCACTTTCTCCAATAATTCCGCGGAGGTGCGCTCCAGCAAATTAACGGAAATACCGGGCTCCTCCAGCTGTAATTGCGCCAGCATCCCCGGGCACAGCACCGCCGAGATAGAAGGAATCACCCCGAGGGTAACCGCGCCCACCAGGCTGCCCGATTCGGTATTGAGCTCATCGACCGCATCGCGCAGCTTCACCAAGATCTCCTCGGCGCGCGGTAGGAACGTTTCCCCCTTCGCGGTGAGGGTGCAGGGAACATGGCTGCGATCCACCAGGGTATGGCCCGTCGCCCGCTCCAAATTCGCAACGTGGAGCGATACCCGCGACTGACTGCTGTGGAGCAAACGAGCCGCTCGCGAAAAGGACGATAATTTCGCAACGGCAACGAAAGACTCCAACCATTCAAGTCGGTCGATGCGCATAAAACCCTCCACGACTGTGTGGCACCAACGAGCTCTCCGATAATTTACCTGGCGCATTTCAAGTTCTTTCGCGGCGAGTCGGCTCCCCCGGCGGCGCGCGGCTGCGCGCCGCCGGGGCGGCGTCGTCGTTCCACCACCGCCCGCACCCACCCGGGTAGGCGACTTATCCGCGGAATCTCGCGGCACTCCACCCGCGTTACCGCCGCGCCACGCCCACCGCGAGCACCCCGCTCCCACCCCGCCCGCGTATCGCTATTCGAAATCCGCATATGACATATCGAAATATCGCCGTCTCTCGGGCGTGATTTCGGCGCATTCCCGCCGCGATACTGAAGTCATCGGAGCTCGCTTATCCCTCCGGCAATCCGCCCGGAAAGCAGCTTCTTCTCAGTTAACACAACGAAGTGAATGTGGAAGGCACCTCATGTCCAAACAACACCCGCCGGGAACAGTAACCGCCCCGGTGCCCACGCGCTCAACCTCGGACCTGGTCAAAGCCGCGGTTTCCGGCTGGCTCGGAACAGCTCTGGAATTCATGGACTTCCAGCTGTACTCCCTGGCCGCCGCGCTCGTCTTTAAAGACATTTTCTTCCCCGCCGGCCACCAGTCCATGGCGATCCTCGGGGCCATGGCTATTTACGGCGTGGGCTACGTGGCCCGCCCGCTGGGCGCCTGGTACTTCGGGCGGCTCGGTGACCGCATCGGCCGCACCAAAGTCCTCTTTATTACCATCGCCATGATGGGCGTGGCCACCACCCTCATCGGCTTCCTCCCCACCTACCAGGTGGTGGGTATCTGGGCGCCGATTATGCTGGTGATTCTGCGCCTCATCCAGGGCTTCGGAGCCGGCGCAGAAATTGCCGGCGCCTCCGTGATGCTGGCCGAATACGCCCCGCGGGAACGCCGCGGCATTATTTCTTCGCTGGTGGCCCTCGGCACCAATACCGGCACCCTGGGCGCCGGCGCGATCTGGGCGATCATGCTCGCCACCATGGGCACCGACACCGTGGTCGCGTGGGGCTGGCGTATCCCCTTCATCGCCTCGGTTGTACTCATGGGCCTGGCTGTGTTCATCCGGCTACACCTCAAGGAATCGCCCGTTTTCGAGGCGGCTACCAGCGGGGAGATTTTGGACGACGCCGCCCTGGTGGCCACCTACGACCAACCGCTTCCCTCGCGCGCCGAGCGGAAGGCGGCTGCTAAGGCCGCGAAGGCCAGTGCTGCTGACGCCCGCGGCAATGCTGACGCCCGCGCCACCGCGGCCGCCCAGCGCGAAGCCGCCGTGGAAGAACTCGCCAAAACCCCGAAGTCGTTCAAGGCATTCATGGCGGCCTTCCTGCTGCGCTTCGGCCAGTCCGGTAATTCCGGCATGGTGCAGACCTACCTCATTACCTTCCTGACCGCCCAGATTCTGGTGGCCAAGGACGTGGCCTCCGCCGTGGTGGTCTACTCCTCGCTGGCCGGCTTCATTACCGTGCCGATTATCGGCTGGATCGGCGACCGCATCGGCCGCGAGCGCACCTACCGCCTGGTCACGGGCCTGGGGATTCTCCTCATTATTCCGTGCTTCCTGCTCATGGTCTCCCCGCAGTTCCTGGGTGAACTCAATGCGCCGGAGCTGGTGGACGGGCAGATGGTGGATCATTACGGTACCCCCACCCTGCTCTTCTTCATCGGGTACATCGTGCTGCACAACATCACCGTGCTGGCCATGTTCTCCCTGGAAAACATCACGATGGCCGAATGCTTCGGCTCCGCGCACCGCTACGAGCAGCTGGCGCTCGCCAAGGAAATCCCGAATATGATCACCGCCGGTTTCGGCCCGCTGATCGCCGCTGGCCTGGTGCAACTCTTCGGCGGTTCCTGGATCGCCTGCGCGATTCTCATGTTTGTTTACACCGGAGTCACCCATATCACCGCGTGGCTCATGCCCGAAATTACCGGGCGCGACCTCACTCTCAAGGAGGATGCATTCTAATGAAGGCTGTACAAGTTCGTACCGATACCCCCAAGCAGATTCATATCACCGAGGTTCCCGACCCGGTTGCCGGCGCAGGCGAGGTGCGGGTCCGCATGGAATGGGGCGGCATTTGCGGCTCCGACCTGTCCTACTGGAAGAACGGTGCTTCCGGGACCGCGATTATGCGCGAACCGCTGATCCTCGGGCACGAAGTTGCCGGCGTGGTGGACCAGGTGGGCGCGGGCGTGACCGGAGTTGAGGTGGGCCAGCGGGTGGCGATCTACCCGCCGACCCTCGTGGGCGAACACGATATCCCGGAAAGCACCCGCGGCAAAGATAACCTGTGGCCCGAGGTTCGCTACTTCGGATCCGCGGCTTTCTTCCCGCACGAGCAGGGCGGTTTCTCCACCTACCGGGTGGTGCGGCCCGATCAGCTCCGTGCGCTGCCGGAGAACGTGTCGACGAAGGAAGGCGCCGTCGCCGAACCTCTCGCGGTGGCGATGCACGCCGTGAGCCTGGCCGGGGATCTGTCCGGCAAGCGCGTGCTGGTGAACGGCGTGGGCCCGATCGGGGCGCTGGCCGTGGCCGCCGTGAAATTCGCGGGCGCGCGCGAGGTTATTGCTTCCGACGTGGCCGCGGAATCGCTGCGGATCGCGAGCGCGATGGGCGCTACCAGCACCGTGAACCGCAGCGCCGGTGAGGAGCTTCCCGCCGACGTGGACGTCACCATCGAAGCGTCCGGCGCGGCCGTTGCCATCGGCGATTGTTTGCTGGCGACCGTGCGCGGCGGCACCATGGTGCAGGTGGGCAACTTGCCGGCCGGCGCGGTCTCCGTGGTGCTCGGGCAACTGGTCACCCGCGAAATCACGTACAGAGGCTCGTATCGGTTCAACCCGGAGTCCATGGACGCCGCGATTGACGCGATGGCGCGCGGATTGGACGTTTCGCCCGTGCTCACGCACGAATTTAAGATCGACGACGCCGCAGCCGCTTTCGCCACCGCCGATGACCGGTCCACGGGGTCGTCCAAGGTGATGCTCCAGCTGAGCTAGGTGGAGCAGGCCGGCCTGGCTAGGCGATGCACTCTCGCCCGGCCCGAGCTGGTACTTGCCTGGTGATTCGCAGCGCACATCGCGCGACGCGCGGTGTACCTCGCTCACGAGGAGGCGAAGGGGCACGGACTTACGGGTCCGTGCCCCTTTTCCGCACCCCGACCGGCCCTCGCGAATCTCACCGGCTTCACAAACCCCAATAGTCACACGAACACCTGCGGAGCGGGCATGTGTTGTCAGAGATGTAGTGCAGATGTCGTACATGCGAAGTACACCCCGGAAAAACACCCCACCTCCCGCCGGCGCGAGGCGGGTGGAGTCGCTCATTCTCAAGCGTCAAGGCTGCAAAACGTGCATTTCAGACCGTTAGGGCCGCAGAATGTACGCCACGGACATTAAACAGCCGAAAAACTGTCACCCATGTACATTTTGTTAGCCGGCCCGGTCTCTCGCCTCCTCAAAGTGCGCATTTCGAACCGTGGCCTCCGTCAAGTGCGCGTAAGGAACACGAAATCAGATGAAAACGGTGCTCTCACGCGCACTTCATTTCCGGACCGCCGGGGCTAACCCGTTTCCACCTGCTGCTGCCGAACAAAGTGGTACCCCACGACAGCGGAACGCACAAAGTGGTACTGCACGACAGAAAATCGGGAGTTCGTTGTAGCTCCAGTACCACTTTGTTTTGGGGCCCGGAAAGTCCCCGGCGAATCAAGTTCCAAGTTCCCAAACCCCCAGGCGGGCAAAGAAAGCGGGGCGCGGGCCTGAGCCCGCGCCCCGTGGAGAGGGGCAGGATCGACACGCCCGATCCTGCCCGAGGGAGGCAGTGAACGCTTCCCGGCTTGTGGTGCTGCCGTACCCGCGAATGCTTCCAACGTGGACCATCGGCGAGTTCCGGCGTGGAACCCCGCGGATCCCAGCGTTAGACGGCCAAGGTATGCCATACCGGAGCCTCACGGAGTTCCGGCGTAGAAACTCCCGTGCTCCTCGGCGTGGAACTCGAAGGCTAGGAGTGGGAGATTTCCACTCCCTCGCGGACAACCGCCAGCGGGGTCATCGCCTCATTCCAGGCGACCAGATTGACCGGCTTGCCCGGGGTGAAGTCCACCGTGACACCGGGAGCATCCCAGGCGCCACCGGCGTAGACCGGCCCGGCCACCGTGGCCCGCACCAGCTGCGGGAGCGTCAGCTTCCCGCGCCCGGCAAAGAGGGCCACCTGATCGGCCAGGACCGAAGCACCCCCGGCCAAAGTATCGGTACCTTCCAGGTAGCAGGCGCCGTCGCGCACTTCCACCGCGAGCCCGCCCAGGGTGTACTTCCCGGGAGGCATACCGGCAGCGGCCAGGGAATCCGTAACGAAGAAGGCCCCGGGAATACCCAGCTCGGCCGCACTCGCGGCCCCGAGATCCGGCTCATCGAGGTAGGCCACCACATCCTCGACGAGGTCGGGATGCACGTGGTAGCCGTCGGCAATCACTTCCGCGCTGATGAAACCGCGGCGCGCCGCCTGAATGTACTCGCGGATCGGGCCGGGAGCCCGGTGCGTAAAAGCGGTCATCGCGTTGAAGAGATGCGTGACGGTTTGTGCGGCTTCCTGCCCGACGGCGCTCCCGCTGCCATCGCCAAGCACCGCCAGCGGCGTGTACCCGTGCCGCCGCGCTATCTCCAGGGTGCGCGCGATTTCGGCCCGGGTGACCGCGCCATCCCCGTGGGAATGCCCCCAGGACGGCTTGCCGCCATATTCAAGCAGCAGCTCGGCGGCGCGCTGGGCGCCCTCCGCTTCCGGGGCCACCGTCATCGTCTTAATCCAACCGCGCCCGGCCTCCAGCCAGGAACGCAGCTCGGCCTCGTCCACCGCGCGGATCACCTCGGGGTTCTGCGCCCCGCACTTCTCCCGCGAAATATACGGGCCCTCCAGGTGGATACCGGCCAGCTCTCCACGCTCGCAGAACGGCACCAGCGCCTCGATCTGCGGGAGCGGATCCGCCAGCGACACCAGGGAAGCGAACATCGCCGTGGTCCCCCCGCGCTGGTGAGTGCGGATCGCGGTCGCGATCTCCTCCTCCGCATAGTTATCCGGGAAGGCGAAGCCCCCACCACCATGGCAGTGAATATCCACGAGGCCCGGAGTAATAACATGCGCCCGGCGCACCCGCGGATTATCCGCGCCCAGCCCGAAAGCCTCCGCGGCCCGAGCTTCGATCCCGCGCGACTCCCGTTCCGCCGCCAGCCCCGCGGTTACCGCGGCGGCCTCCTCAGCGGTGAGCAGCCGAGCCAGCGTACCGGCGTCGTCGATCTCAATACCGTACCCAACCTCGCGGCCGTACCCGTTGAGAACGCGCCCCAGGTAAAACACTTAGATCATCTCCCAACGCGCGCGGTACAGGTCCGTCAGCTTGAGCTGCGCGGCGGCCGCTTCGTCCAGGAGCACGGTGACATCCGGGTGCATCTGGATAATCGTGGCGGGCCAGAAGGCGCTGATGGGGCCTTCGCACAGCTCGCGCACCGCATCCGCCTTATTCGCACCGAAAGCGAAAAGCACCAGCTTCTTCGCTTCCATAATGGTGCCCAGGCCCTGGGTGATGCAGCGGGTGGGGACGGCCGCTTCGTCGCCGTCGAAGAACCGCGCATTATCCTTGATGGTTTGCGGGGCCAGCGCCTCCACGTGGGTGCGCGAGACCAGCGAGCCGCCCGGCTCGTTGAAGCCGATATGGCCGTCCGCGCCAATCCCGAGAATCTGCAGATCCACCCCGGCCGCGCCGATCTTCGCATCGTAGTCGGCGGCCGCGGCCTGCGGATCCGGGTTCTGCGCATCGGGCGTATTGAGGCCCTCCTCGGTCAGGCCGGTCTTATCGTCCCCCACGAGGTTGCGGCGCAGCACATTGCGGTAGGACTCCGGATGCTCCGGATCCAGCCCCACGTACTCATCCAGGGCAAAAGCCTTGGCGCCGGAGAGGTCAAATTCGCCGGCCGCGTGGGCCTCGCGCAGCGCCGCGTAGAGGAGATCCGGCGTGGAACCGGTGGCCACCCCGAGCGTCGCGTGCGCGTCACGCGCGAAAAGATCCTGGATAATGCGTGCGCCCTCGCGGGAGGCTTCTTCCGCGGTGGCGAAAATTCCGATATGCATGAGTTCGTCCTTTCCCGGGCGCGTTTCACGTGAAACGCGGCAGTGGTCAGTGCTCGCGGCCCCGCGCTTCGGTTGCGCGGGACCCTGGTGAAGTTTTAGTTTTCGACGGCCTCGCGGAACCACGTGGTGATCGTGGTTGGGTGCGTAATAGCAGTTCCGACGACGGCCGCCCAGGCGCCAGCTTCCATGACAGCCCGCGCTTGCTCCGGAGTGTGGATGCGCCCTTCGCAGACCACCGGGATCTCCGGGAATTCCGCGACCATCTGGGCCAGCAGGTCAATATCGGGACCGTCGGTCTTCGGGCGATCCCCGGAATAGCCCGCCAGGGTGGTGCCGAGGATATGGCAGCCGGCCTTGGCCGCCGCCCGGGCATCCTCAATCGAGCCGCAGTCCGCCATGACGAGCGCGCCGTCGTCCAGAAGAGCAGCCACGGTTTCCGCGAAGCTCAAGCCGTCCGGACGCGGGCGGGACGTGGCATCGAGGGCCACAATATCGGCGCCGGCGCTGATGCAGGCGCGGGCGTGGCGCAGGGTCGGGGTGATGAACACACCTTCGTGGCCCTCTTTCCACAGGCCGATGACAGGCACTTCCACCTGGCCTTTAATCGCGGAAATATCCGCCAGGCCCTGGCAGCGAATCGCCGCCGCTCCCCCGCGCTCGGCGGCGAGGGCCATCTGCGCCATCGTTTCGGGGTGGCGCAGCGGTTCACCCACGTACGCCTGGCAGGACACGACGAGGTGCCCGCGGAGAGATTCGATCATCGGATGCACGGTAACTCCTAAGTTATAACGAGAAATGCAGAGGTGTAGTTATGCGGTTCGGTGCGCTTGGGGCGCGGTCCGGGCCGGCCGTAGCGTGCGCCGCGCTAGCCCGCGGTGTGCAAGAAGTGAACGGCCGCGCCGATCAGCGGGGCCTGCGATCCCAGGCTACCCTCCACAATCGGGGTCGCGGCGGTGCCCACCATGGCATCGCGCCGGTAGCCCTCGCGCAGCGCGTCCATCCAGAACTCGCCCACGTGAACGAGCGAGCCGGAGAGGATAATAACGTCCGGGTCGAAAGAATTCGCCAGCCCGCCCAGGGTCTGCCCGAGCGCAAAAGCACCGTCCGTGAACACCTCGCGCGCGAACATATCGCCCGCGTCCACGAGGGCTTTCAGTTCCCGGCCTCCACGTACGACGACGGGGCGCTGCGCGCCCGGGGCCCGCAGGTAGGCACTTTCGGGAACATCGGCGATCCCGGTGAGGGAAGCCGCTGCCGCGGCAGCGTAACTCGCGCCCTCCACGTGGGCTTCGGCCTGGCGCTTGGCGTAGAGGCGGGCCGCACCGCTGCCCGAGGCCACTGATTCCACGTGGCCATCGCGCCCGCAGGAGCACACCAGCCCGGCGGCGTAGGGATGGTGAATATGGCCGAAGTGGCCGGCCACCCCGTGCGCGCCGAAGAGGATGCGCCCGTCGATCACGGCCGCGCCGCCCAGCCCGGTTCCCACCGCGATCACGAGTGCGGTACGCGCGCCGGCGCCCGCCCCGTAGGTTGCTTCCCCGAGTGCGTGCCCGTGCACGTCATTGAGGACGCGCACCGGCAGGCCGCAGCGTTCGGCAAGATGGGGGCCGAGGGGCTGACCGCCCCAGCCGGGCATGGTGTCCGTGGCGGAAGCGATGCATCCGCTCTCCACGTCCACCACCCCGGCGCTGGCGATAGCAATTCCGCGCACCGGCGTTCCGGCGGCGCTGGCTGCCTCGATCTGGCGTTCCGCGAAATCCGCGATATCCGCCAGCACGCGCGCTCCGCCGCGCCGCGCTTCGGTAGGAATACTGGCTTCGAGGGAGATGCGCGGGGCCGGGAGCGCGGCGGGCTCCACGCCCGCTCCACCCGCGACCGGGATACCGGCCGCGCGGTCAGCGCCCGCGTGACCGGCGCCCGCGCCCGCGGCACCGCCCGGGGCGGTGGCCGCAAAGGTCACCACCGCCCCCGCGATTTTGGTTCCCCCGATATCCAGCCCGAGCAGCGAGAACTCAGACCCGGGCTGGAACGGTGCTACCTTCATGAGTGCTCCTTAGAGCAGCCCGCAGCTGGCGAGCACGCCGCGAATAGCTTCGACGTTCTCACCTTCGAGGGCCTTGACGGGCCGCGGCATCTGGTTGGAGGCGATAACCCCCAGTTCCTTCATGGCCGCCTTGAAGGCGCCCACGCCACCCGCGAAGCCCTGCACGCCCTTGGGCACCATGACGATGCGCATGAGGTGGGCGAGCTCGTTCTGCAATTCGGCCACGCGAGCCCAGTCGCCGGCCTGCGCGGCATCCCACTGCTCCACGTAGGGGCGCGGTGCCACATTGGCCAGGCCCGGAACGGAGCCGTCCGCGCCGCCCATGTAGGCGCCATCAACAACCACTTCGTGACCCGTCAGGATGTTGAGCGGCTTACCGGCGGCCTTGTTCTCCTCCAGCAGGAAGCGGAAGTTAACGTCGTCGCCAGAAGAATCCTTGACGCCGGTCAGCACGCCTTCGCTCCCGAGGCGCATGAGCAGGTCAATGGAGAGCTTCTTGTGCACGCACACCGGGATGTCGTACGCGAAAAGCGGCAGGTCCACGGCATCGCGGATGTAACGGAAGTTCGCTTCGATTTCCGCTTCCCCACCCAGCGCGTAGAACGGCGCGGTGGCGACGATGCCGTCCACCCCGATGGACTGCGCGTCGCGCGCGTGCTCGATCATGCGCTCGGTTTGCATATCGATAACGCCGGCGAGCACCGGGACGCGCCCGTTCGCAACTTCCACCGCGGTTTCGAGGATTTCACGACGACGCGCATCGGTGCTGAAGACCACTTCGGAAGTCGAACCGAGCACAAACAGGCCGTGCACTCCGGCATCGAGCATCCGGTTGAGTGAGCGCGCGAAGGATTCCTTATCGAGTTCGCGTTCGTCGGTCAGCGGCGTCACTGTCGGGGGGATAACGCCGCGGAAACGAGGATCTGACATGGGACTATGCCTCCAATTTCGGATGGAGCAGCGACGGCGCCGCTGCCAAAAGTGTTCTCGTGTAGTCATTTTGCGGATTGTGGAGCACGTCCTTGGCGTCTCCCCATTCCACGATCTCTCCGTGATTCATCACCGCGATCTTGTCCGATACGTAGCGCACCGTCTGAATATCGTGGGTGATGAAAACCATCGCCAGCCCCAGATCCCGCTTGAGATCGGTGAGCAGGTTGAGGATCTGGGCGCGCACGGACACGTCCAAGGCCGAGGTGGGTTCGTCCGCGATAATCGCGTCCGGGCCCACGGCCAGCGCACGGGCAATAGCCACGCGCTGGCGCTGCCCACCGGAGAGCTGCCCGGGCAGCGCATCGAGCGCCGATTTAGGCAGGCCCACCATGCCGATGAGGTCCTTGACGCGCTCGTAGCGTTCTTCGCGGGTGCCGATCTTGTGGACCGTCATCGGGTCGAGGAGCTGGTCACGCACCGTCATGCGCGAGTTGAGCGCCGTGGCCGGATCCTGGAACACCACCGAGACCACGCGGCCGATATGGCGGCGCTGGGCAGCGGTACGTTTCGTGACTTCTTCGCCCTTGAAAAATACCTGGCCGCCCGTGGGTGACTGGAGTCCGCACATCACATTGGCCGTCGTCGACTTACCGGAACCGGATTCGCCAACGAGACCGATGGTCTGGCCGGGCATCAGGGAAAGGTTGACGCCGCGCACGGCGCGCACCTTATTCGGATTGAAGATGGAACCGGTACGGGTGCGGAAGGTGACGTCGACGTCGCGCAACTCGATAATCGGCACATCGGAGAGGGCAGGCCGGTCAGCGGCGCGCGCGCCGGCAGCGTGACGAGCTTCGGTATCCAGAGTAGTCATGATCTTTCCTCCTTCGTCACTTCTGGGCATCCGGGCCGGCGGGAGCGCCGGCGCTTCCACCAGCGGCATCACCAGCAGTAGCAGCTGCGGCGCCGTTCGCGGTTTCGGCGGGGCTGGGCGCGCCCACCGATTCCTTGGGCACCAGGTTGGTGGTGGCCGGATCCGGAGCATCGGGCTGGGCGGCGTAGAAGTGCCACGTCTCGCCCACGCGTTTCATAATCGGGCGGGTGTCCAGGCCCACCGTCGGATGCGAGGACCGCGGGGCGAAACGATCACCCTTCGGGAAGTCGCGCGGCGAAGGAACCGTGCCGGGCACCTGGTGGAGCCGGCCGGCACCCGCTTCGATGGAGAGCACCGAGCCGAGCAGGCCACGAGTGTATTCGTGGTGCGGGTCGGTGAGCAGTTCCTTGGTAGAAGCCTGCTCCACAACCTGACCGGCGTACATGACGGTAATCGAGTGGGCCACTTCGGCAACGAGCGCCAAATCGTGGGACACGAAGACCATCGCGAAGCCGAGTTCCTTGCGCAGGCGGTTGAGAAGCTCCACCACCTGGGCCTGGACGGTTACGTCGAGCGCGGTGGTCGGTTCGTCCGCGATAACCAGCTTCGGGTCACGGGTGAGCGCCATGGCGATGAGCACGCGCTGGCGCTGGCCACCGGAAAGTTCGTGCGGGTAGGACTCCAGGGTCCGCTTGGGATCCAGGTCCACCAGCTCGAGGAGCTCTTCGGCGGTGCGGGTGCCCCCGCGGCTGGTCAGCTGCTTCATCTGTGCCTTGATGAGCATGGAGGGATTGAGGGAGGACAGAGCGTCCTGGTAGATCATCGCGATCTCATGCCCGCGCAGTTCATTGTGCTGCTTGGGGGTGAGTTCGAGGAGGTTCTGCCCGTTGAACATGATCTCACCGCTAATATCGGCGGACTTATCGAGCAGGCCCATAATCGCCAGGGAGGTAATGGACTTACCGCACCCGGATTCACCCACGAGGCCCATGGTTTCGCCGGCGCGCACATTGAAGGACACGTGGTCCACCACATTGACATCGCCGTGGCGCGGGAACTTGATGCACAGGTCGCGCACTTCGATAACCGGGGCCTCCTGCGAGGTGGGTTCGAAGCGGTCGGTGCGGCGTTCTTCCGCTTGGCGCAGTTCCTCCAGGCGCTGGACCAGCGCATCGTGCTGGGCGGCGTAAGCGGCCACCGGGTCCACGAGGAGGCGGTCCTCTTCGCGCTTGGCGTTCGCGTCCACGTTATCGGGAACGGCCGCGGCCTTCGGAGCCGCCACCATGGCGTCCGTGAGACCTTCGGAGAGGATGTTAAGGCAGAGCACCGTGATCATAATGGCCAGGCCCGGGAAGAGCGCCTGCCACCACCGGCCCAGAAGCACGCCGCCGCGAGCGTCGGCGAGGATATTACCCCAGGTGGGTGTGGGTTCGGCGATGCCGGCCTGGATGAAGGACAGCGAGGCTTCGAAAACAATCGCATCGGCCACGAGCACGGTGGTGAACACCATGACCGGGGCGATACAGTTGCGCGCCACGTGCTTGACGAGGATCCAGGGAGCCCGCGCGCCGGAAACGATGACCGCGCGCACGTAATCTTCACCGTATTCGCTCATGACATTCGCGCGCACCACGCGGGTGATCTGCGGAATGTAAAGGAAGCCGATCGCCATAATAATGACGGGCAGGGTATTACCGAATACGGAGACGAACACCGCGGCCAGCGCGATGCCGGGGAAGGACATGATGATGTCCATGCAGCGCATGATCACTTCGGAAATCCACTTGCGGGAGACCGCGGCCAGCGCACCGAAGATCGCACCGAAGAAGAGTGCGAAAGCGGTGGCGGCGAAGCCGATGACCAGCGAGTAGCGGGCACCGTAGATCATGCGGGAGAGAATGTCACGACCCTTTTCGTCAGTACCGAAGAGGAAATCACCGTTGGGTGCCTGACGGGCCACTTCAATGGCCTGCGGATCGTGCGGGGAAATAAGGGGTGCGAAAACGGCCGCGAGGGCGATGAGCACCAGAACGACGACGCACAGCTGGGCGCCGCGAGTCATATTGCGGAAACGCTTGAACCGGACGCCCGGGCGTTCCATCTTTTCCGTGAGTTTACGCCTCATATTTAGACCTCCCGGATACGCGGGTTGATCAGCACATAGAGCATGTCAACCACAATATTGACGACGATGAAGGCCAAGGCCACCACGAGGACCACGCCCTGCACCAGGAGGGGGTAGTTCTGCTGGACGCCTTCGAGGATGGCCATACCCATGCCGCGCAGGTTGAAGATAACTTCAATAACCACAGCGCCACCCATGAGGTAGCCGATACGCAGGCCGAGCACGGTCACCGGGGAGATAAGGGCATTGCGCAGCACGTTGCGGGACACCACCACGCGCTTGGGGATACCCGCACCGATAGCGGTACGCACGTAATCCTTATCCAGTTCCTCCACCATCGAGGTACGAATAACACGGGTGAGGGAACCGGCCACCGGGACGCCCAGGGCGATAGCCGGCAGCGCCATGCGCGCCAGCCAGCCGGCCGGGTCTTCACCGAAGGGCGGCAGGGCACCGGATGCCGGAAGCAGAGGCATATTGACGGAGAACGCCAGGATCATGAGGACGGCCAGCCAGAAGGACGGCGTCGCGATGAAGGCGATGGAGAAGACGCGGATGATCTTGTCGGGCCACTTGTCGCGGTAGAGCGCGGCGAGGACACCGAAGACGAACGCGAGAATGACGGCGATAATAAGGCCGAGGAAGGTCAGCTGCATGGTGATGGGGAAAGCCTCACCCACACGTTCGGCCACCGAAGCTTGGTTGGCGCCGTACGTGCCGAGGTCACCCTGCACGAAGTTGACGAGGAAGTTCCAGAACTGAGCGAGCCAGGGATCATTGAGTCCCATGGTGTCACGATAGGCTTCCAGGGCTTCCTGGGATGCGCCTTCACCGAGGGCCGAGTAGGCCGGATCGATCTTAGAGAAGGACATCAGGAAGAAGACGAGGAAGGCAACGCCCAGAACCATGATCGGGAGCACCAGCAGGCGGCGCCCGATGAGTCTGAGAAGGTTGTTCACTGCGATATCTCCTCGGGGCTGCGGTGCCCCGCGTTGAGTATAGGGGAGTATTTGGGCAAAGCTCGGGCCGGGGGTGGGGTTTACACCACCCCCGGCCCTCGCATTACCGTGTGTTCTTTGAGTCAGCGCCGCGCGTGTCGTCAGCGCTGATTCACGGGATTATTTACTTTCCAGCCGCGGAGCCAGCGTTGATGAAATCAAGGCCGGTCGTCGAAATCGGGGAGAAGTTGGTGACCTTGTCCGGGTAGTACGCGGTCAGCATCTGACGGTGGAAGAGCGGGTAGAGCGGAACTTCTTCGGCAACGAGGTCGAAGGCCTTGTTCCATTCCTGCTGCTGGGCGTCGCCTTCAAGGGTGACGGCCTTGTCCATGTACTGATGCAGTTCCTTGAACTTCTCGGAGCCGCCCCACTGGGTGCGCTTCTTGGTCCAGGTGTTATCGCCGTACCACCAGCTGAGCAGGAGGTCGGGGTCCTGACCGAAGACCGAGGGGTCGCCGGGAGCCAGGGTGACATCGAAGGTCGGGTTGTCCACGTCCAGGTTATTGGCGTAGAGAGCCGAGGAAGCCTGGGATTCGATGGTCGCGTTGATGCCGACGGCAGCCAGGTCGTTCTTGATCTGGGGAGCCAGGGCGGTGATCCACGGATGATCGGTGGTCAGCAGCTTGATGTCGAGGTTCTCAACACCGGCTTCCTTGAGGAGTTCCTTGGCCTTTTCCGGGTTGTAGGTGTAGACCGTGGAAGCTTCGTGGAAGTTCGGGTGGTTCTCCGGGAGGAAGGACTTGGCGGCCTTCGCGTTGCCCGAGAGGGCGTTGGAGATGAGCTTGTCGGTGTCAATGGCGTAGAAGAACGCCTGGCGTACCTTGTTGTTATCGAGCGGAGCCTTCTTGGTGTTGAAGAGCAGGAAGGGCAGGTTGAAGCCCTGAACCGCGTCGATCACGCCGCCGGCGCCCTTGATCAGAGCTTCGGCATCGGCCGGGGCAGCTTCGATAACATCGACGGTGCCCTGCTGGAAAGCGGTGGTACGAGCGGTGTCGTCCTTGAGGATCTCCCACTGCATCGCTTCCGCGGTGGCCGGGAACTGGCCGTTGTAGTTCTCATTCGGGGAGAACTTGATGTGGGCGCTGGTGATCTCGTCGTACTTCCACGGGCCGGTACCCACGGGCTTGGCGGTCAGATCATCATCGCTCATCGAGGCGGGAACGATCTTGACGAGGGCCAGGCGCTCCTTGACCAGCGAGAAGGGGTGCTTGAGGTTGATGGTGACGGTCGTGTCATCCTTCTTCTGCACGTTGTCGATGAAGCTCAGCATCGGCAGGTAGATATTGCCTTCAGCGGTGGACCGCTCGAAGGACTTGACCACATCGTCCGTGGTCACCGGGGTGCCGTCCGAGAACTTCGCGCCATCACGCAGCGAAACTTCGTACTGGGTATCGGTCACCTTAGTGGGAGCATCTTCCTTCGCCAGGGCGCGGTAGGGCTTGTAATCGTGGTAATCCAGTTCGTACAGGCCCTCCACCACGTGCATATTCGCGCCGGTTGCCAGCGCGGACGAGGTGGACGACGGATGGTAGTTATTGGATTCGTAGGCGGCCGCCGCGCGAATGGTGCCACCCTTTGCCGGCTGTCCCGAGGGAACTGCGGCCTTCTCGGGTGCATCTCCACCGCTCTTGCCGGTGTCAGATCCACCGCCACCGCAGCCGGACAGCGCCAGCACACCAGCGGCCAGCACGGCCGTGGCCTTGGCGCCCCACTTCATGCGTGTCATTGAAGTGTCCTCTCCTTTGAGTTCTTCCGGAAATTCACTGCCGAATTTCCGCTATTTTTTCGCGTGCGACAACCATCTTTAGCGTCGCGTAGCTATGACTCTAGATTGTCTGACAACTTTGTGCAAGCCCGATATCTGGCTTGTGAGCAAACTGTGACCAATTTGTGATGAACCTGAGATATGGGTGCGTGGGCAGCTGTGCGGCGTCGTCGTTCCTGCACGAGACCACGCGTAACGTGACCCTATTCAATATTCCTGCGCACATCTTTTGAAAACATCCGTTTTCCGATACCTTAGGTGTCATGATGCCCGACGACGCGCAGTCACATGCCACGCAGGGCGCTATGCGGGTCACCGGCGGCCACCCCCGTTCCGGCTCGGATCGCGCCGATTTGGTCATGGACGCTTTGAAACAGCGAATTATTGAAGAACGCCTGCAACCCGGCGCGAAGCTCCCCACCGAAGCGGAGCTGTGCCGCGAGCTGGGGGTCTCGCGCTCCTCGGTGCGCGAGGCGCTGTCCAAGCTAGCCGCGCTGGATATTGTCACCTCGCAGCGCGGGAAGGGCACCCAGGTGGCGAATATGTCCCTTTCCCCGCTGGTTGAATCCTTGCTGCTGCGCTCCTCCGCGCGGGCCGGTGCGGGCACGGGCGCGGTGGAGAGCGTGGCTCAGCTGCGCGAATACCTGGACTTGGGGATGGCGGAAGGTGTGGTGCGGGCGCTGTCGGGCACCCATCACGATAATCTGCACGACATCGTGGCGCGGATGACCGAAAAAGCGCTGCGCGGGGAAAACTTCCAGCACGAAGATATTGAGTTCCATATTGCGATGACGTCCGCGCTCGATAACGAGGTCGCGTTGGAGATGGTCACGGCACTGTGGGTGGTGCATTCTATTGCGCTGCGCGATTTAAACGACGACGTCGACGAACTTCTCCTAGAAACCGCTCAGGCGCATAAACGTATTATTCAGGCCGCCGAAGATGGTGATATTTTCGCGTATCGCGGGGCGGTCATTGACCACTATCGGCCCCTCAATATGATTATTGACCGCCACGAAGCCGCCCAGCAGCGGGCGAATTCCGGGAGTTCGGAGGGTTCCGGGGGAAGCGGCGCGGGAAGTGCGGAAAGTGTGCTCGGAGATTGTGGGGATCCGGAAGCGCCGCCGGAGACGCTGACCGCTCAGGCCGCTGCCCAGCAGCGCGAGGCTGAGCGTGCCGAACGAGCCGAGCGCGCCGCGGATATTGCCGCGCGGGCGCAGCGGGCCGCCTCCTTTGCCGATATTGCGGATCCGACATCGCGGGTTTCCGGGGTGTTGTGAGGCGGGAGCGCAGTAGTCACGTGAGTGCGGTACCCATACGAACGGGGCGCTCGGATGAGCGCCTTGCCCGAACATCCACGCGCTTCTCGCATTTACTGGAATCCGACACCTGGAACGGTTAGACTGAAGCCAATAGTTCAGCCCGCCTCGACTTCGGTCGGGAGTGGGCTGGAGCTCTTTTTGCGGGCCGGTACCCGGGTTAATAGACAAAAAGTGGGTCTAATGACGGCGTGTCGTTGGCTTGGATCCGGATCAGATCCGTACGAATCG
>NZ_JBOZDP010000019.1:0-32294 GCF_051265835.1 Actinotignum inguinis | reverse complement strand
GGTGTGCTCCGCGGCGCCCTTAATACCGAAGTAAGCAGCGCTCACAGCGGTGGCGAGCAACACGGAGTCGGTGCGCGCGCCGATCACGTACGCCTCGACCGCGCCGAAAGACGACCCGCGCCGCTCCTTCCACCTCAAACTCAAGCACTCTCAATATGAAGAACTGAAAATGAAAGCGGCCGGCGCGCGAGTGTCCATGTCGGACTACCTCGTGCGCTTCGGATTGGGCCGGAAGGTTGAGCAAGTCAGCGCCGGTGAGATACGCGAAGTGCTCGCTGAGCTACGCAAACTGCGTCGGCAAATCCAAGGCGAAGCCACCAACATTAACCAGATCGCACACTGGGCAAACAGTGAACAAGCCTTCCCCGCGGAGGCACGTGAAGTCGCTGCGCAACTGCGCTCCCAAGTCAACGCGATCAACTTACTGCGCATTAAGTTGGTGGAGCTTTTATGATCCCGAACATCATGCGCGGCGGAGATATCGGCGGCTTAGTGCGTTACTTGTTTGGGCCGGGGCGCGCCAACGAACACAGTGATCAGCATATTGTTGCGGGCAGTGAAGACATCGCTTCCGAGTGGGCTTATGGCGGGCGCGTCCTCGAGCAAGACGAAAAAAGAATCGTCGCGAAACTCCTCGACCAAAACCGCCTTGAGCACGGCACTCAGATTCTCGGTGAAGTCACCCGCTGGGACTATAAAGAAGAACGTGCTATCCCCGTGTCGAAAGAAAAAACACCCGCCCACGTCTGGCACTGCTCGCTCTCCTTGCATCCGGATGAAGAACCTTTGAGTGACGAAACATGGGCGAATATTGCGCGCGATTTTGTGGAGGGAATGGAATTCGACAACCGAGCAACAACCTCGAAGTCGCCGTGCCAGTGGATAGCTGTGCGCCACGGATTCACCAAGAACGGTGGCGACCACATTCATATCGCGCTCGTGCTCGTGCGTGAAGATGGGACCAAAGGCAATACTTGGCTCGACTATAAGCGCTCCCAAAAACTCTGCACGGCTTTGGAAGAAAAATACGGTCTCGCGGTCCTCGAATCACGCAAACACAACTACGCTTCCCGGGGCTACAAAACCGAAGACAACAAGGAGCTGCGTCTCGATTTAGAGGCAGCGATGCGCCTGGCAGCCGGTGCGGCCTCTACCGAAAGCGAATACCTCGAAGAACTCACGCGCCACGGCATACAGTTCCGGCCCCGCTACGCCAAGGGCCAAGGCGTTGTCGCCTACACCGTCACCAAAACCGAGCCCGGTAAACGCGCTATCTGGATTGGCGGAGGACGTGTGGCCCGCGACCTCACCCTCACCCGCCTACGCGCCCAGTGGAACGACACCCTAGAGGAGCGTCGCAAGGCAGCTGACCTATGGAACCCGCTCAGAGACCCGGCACCGCATACGCCCGCGCAAGCACGGATGCTTGAAGAAAAAATCCGAGACATCGCCGGCAGCGTCGCCAGTGAGAGCGACTTCGCCACCCGGTTGCGTGCATCGGGCCTGCTCGTATCCGCACGCCTCAACGACGAAGCAAGTGAAGCAATCTCGTATTCGGTGGCCGCTAAACCCGAACCCGGACACAAACCCACCTGGTACTCTTCAAGCCGTATGTCGGCCGACGTCGCTTTGTCGGTGTTGCGCGAGACGTGGTGGGACAACCCGCTTACGCGATCAAGCGCGGTAGCGATCTGGAAACCCGCCTCCCGCACACGTGACAATGATGAGGCACAGGTATGGAGTGAGTTCGGAAAAGCACTCACCCAAACCATTACCGACATTGAGCGCGCCGACACCAGCGATTGCATGGCAGTGGCCGATAGCTGCGCTCGTGCATCCGCACTCTTCGCCGGCCTCGCAAACGCCTACGGCCCAGAACAAGGCCGCGCCTTCGCCCGTGCATCCCAAGTCCTAGGCCGGCGCGCCCAAACCAAACACACACCTGCGCCTCATCGCTACTCGCCCGCGTTTACGAGCGGGTTGCGGGCGCTCAGCGCTTTGAGCCGGCCGCGTAGCCGCGCCGCATGGGTCAGCAACCAAGTCATGGACTCAATGGAACGTATCGTCACCGGTATTAACCGGCTCCAGACCGCCCACGGCGAACTAACACTCGCCCGCCGCACGCTAAAAGAAACCAAGACCGCCCTCGCAACACTCGCCGCGCCCGAACCACGCACCGACGCCGGTAGTCGGCTTCCTGGAGTGGAATACGGGCAGCCCGATTGGAGTGGGCTAACGCTGGATGGACAGATAGACCTGCGTAAAGGTAAGGGAAGCGAAGCTAGTTATGGAAATGCGCCAAGTCTCGGAGAAGGAAACTGGAATGCCTAAGGTTGCACGCCTGGCATGGTCGTTTCCAGTGACGCTTCCCCTTTACGAATATGGTGGTAACGCTAAGATTGCAATCAAGAACAGGAGGTGGCAACAACGATGAGTCAGCTAGCGGACATTCTTGCTCTCGCGCGTAAAACCAATAAGAAGATCACGCAACCGGTACGCCTCGCCACCCTGCTTTATGAGGGGATTGACGCAGCCTTTATGGAGGTCGACCCCGGAGCGCTCCAGCCATGCCAGATAGAGCGCGAACAAGCCACCCGCGATATTACTACCTGGCAAGAGCGTGGCATCAATATCCTCTCGGTCTTAGATCACGACTATCCCCAATACCTCGCCCAAGCACGCGATGCTCCCTTGCTCATCTACTACGAAGGCGAGATCAATCCTGTAGACCGAGCGGTCGCTATTGTTGGCTCACGCCAAGCCACACGAGAGGACTGTGAGCGCGCGCGAGTGATCGCCCACCTAGTGGTTGAGCAAGGCTATAGCGTCGCCAGCGGACTCGCGCGCGGTATCGACACCGCAGCTCACGAAGGCACCTTGGAGGCTGGTGGGCGCACCATCGCCGTCATGGGAACCGGTATCGACATTACATATCCGCCCGAGAACGGGCAGTTACGTTCGAGAATTGTTGAGAGTGGGGGCCTGGTTCTCACCCAATTCGAGCCAGGCGCTCCGCCAACCAAGGTGTCGTTCCCGATGCGCAATGCCACCATGTCCGGATATTCCCAAGCGACCATAGTGGTGGCCGCTGGCGAATACTCTGGAACCCGCAACCAAGTACGCGCCGCACTAGCGCACGGGCGCAGCGTTATCCTGCTCGCGCCCGTCGTTCGTCAAACACAATGGGCAAGCAAGCTCGCGGATAACCCGGGCGTGTATATCGCGTCGACCATGAAGGAAATTCGCCAGGCATTGGAGAATATCGCGCGTGCCTACAACCTCTTTGCCCTGACATGATTACCCGGCAGGAACTCTCCCTTATCTGGGCACAAGCCGGCCCGACCATTGGGAACCTTGACTATATTTCCGCTGATTTAGAACCATACGTATGTGCGGTGTGCCGCGGCCCTCTCGACCCTCGATACAAGTACTGCCCGCGCTGCCGTCACTACCCAAAGCTTATCGACGAGACTGGCTTTTGTACCTACGTATCTAAGGGTGGCCAGCTCTTGCGCTACATGTATGACTACAAGGCACGCGGGAATCAGATCAAGCAGGGCCTGGCACGACCAGCACTATGCATGATCCTGGGCATCCAGCTAAACAATCATCTAGATTGCACATGCGGGAAAATAATCCGAGGCTACGATGCCTGGACACTCGTTCCCTCAACTAAACGCGCTCCAGAAGAAGGCACTGCCCACCCCCTTTACCACATCCTCACCAACACTATCCGCCTGAATGAAGACCTTCCCTACCTGCCTATCCGAAGCCTCGACACCGGCAGCGATCCACGCCAAGTAAGTCCAAACAGATACGAATTCGCTATACGCCCAACCCCGCCGAGAGTCCTCGTCATCGACGACACCTGGGTATCCGGTTCCCATATCTTCTCGGTCGCAGCACGCCTGCGTGAATACGGAACCCGGCACGTCTCCACATTGTGTCTTGCACGCATGATTAATCCCGACTTCTATAACGGGAAAACCATCCTTGAGACGGCCGAAAAGACGCATATCGGCCACGCCGTTCACTACTGCCCATGGCTATAAGTTAAGTGAGGAGAGGATTTTCATGCCCGGAAAACAAAAATTCAAACCCATGTATGCCGATGAATTCGCTTTCTTCGAGAAATGGCTCGCCCCAAACTACCGCCGCTCCATCACCACCGGCTGCGTATGGTGCCCCTTATGGTGGGACCACCCCGAAGCTAGAACCCGGGTTAGGGCCATGTGGGAAGCCTGGGAAATCTACCGCTTCGAGCGGCCCGTAGGCGGCCTCGCGGCATGGTTCACCGACGTCGCAGACCCGATGATGCGCGTCCTCCTCGACCCGAACAACGTTTTCAAAGGATGTACCGCAACGACGCACTACGCACGCTCGGGCAGGGACCTTTCGTTGCCGTTCGTTTCTTTCACACAGGAAACAGGTGAAGAAATAGCAACCCGGCGCGAAAATGTTCCCGGGCAAAGGGAAACGGCACCAGCTATCTACTTTCCGGTAATGAGCTAGATCCGTCCTCGCGGTGCCGGGGTTCCTCGACCTATTCTTTCCCCTACGAAACCTTACAGGCAGTATGGATCCAAAGTAGCGGCTCATATTGGTTGGCTACTTAAAATGGTTCATCGCAAGCAATCACCATTTAGAAAGGCCAAAAATGATCGCCTGGGAAAACTTGCTCACCGGGTTCGGTTTTAAATTTCGAACCCTCGTAAACCTTGTGGTTTCGTCTTATCTCCTGGCTTCAATCTTGTCGTTTTTCAGATTCGGGGAATCCGGATTTTCTAATTTCGCCGGCGTTGCGCGTTCCTTTCAACTTGTCGCACTGGGAGACTGGATTGAGAACACTTACCAATCACTCAAATCTGAAATCCCCGAATCTGCGCTGGAGTTTGTTTTTACGATATGGCTCATTTTGATATGTTTTTCTTTTGTAGCTGATTACAAGAATGGAGCTCCATCAAACTTTGTACCGAATTCTGCTTTCGCAGCTGCCTGTATTTGGGCTCTCTGGGTCGATTTTATCTCCCCTGGGACAGCCTGCATTTATGCGCTGGGAGGCATTAGCGTGGCCCTCTACGTGCTTTTTCGGATAGACGGGGGAGAAACTCTATTAATGGCGATCATCGGAATCTTGGTTACTTTTGTCTACGTAGTACTGGCATTCCCGCTGTGGTTTGCAGGATCAGATGCAGCAAACCACAGCGGCGATTTCGAGCGCGGTTTCAGAGCTGGGCGCTCGCTTTCGGCTCGAAATCGAACGTAGGCTACTCCTGAGTGGCGGCTGACTCATCTCCTCCGTCTTTGCGTGAAAGCATTGCAGTTTGACCGTTTTCCTCGTTTAGGTCATATGCGAGATGGGTGTAGTAAACCAGTGCTTTATTGGTGTTTTCGGTGAAATGCCGGGTCGCGTAAGGCGTCAGCTGCGCCGTATGCATGACAATATTACGCAACGGCGATATCTTGCATTGAAAATCGTCCGTAACGCAGGAGTCTTCAAGCGAAGAAGAAGCTTCTTTCAGAAGGTCGGTGAATCCGAGATAGTACAGGTCTTCTTGCGGTGTACGACACGGTTCTACGTAGCCGGCATCTTTTTCGTTTTTCTTTTCCTGGTTGCGGTACTTTTCCACTCGGGTGCGCGATCTTTCACTGAGAGTTATCTGGAGTTTGCGGTGCAGGTCTCGGACTAGATTCTCTAACCGATAAAGGTCGCCATAATGCGCAAGATTCTGGTGCAGCCCCTCGGTCATGCGCGGGTTTTCAAGCTCTTTAACGATCCGGTCCTTGTATTCGGGCGAGCGTTTCGCGAACTCCTTATTCTCTTCCTTGATGTATTTATCGGCCGCACGCTGAGCAGCACTCCGGCGACCTGTCTGCTCGGGGTCGCCTTCTTCTTTGAGCTCGAGACGCCACTTATCCCATTGGTCGTACACTTTCCGACGTATGTCTTGTGCCCACTCGTCTAGGAATGCATTCAAGAGCGGCTCATCTTCCTGAACACCCTCACGCGAAGAGGTAAAAGGATCGGAATCCGAGAACTCGCCGTCAAGTGCGTCAAGGTGGATTTGTCCGTACAAGTATTGTTCCGGGACTCGTGCGGATGGTCGCCGCGATAGGATATCGCGTTCACGTAACCTACCGTTGACGAATAGATCTACTCCGATACGCTTACCGGTACCGAAAACATTGAGACTTTCAGGCTTTCTCACGCTAGCGATAAAACCACGTACATTCGCAACACTGGAGAACTCCAGGGTGTCATTACGGGAAGCCTGAATGCTGCTCACGAACGGGTCCTCAAAATCCTTCCCGATCCTCCATAAAAACTGCGTTGCGTCGCTGAGTTCGCGCGCATCGCCCGGCCCGATAGGCTTGCCCTTGAAAAATATCGTGAAGCTCGGATCTAGCAGTGAGAAGCGAAAATCTAAAGCCAGAGCCTTACGCAGAAAAATGTCGGTAGAGTTTTTCGCTTTATTGCCCTCGAATTTTAAAAGCGTTCCGTGCTTAAGGTAGTCGAAGTCGTCTCGGACTGAATCTGTAATACTCGGAAGATTCAGCTCGTACTGTGTTTTATCTTCCACGATAGCATTATCAACTACCTGGTTATCAATCACGCACCCAGAAACCGGCCCGCCTGCCGGTTTCGAGGACACCGTGACTTTATCGGCGCACGAAAGCAACGCCAATTTTCCGATACCTTTGGCTCCAATAAACGGGCGTTTCTTACCCGAAAGACGTCCGCGTTCCTTGCGCTTGGAATAACCAATCTTCAAGAACTTATTCTGGATGTCATCCGATGTCATCCCAATACCATCATCCTTGATGGTCATCACATCATTTTTCCGGTCAAACGTGATCCATACATTAGTGGCGTCGGCATCCCACGCATTAGAAATCGCCTCGCCCAGGATCGTGATGAAATTCCGGTAAAGACCACGACCTAAATGGTCAAGCGTCGTCAGGGAAAACACGAACTGATATTCAGCTTCTTGGTTCATAGCTCTAATCATGACATACCAGTGAACACGTCACCGGCGTCGTTGAAGATCGCGTGTGAAAAGCTCGCCGACCAACTTCCCAAAAACCGGAGGAACAGCGTTACCGATCATCTTTCCCAATCCCTTGAAAGTGATCTCGCTACCAGGCTCAACGAAACGATAATCGCGCGGGAAACCCTGCAAAATAGCAGCCTCCCGCGGCGTAATCGTACGTTCCTGGAAAGGATGACCAAAACGTCCAGACCCATAATTGAAGAACTGGGTCGTGATGGTTGGGGAAGGCTCGGCCGGGTTCATAACGCCGTAGAAGGATTTAAAACTCTGCCCACTATCCCGTCTCTGGCATGGCGCGCGTAAATCTTCAGGCCAGTCAAGCCATGTACCGCCCGGACGTGAGGCCCGACGGCGAGCAAGATTCAACGGGCTTAACGCGCGCGCTTTATGGAGTGGGTCGCTTTGATCATGTTCACCGGCCTTGAGCTTTGGAAGGCCGGCGAGGGCTTCGCCAACACTCACGGCCGCACCTTCTTGTGATGTTGGTAAAGACAGTGGCCCGTGGGCAGAGGCGGCTAAAACGAGTCGGCGTCGACGTTGGGGTAGCCCGAAATTTTCGCCCTTGAGAACCTTATAGTCCACCGAGTAACCCAACGATTCGAGTTTCGTCACGAAGCTAGCGAATACGGGCTGGCGTTGCAGGCCCGTAACGTTTTCCATTGTCACGTAATCGGGCAGCGTTTCTTCTACAAGGCGCTCAAACTCACCCAACAGCCCCCATTCTTTCTCACGGCTCGTGTCCGCACCGCGTCGCTGGGAAGAAAAAGGCTGGCATGGAGCACACCCTGCCAGGAGACGAACTTTGCTTTTACCCCAGAGTTTTTCCAGGTCTTTCTTGCTTACCTCGGTAACTGATTGGCATACGAATTTCGCGCCGATGTTCTCCTCGAAAGGAAACCGGCATTTCTCGTCCATATCCACTCCGCCGAGCACGCGGATACCGGCCTGGCTCAGGCCGCACGATAGTCCACCTGCCCCGCAAAACAGGTCCACGGCACCAATTCGAGGAATACTCACGATTCACATCCTAATAAAAATAGACACGTCAAGCCCTCACCTACCCGCGAGTAAATAGACCACAGCAACAAACACGCGAAAACTCACGGCTCAGTATTGTTATTGGGCTTTGGCGGCTTGCTCGCTCGCCACGTTTTCTGCCTTCGGCTTCTTCTTGCCAGGCATCGCGACAGCGGCCGCTCGCGCGGCAGGGTTACCCGGGCACGCGGCCTGGACGCTCAATTCTCCGATGATGGCGCCTTCGCCGGTAGCATCGCCGAAAGTAATGCCGGCTGCTGCGGCTTTCTCCCGCATCTGCGCTATCCTCTGTTTCATCGCTTCAATGCCCAAGACCGGGGCTACCGGTTCTACTGCTGCCTCGTGCTCCACACCAGCCCCCGGCATACCAACCCTCGGGGTGGTCGCGGCCGCACGAGTGGTGTCCGCTGGTGTCTTGTCCGACGTCGCTACGTCAGGACGGGAGTCGAGGGCTGCGGTGAGCCTGTCTACCTGCTCCTGGGAGAGTGAGTCGGTGTCGGCGCCGTCGATCATGTCGGGTGTGATTCCGTGGTCTTCCAGGAAAGACGCGACACGTGCATGTGCTTGCGCGGCCAATGGATCAGCCCCTGCATATTTCTTCGATAGGCCATACATGCGAGCAATATCCATCGCGCTAGCTGAGTCCCACCAGCGTTCATTACTTGCTTGGGCGAGGAAAGGACGCGCCACACCAAGCTGCGCAGTGAAAGCCTGCTGGGCGGTGGCTGCGCGCTGCGCCGAGCGCTGCAAATGCGCGGCATACTCCGTCTGTACGCGGGCGACAATCATCGACGCCGCCTTCACTAAGGCCGCAAGGGACTCAACGGTCTCGTCCATGACATCTTCAGTCTGTTCACTCATAATCTCTTACCTCTCTGTGTTGATGAAAAAATGTGGTTGTTGGTTAGTTGGTCCAGGCATCACGCACCCCACCAAGCGCAGCACTGCTACTAGGTGTGGCGTTCGAGCCGTAGCGGGCAATAGACTCCTCCACCAGCTCTTGATTTTCTCCCTCGAACCAGGGGAGGAGCTTTATGAGTGTGGGTCGGGATTTTGAAGCAAACAGCCAGGCACGCCACGCCGGCAACGCCGCTAGCTCGGCTTCACTCGCTATAGGTACTTCGAGCGAGTTTTGGGAGATGGAGGTCGATCGCACACCCTTCGACAGTGATGTGGAGCGTTGGGATGTGCGGTAAGTGCCGATGAGCTTCGATATTTTCGCCAGGATCTCCGTCTCTTTCACACCACCCGCATAAAGCACGTTATTCGCGGCCGACCAGAGCATGTTCATGCCCGCTTCGCCCCACACGCTCACGCCTTGCGACCAGGACTGCAAAATCGTGTGGAGGCAGATGCCTTTCGACCCGAAATGAGAATAAAGCCGCGGAAGCTCGCGCCACGGGCACACGTTCGCGGCTTCATCGAGCACGACCATCATCGGCGTGGCAAGCCGTCCGCCGTGCTGACTCTGCGCGTAGTTTTCAGCCGCCAAACACGTCACGGCCGTCAGCGCCGCGACCAAGGGTGAGATTGCTGCTCCGTCGACGGACATCGAGAACAAGGCTTCGCGGGTTTGCACGAAAGTGGCTGGGTTGAATTCTGCCCCACCCCCGGCCCACCAGGTCCTGGTTTCGGGGTCGCCCACCCATTCCAAGCCACTACGCGCATGTGCCCACATACCACCCTTAGTAACGCTGGGGAGGTCCATTTGTGCCCGGAGTAGCGCGGCGAGTTCGCTCATGCCGTGGTTACGCAGAATGTCGATAGGTGTTTCATCCAGGGTGGATTGCACCCATGCATAGACATCGGCCATGGAGCGGTGCTCGAGTGCGGCCGCGGCTAGCAGGCAGGCGCGGATTTGTTCTCCGCCGCCATCCCAAAAGCCGTCATATGCTTTGGTTGCGGTGCCGGCGCGGGCCGCGTCCCCCAATACTTTCGCTAGGTGGGTGGCGCGCGAGAAGAGGCTCCCGCCATAAGCAGGACTGGTGAGGTAGGTGAGGGGATTCCACCACATCGTGCCGGGCCGGCCGAGGATGTTGCAGGGGTCAAACACCCATGCTTTCTCGCCCAGTTGCTCGCGTGCATAGCGGGTGGCGTCGACGAGGTCGCGTTTATTCGACGTCGCCAATACGGCTCCCGGTGCTTCCAGAAGTAAGGGGATGGCGTAGCCGGCTGTTTTACCACCACGTGGCCCGGAGAGCATGAGCGAGACACTCTCAAAGTCGCCATAGAGTAGTTCGCCGGTGTCTACCGCCCGCCCAAGCTTGTACCCTACAGGGGTATCTCCGCTGATGCCGAGGCGCTGGGCTTTCTCAGCAACCACGCTGCGTTGGAGAGCTTGGCGAGCAGAGCGCCCGCCGGTCAATCTGGCTTTGTTGTCTCCTCGAACCCGCCGCCCCCGCACTTTCAACACGCGCCAGGAAACTAGGCCGGCAATGCTCATGACGATTGCGGAGAAAATCCCGGCTATCACCCACGTCACGCTGCTCAGGTGTAGCTTGCCGGTTGCGAGGTAGATGACGAGAACGAGCGGGTTAAACGGCACCGCTTCGCCGGTGATGAGGCCGGCGAGGAAAAGGGATGCACACAGACACGCGCCGACGCCAATAGCAGCCAACGTGGCGATGAGCGTGCCGGTATTCCCGGTTGTTCCAGGCTTATTATTCATGCCACCTCCACGAAGTATCACTAAGGTCGCGCTCACAGGGCGTGAGGACGCATTCGGCCGGAATACCGGGCTGCCGGCCGACTTTGATGAGGAACCGCCCACGCCCCACCGGCGCAGATAAGCGCCCCGTATCAGGGTCAAGGCTTCCCGGGTCTTGCCAGCTTGTGAGTACGTCTTCCTCCGCGGAATTCAGCCTCACCGCACCGCGCAGCAAACCCATTTCCCGTTCAGGTAGGCCGCCAAGGAGGCACACTCCGGCGCGCTCCACGAACCCGCGTGCCTTGGCCCGGGCTTGCTCGGACGCTAGGGCCTCGAGGTCGCTCATGGTGTGGGTGATCATGGCCTGGCCCACCGCCCATTGGCGGTTGAGGCGTGTGAGGGCGTCGACGGAGTCAACCATGCCCTCCCCGGCCCGCAGCACGCGCCATAACTCATCCATGACCACGAAAAACAGCCGACGGCTGGCGAGGTTGTTATCGGCGAGGGTGTTCGAGGTCGTGATATTCCCGAACCCGTACGACCAGCACGCCAAGAGCACTGCGGCTTGTAGGGCTTCATCCGCACCCGACACCGCGGAGACATCGAAGACGACGGACCGGTCCATCCGCATAGGAGTTGTGGTGGGGGCTGCGAATATTTGCCCAAAACGGCCCCCGAGTAGTGCCATGAGTGATGCCTCGAGAGCTTCCGTGACTTGCAAGTAGCGGTCGATGGAACCGCGATCAAGTGCCGCCAAACGTACGTCGTCGGGTGCCGCCCGAACAATAGCGAGGATGTCGCTAATGATGGGGACGGTGGTGGGGTTGTGGGTATCCCACACGCGCAGCGCCCGGTCAAGGATGGTCCTTTCCCGGTCGGTGATGCGGCCGCCGCGCACCAGCTCAACAAGAGACGAAAGCATCGTAAGCTGGCGAGCATGAGCACTATTCAATAGATCGAGGCGGGCTTGGCCAGAGAGTGCTTGTGCTGCCTGGTGGGTGTTTCCGGTGTCTAGCGGATTCAGGCTCACCCCGCCGCGGCCGATAGTAATGCATTGGCCTCCCATAGCCTCCACCAAATCCACGTAATCCGGTTTCAAATCACCAAGAACCATTGTCGAGACACCGAACCCGGCCAGACCCAAACTAATGTGCCGCACTGCCGAAGACTTGCCTAGGCCGGGCAGGCCGAGGACGAACATGCTCGGGTTGGAGATCATGCCCGCCCGAAACCAACTAATCGGGTCGAAACAAACGGGGGAGAGGCTGCCGCCTTTCTCGCACTGCCCGAACGGCACCCCAATAAGCGGGGCTGGCGCGCCACTAGCAAACGGCCACAGGCCACATACCTGCACCGAGGTGCCGCGCCATTGGGGGAGTGCCGGAACATAGGATTGGCGGCCGCCCCCGCGTCCGGTAAACCCACGCGAACCAGGCCCCCGCCCGTTCATAGTGCTCGTGGTATTGCTTTGGCTGGTCATAGTGCCTCCCGAACACTCTCACTAATCACCGAATACCGGCCCGGAATCACCCCGAGCGGTAGAGAGATGGCGAAGGCGGAGTCTTGCCCGCCATAGCATTTCCGGATCCGAATCCGCGCCGACGATGCTAGTGAGCCGACCGCGTCGGCCATGTCTTTCACGTCTCCGGCATCGCGCATGGTGGTTGCGGTAATCACCATCCCGAAATTCTCCAGCCCCGCACCGGCCGCTTCCTCGGCAGCGGAGGCTACCGCGTGAGCAAGTGCGACCTCATCGCGTGCCCGCACATTCGCGGATGACGAGACCCGCACGGAAGCGGCGTTTTTATCTTTCTCCACGATCTCCCCGGCCCGCCCAGCCTCGATAGGTCGATAAAGCAAGGCGACCCGTTTGCGGGCAATACGAGGAGACGGCGCCAGCAGCGAGGCAAGGATGTTTGATTGGACGATGCCGCGTGGTGCGGCGCTCATAACCCACGACACCGACACCGCGTTGTCGTGGATGAGGTTGTCCCAGTTAGCTTGCGTGGCACTCGGGCCAACCTCATTCCACTCCAAGGTAACTGCCTCGCTGCTGGCTAGTGCGTCGTCGAAAATCTCTTGCGCATCCGGGTCATACGCCAAACGCACCACCCGCCCCACACCCGCGGCATCTAAAGGACGCACAAAGCCCGCACCCGTCCCAGTCAATGCCTGAGACAATGACGGTAGACGAGTCGCCAGTTCCTGACCGGCCGCCGCCAAATCGAGTGTTTTCCCGCTACCTTTACCCAAATGGTTTTCGAAGGTGAGGGTCACGTAGGCGCGCAGCGACGCGGACCCGTAGGGGTATAACTGGCTCACTTCGCTGAGCATCTGTTCGGCCAAGTTGGGGATGTTTTCTTGCTTGTTTGCGGTGATTTCACGCTGAAGGCGCGAGCCGGTATCGGGTGCGGATTCCACGACGACGCTCGCACCGATAAGGCCTGGTTCTTCGCCCAGGCGCGCTAAAAACTGCCCCCAGCGCGCCACCCACGTGTCGATCTGGTCTTGAGTGACCAGGGATGCTCCTTCACTTTCGCAGGCGAAGACGACAGCGAAGGTGCCCGTTTTTCCGGTGGTGATGACGGCGAAGTCACGCCCGAAACCATCCACAAAATCAGCCACCCTCGTAGGTGCGAGAATACCCGGGAGCATGAAAGGTCCACCTGTTACCCCGAGTGGGCCGGAGCGGTAGAGATTCTCACCGCGGCTGCGCGAGCGCCAAAATCGCATTCTTTCTCCAATCTTCCCCGCGAGTGACACCCCATGCATGTCTTTGCGGGCAAACAACAAACCAAGCGAGCCGCAGATGCTCCCGAGTACCAACGCGGGGATGATTCCGGCAATAATCTGCACAAGAACCATCAAGATCAGGAGGGCGAAGACGCCGACCGTCAGCGCCCCGGAAAGCCGCCCGATACCCGGGGCTTGGGGCCGCCGCCAGTGGCCATAGGTTCTGGGTGTGCTCATGCGTTTTCCTCGCTCTCACTATCTGCGCCGCTTGCTAGATTCGACGTGAAGGCGCCGGTCTGGCGGGCTTTATCGAAAGCGCCGCGCCCGGGCTGCTTTGTGGGTAGGGCGAAAGGTGAGGCCGGCTTGGATGGGGGTGTGGGGGCCGCGCCACTAGCCTGACTACCCGCCGACACCGAAGGCATGGGTGTCTGTGCCTGCTTCTTCGCCGCCCGCGCACGCCGCGGTGTTTTCTTCGCACTGCCTGTATTAGCGGGTGCGCTGGTAGCGCCACTAGCCGCGCCACTCCTACTCGCCGGGCCGCTCCTGCTTGTCCCGGTGGTTCCGGTGGTTGCTGCGCCGGTCGCACCCACACCACCACTACCACTCGCCGTGCTACTGGCACTTGTTTTTGTGGCGCGGGCAGCCCGGACTTTCGAGACCCCGCCCCGCGCTGCGGCTACCCCGCCGCGCGCAACCTTAATAGCACCCGACGCAACGAGTGCCCCGGCCGCGCCTCCCAGGCCGGCCGCTATCCCACTCATCCCAGCGCCGCTTGACATGGAGGCGGTTGCGGGGACTACGAAACGCATGAGCGCGGGCATAGCAAACCCCGCCAACACCAACACCCCGACGCCCACGAGAATAGTGGTGACGGAGTTCGTCAGCGAAGAGTCGTCTCCGATGGCGGTTTTCATCTGCTCCAGGACACACTTCTGGTACTCCTCGAGTTTCGCTTCGTCGAAGGTCCCGCAGGCTTGCTCCACGCGCGCGGTCATCGTCGGCGGACTACCAGAGGAAATCAGCCTCATACCGATAGAGAGGATGATGGCGAAAGCTGGCTTATACAGCAAAAAAGCGATAATCCAGGTTTTTGTTTTCTCAAACCACTGCCGCCCCACGGCCGTGTTGGTGGCCGCTGCCGAAAGAGGCAAAATACCGATCAAGAGCACGAGGAAAGAATCCCGACACAACAGCAAAATCAATGCGAGGAGGGTGCCGAGCAGCATCGCCGCGAGCAAGAAGATCGTCAGGATCGCTAAATTTGTGCCCTCATCAATCATCACATTGATAGCGGCCTGAACGCTCTCCATCGACCCCGAAGAGCTGAGTAGCCAGCTTGAGAAAAGGGAGGATGCCTCCATCAAGAGTTGGATCACTGTCACGCCCGCACCCGAAACAATAACGAGTTGGATGACTGATTGGAGCATGTCGCGTAGGGGTTCGCCGCGTCGATGCCAAGCCATCGACCCCGCACCCACAAGCACCCCCAAGAGCATAAACAAGCCGGTTGCATAGGAAAGCGAGTCGTGGATCCAGGTGATCGCCTCCGTATCCTGCAAGTTCAGGCGCGGATTGGAGGATACGAAGCCTACGAGGAACTCCAGGAGCCACATGGAGGCGCTAGCCATTGCTTCAGCCAGTAGCTCAATGACGGAGCCGACGAGCGTTGAAAACCCTTTGCCGACCCAGGCGAGCGGGTTCAAAATATTCCAACCACACACATCCGTCACGCAGACCGTCGGTGTCGGGCCGCCGGGCACCCACGCAGGTAGAGGCGCGAGGTAATCAGCAAACACTACCGCGTCCATAACGTCCACCCCGTAGACAAGGGCCGATCAACCACCGTGAGTACCGTGGACATGTCCGCCACCGGCCGCGTCCGCCACATCTGTGTTTTCTTGTCGTAGGTGAGGTCGAGGCTGCGCCCAAACACCACGCCAGGCTGTGCGTCCAGCATGAACGCCACCCCAATACTCGCCCGCTCGAGGTCGTAGTCGAAGACCTGGAAACCCACCAGACGCGGGGCAGGGAGCACCCGCCCGGCCAGCTCACCGGCCGCCTCAAGCAACACCTTTTTGTCCGGGCCGTCCGCCAATAACTCGTCGAGGACAGCTTGTGCGTTTGGGCCGCCAACAGACGACAACGACACGTAATTAAGCGCCGCTAAAACTGCGGCTTTTGGGGTATTCGTATAGCCACGAGCCGCAGGGGTCTGCTCGCACGGCCCCGCGCCCGGGAGCGTGGCTAGGCGCACCCCAAGCGGGCCGTCCTGCCACACGGGCGTGAAATTCCGGTCTGGTAGCGACATGTCACTAAAATCCAGACCACACCCAGGCGTCGCCGACGCTGACGCCTGCGGCGAAGGCGGAGCAGTAGATATGGAGGGGACCGGCGTAGGGTCTGTGTGAGTATTCGCGGGTGCGATGAGCGCCCACACCACCGCCACAATGCCCGCAACCACGAGCAGACCGCCGATAGTTAGCCCTACACCCAGCCCCTTACTGCCTGGCTTATTGTCTTTACCCATGCCTGTCCCCTCCAATCCTTGTATCGTCTTTTTGCTGCGGGCTGCTTATAGGGTGATGAAAGCGCCGATAAGCGAGGTAGCCGAACCAATTAATACGAGCGCCGCCAAGACCCAAAGCAAGCCTTTGGCTTCCTCAAGACCTTCCCCATGCCTTGCGTTGATGGCGAGCTTGCCCGCAACAATGAAAATCCCGAGCAAACACAACACGCCTGCACCCCAGGCCACGTATCCCAAAATCTGGGTAATCTTCTCCGTTCCCGGAGGCTGAGTCGGCGTCACCTCAATAAACGGCAAAAGCGCCGCATGAAGGTAGGCTTCCAGGGTTGATAGTTGGGTAAACATGTTTTCTCCTTTAGATATCTAGGGACACCCCACCGACAGCGGGAATGTCATCAATAAAAACTTCTGGTTCTTCGCCCGCGCTTGCCAGGGAGCGCAGGTCTTGGACGGCCTTGTGTGCGGCGAGCTGAGGGTCGTCTCGCCCGAGCCTTAGTGCCTGGCTGTAAGGGAGGCGCCACACGGCCGGAAACACACTCTCGGTGAGCGCACGCGCACGCGCCAGCTCACGCGGCAAGCGCCCGGGCTGATCGGCAACAAGCACAAGCCCGACGCACTCGACGCCGGCCACGCGCCCACCGAACAACGCGCCCGCGCACTCACGCGCCGCCGCCATACCGGTAGCGGTGGGGCGGGCAACCACCACACACCGCGCCGGCTGCGGAGCAGACACAGGCCAGACGCGCCCAAAATCAACCAACCCACACAACGCGGCGATAGTCGTCGTGCCCACGCCACCACTCGCGCCCACCGCAAACACCGCCGTGCTCGGATCCGTCCATACACACGGCAGGACGCTCCCTTCACCGGGAAGGTCAGGAAGCTGACCCCAGGGCAGGGCAAGACCAGCCCGCGCGGGTTGAGTTTTGTGTTTACGCACCAGTGCCCACCTCCTGGGAAAACTCATTGGTCGTGTGCGTGCAAAGCCCCCTAGTTAGTAGCACCGCAAAACAGAGCAGTGCATCAAGAAAAGGAGGATGCTCATGAGTCAGGAAAAAATGGGATGGCCACGCGAGGTCGAAACCACCATCGAAACGGTCTACGCCGTCACTGGCGATCGGCTCCCGCCCTTCGTTCAGGAAGCCACCTGGTATACGAGCCTGGACGAGGCCCGAGCCGCAGCACGCAAAACCGCCGGGGTTGTGTGGACGAGCAGCCTGGTCACCACCGTTTCTATCAGCGAATGGGAGATTCACGAGACCACCCCCGATGCGGGAGAATCTGAGGAAAGTTGAGAAGGACACCCTTCCACAATGATCTTCAACCGGAATTCTTCCTTCTCGGTGAACGAGCGGCGCCCACGCGCGAAACCTAGTAAAAAAGAACCTTTCGCGCCTTCTCGACGTGACCCGTTAATAAGCCCCATCCACGCACCGATAGCATTTTTGCTAATCCCTAAACGCGCCAGTTCACGGTCTTCCCGAGCATGAGTCGTCCGGGTGTGAAAACCCCACTGTGCGGAAAGCTCAAGCATCCGCCGCATTCCATGCCAGGCGACACCCTGGTCAACACCGCGTGCCACCAGCTCGCCGACCAAGAACTGCGCGCCCGCACTCCACCCCGCAGCATCCTCAAGCAAAACCCGAGAATCCCCATGCTCGTAATCTGCCCTCCGCGCCCCAAGCCCACCAGCCTGTTCCTCGAAACCAGTGCCCCCATAGTCCACCGGCTCGGCCGGCATATCGGCTTCCAAGAATTGCCGTACCGCCCGGCTGATCGCATACGCCCACCGAAAACGCGCACCCACCACCGCACGCGTACGCGTACGCATAACCTCCCACACCCGCGAGATGAGATCCCCTACCACTTCATCAAAACCAAGCCACGGGTACTGCCTAACAAGAACCGCCAGACGAGAGCGCGCCCGCACCCCAATCGCCACCGAAAGGCGCTCCACAACAGCCTCATCACCCCAACCACACCCATCCAAATACTTCAAAACCATGGCCAAGCCTTCGTTTGTGAGAGGATCAGCCACCTTAATATGCGGCGGCGTGATAGTCACCTGGTCAGTGCCAGCAGTGCCAGCAGTGCCAGCAGTGCCAGCAGTGCCAGCAGTGCCAGCAGTGCCAGCAGTGCCAGCAGTGCCAGCCATTCCAGCCATGCCAGTACCGCTAGCGGTAGTGGTGAGTGTTGTCGAAATAATCCGCAGACCGCGCTCTAACTCACCGGCCGCCGAGACCGGCCTGGTGGCATCGTCTAAATACGCGCGAGGAGCAAGAACACTAAAAGCAGTGCCGGTGGTGGATTCTTGCGCCGAAATAAGACCCGCATCAACAAGCTCGGTAAGCACTGTGTTAAAGGTTTTTTCGCTCAGGCCCGCGCGTGCCTGTAAATCCGTAGGCGTCAGGATACATACCCCGGCCGGATCAGCAAACAACGCGACGACGCCGAGGAGCGCGAGGGAGTTTGCGCTGATGCGTCCGCCTTGCTCAAGTGCCCACACGCCAAGCCGCTCACCCATCAGCGCCACCTCCTCACGGACATATCGGGGTAATAAAAAGGAAAGAAAAAGATAAGGAAAAGAAAGGGAAGAGAAATGGCCACCCCGCCGAGAGTGGATGGGGGAGGTGTGGTGTGCCCGCACCCACACCTAGAGTGCGGGCACACCACTATCACTTACCTACTGATGTAGGTGGATTTTTTGGTTAGTTGTTACGACGACGCAGCGCAGCCACGCCAACGCCGATAAACCCAAGCGCTAGGACACCGCCGCCGAGGACGCTTGCTCCGGTGCGGGTTAGCCGCCGCTTCGCCTTGTCGTTATCCCCATCGCCTGGAATCTCCACCGACACGGTCTGCTCGGAGTCCTTGAGATCGTGGTGAACCGAAACGGTCTTGCCGTCTTGGGGCACGGTCTCGAACACGACGACTTTCTTGCCGGCGAGCTTGCTCGCATCGAAAGTGATATCGATGCTCGCGCAGTCATTCGCGGCCGCCGGAATAAACTTGCGTGTAACTGTTACGGGCTTGCCCGAAGCGTCGAGCAAGGCGTCGCCGTTATCTAGCATCAACGCGGTCGTGATTTCATACTCGGTACCCGGCACGAGAGTGCCGGCGACATCGCACACCCGGTCGGTGATTACGGCGTTAGGCACCGGCGCGATGGTCTTGTCACCATCGCTCTTATCGGTTGCAGTCGTCTGGAGCTTCGAGAACACAACGGTCTGGTTCTCGTCGTTGATGTCCGTATGTACGGCGATTTCACGACCGTCTTGCGTGAGCTTCTCGAAAGCCACGGTCTGCTTACCCGCAAACAGCGAACCATCCACCACGAAAGTCACCGTGGCGGTACCGTTCGGAGTCTCCGGCACAAAAGTAGCCTGCGATGTCACCTTGTCGCCATTCGCGTCCACGAGCGCTTCGCCGGTCGCCTTATCCATCAACGTACCCTCGAGCTGGTATTCCTTACCAGGCGTCAGGTTCTGATAAGAGACCGTATCGACAAGCTCCACCTTGTCGGTATTCGGCGCCACGTGCGTGTTCTCATGCGTCAAAGTGGTGTGAATCGACGGCTCAGGGGTGATGGTGAACTGCTCACGCGTGTCCTCAACGCTCGTCGTGAGCGGTTGGACGCGATCATCACCAGCAAACGACGAAACGAAAACATAGGTGCCCGGCAGATTTTTACCGTTAGCGTCTTGCTTCACCAACCACGAGGTCTCACCGATAGACGGGTAGAACCCGTTCTTCGCCGGAATCGTGACTGTCTCGCCGATCTTTTCCGCCTGGCTCCGGTTTGCTTCTGTCACGGCGAGACCGTGCGGGAAGAACAACACCTCATGCTCAATCACCTGAGCATCGGCCTTGAAACCCATCCCGCCTTGGAAGTCAGGATGGTTCTTCGGAAGGCCCGTCACGAAAACATCATCCACGAGATACGTGCCGCTCTTGGTGTCGCGAATCGAGAGCGTCGAGTCGATCTGTGCGGGGTAACGCACCGACGTGGTCTCGTCCGGGAGGCCGAACTGGTCGGCCCATCCGGCCTTAATCCACTTCGCGGAATCCGCGGGCTGGTCTTCAGCCTTGACTTCCCAAACCCACGTCACGAACCCGGCCTTTACTGTGGGCTGCGAGAGCGTGGCCTTGATCTGGCCCGGCCCATTAGCTACGACGGTGACAGACTCAATCAGCTCCGCCGACGCCGGAACCGTGGCCACAGTGGCGGGCAGTTCGGTCGGGGAAACATAGTAAGCGGAAGCACGGTAGGTCACCGGCACGTACGTGCCCTCGTCAAATGATGTGCCAGGAGCAACGATGCGTGTCCATTCACCATCCCGGTAGGCCGGGTCGGCCTTGGCATCGAACGTGTCAGAGAGAACAGTGCCCTTGTCGATTACTTTCGCGGTGTCCACGTTCGAGATGCCCAGGGGACGGAAGTCGAAATTCTCCGATGTCGTTTCTGCTTCCAGGCCGTACGAATCCGCCCAGTTCTGGTGAACATACTGCGAGTTATTGCCTTGCTTGGCCTTATCAACCGACCAAACCCAGCTCACGTAGCCGCGCTTGGGTGTGGTGAGCTTCGCTTCGAGTTTCTGGCCCTCGCCCGTCGCGGTCACGTCCACGCTGCCGAGGACTTCGGCGTCTGCCGGGATGGTGGTGCTGGTTGCGGGCTTTTCACGGCCCGCCCAATACGCGGTCGCGGTATACATCACCGGCACGGGAGCGCCGTTGACTTGCGTCCACTGCCCATCACCATAAGACTTGTCCACGCTCGTGGTGAGAGTGTCGGTGATCGAACCGTCGAGGTTGATCTCCTGGCTGGTGGCTTGGCTGGTTCCGGTGGGTTGGAAATCAAAAATCACACGCCACGACGGTCCCGGAACCGTAACCGTCTCCGGGTCAGAAGCGAGATCACGATTACCAGTAGTGATCATGTCTTGAATCGACCCATCCGAACCGTACTTTGTCAGAGTCCGCCGACCGGAAGTTGCTGCTTGCATCGAATAGGACACATCACCGTTTCCCGTGGCAGTCCACTTCAGGGTGATCGGTTCCGCAGCCGAAGTCCCTGCCCAGGAGCTCGTGCCAGTAGCGTCAAAGACGGCAGGGCCGGAAAGTTGCAAAGAAACTGGAACGCCCGCGACTGGAACTCCGTTGCCATTCGTGACGACGATTCCGTGAATATTACCGGTGCGTTGGCCATCGCCTTCCACCTGGCCACCTTCGTAGCCGACGGCTGCACTGTTACGGGCCTCGGAAACGTACTGTAATGCGCGCGCCCAGACATCGGGCTGTTGGGTTTGCGTAGCTCCGGCGATTTCATGAGCCACCGCCGGAGTGTTCTCGAAGTTCGAATGCATCAGCAGACCCAGGGCAGCCAAATTCACGTTATCTGTCGTGTTGCCCTGGTATTTATTCAAAAGCCAGGCTGCCTGCGGCGTCGTCAAAGCCAGTTCTGGCACATGCTGTGCGGAATCCGTCAGGGTCGCAATCGAAGTCAAATCGTTCGGGCCCGGGTCGGCTTTCTTGCCATCAATGCACCATTGAGGGGATGCATCAATAGCTGTCCCGCCAATCTGCGGAGTCTGATTAATGTGCGGGCCAAGCCGCAACGCACCCGACGCATTAATACCGACGAGATCGATACCGCGCCCGACCGTTGAGTCATAAGCCGCCATGGCGCTACCGCCAAGCAAACTTGAAATTATCAGAGTAAATGCCGCAAGGAGCGCGGCGAGAGTCCGGCCACCTGGCCGGGCGTGTGTGGTCGCTGCCATAATAGGAAACGAGTCCTTTCATTGAGTCGAATGTTGGAGCATTACGAAAAATTGAGGGGATTCCGGCTCGGTGCTTGCGCCAACAAGCACCGAGCCACCTTTACTTTTACGGACAGGGGACAAACCACGAGTTGCCGTTGGTATCACCCTCGCTGCAAACAGGGGGGCCGTCCATCGTCCAGCCGCTGTCTACCCATCCGCCGCCGTTGTCTGCGGGAGCCGGATCAGGTGCAGGAGCGGCCGGCTCGGGTGCGGGTGCCTCATACGAACTATCTGACCACGACGAGCCGCTTTCCGTTGCGGAATATCCCGAATCCGAATACCCGCCCGCATCTTCCGAACCACCGCCGGACGATACCGCCGGCGCGGGAACCGCCGCCGGAGTTTGTGCGGCCGCCACCTTGTTGTTCAAAGCATCAACACGGGCTTGGAGAGCTGCTGTCTTTTCCTTGAGGACGGACAACCGCGCGCTCCCCTCGGAAGCCGCGAAGCTCTTGCAATCCGCAGCTAACCCATCAGCCTCGCCGGCAAGACTTTCGACACCGCGGGCGGTGGTCGTGGCAGCCTCGCAGGACGCCGCGAAACTCGCCGCATCGCCACTCAAGTACGCCGACGTGGCAGCCTCGAACTGTTCGTTGAGCTTGCCGGTCGCATCCTTGATCTGGGCCGCCTGCGCCTCAAAATCCTTCGCCGTAGCCCGCAAAGCCTCGGCCTGGGAACGCGCTGAATCAGCGTCCAGATCCTTAGCGTCTGCCGCCTTGAAAGGCTCAGCAAGCCCGGCGCGTGCAGCTTCCACAGCCTGTGCCAAAGCCTGGCAGTCCGCGGGCGCGCCACCATCAGCCACGCATTGCTCGGTCGTGAACCCGATACCGTCAACGGCTGTCTGCAGCGCGGCGCGGGCTTGCTCGTTGAGCGTCACGGCCTCCGAATAGGCCGCCCGGGCCTCGTCGGTGCCACCTGAGCGCCCTGCCAGGTAAACACCAGTACCGGCCACGATCGCCGCAGCGATAGCCACGCTCGGCCACAGCCACACACGCCTACCACGCGCCCGGCCCTGCTCGGTAGTGACCTCGTCGCCGGCAACAGCAACAGCGCCGTCGGGTGTGGTTGTTTGCTCGCTCATGGCTTGCCCTCCTTTTCGCTAAAAACTTTCAAAAACTTGCGGGTTGTTTTTCTTCAGCCTAACCCGGCGCTAGGTCTCGCCAGAACCCCTACACCGCACCACACCGGCCTCACCCGGCGGCCCGGTCGAGGCCGGCTGCGGGGCCGGCGGGTGCGGGCGGGAAACCCTTGCCCGCAGCCCCTCAGGCATCGCGCAAACCTCACCCGGATCAGGCCTGGTATCCACCACCACGGCAGTGCGCGGACGTGGTGGCCTGGGCGGGCTGGCCAGCGCGATATCGCGGATGCGATGTGCGATGACACCACCAGGATTGCGCGTAGCACCAAGCGCGTTACCCGCGAGCTGGGCACGTATCTCCGCGCGCTGCCAGCCCGAATCAAGCGCAACTTGGAGATCCCGGGCAACCGCGACGAAGCGCGCGGGTGCCAGGAAACGCACCAGGTCACGTGGCACGCATTCACCAATCAGGCTAGCTGCCCATGCCTGCCGCGAGCCTTGCGTCTGCGCAGTGCTTGATGTCGGCCAGCTGCCAGGCGGCGCGCTAGCCTGCCCGGCATCCGGCCGCCCCGAACCCCCCGGCGCTGGCTCACGCCGGGCTTGATCTTCGACGGCTGGGACAGGCTCACGGCGAACCGGAGTTACCGCGGCCGGCGCGGGGTGCTCAACCTGGGAATCCACCACACCAACCATGCCAGAAGCTTCCGATAAAAATTCGGGCTGCGTTGGTTGGTTGGTTAATTCCGAACGTAGTGAGGAATTGTTGGATATATCTTTAGATATATGCGCCTGGGCTGACCGTGCTCCGGTCCACCGTGCTCCGGTAATCCCCGCACGGTGAGACCCTGTGGATAACTCGCTATCTGTTTCAACTACCGCGGAATCTCGCGGTTCCCACCGTGCCGAGGTTTTCCAGGCACGGTGAAAATCCGCCCCGCCTTTGTCGCCTGGGTCACTCCCGGAATTTGTAACTGTCCGACAGTTCGAAGCGGGCGTTTCACAGTTATCCACAGGCTCGGCGGTGGATATTCCGGGGGTATCCACAAGATCGACACCCGCTGTGGCGACCGGAATAGCCTCGCCCGCGCCTTCCATGAGGACGGAAGACACTGCCGGCATGGGCGCCATGGAAGGCGCCGGTGCCTCATCGAGGCGCATCTCATCTTCCATGCCGAACTCACCAGCCGGGGCACTGCGCGTGAACTCGCTGGGGTGGCTCGGACACGCCACTACCTGGCGGGCCGTGATCGCCCCGCTTTCCATCCGCCCCTGGATTTCACAAAGCGCCTCACCCACGCTTACTGGGGTGTCGAACATGACGACCAGTTCACGGATCTGCCCGCTAGCGCGGGTGCGGAAACGGAACCGATAATGCTCCGCTTCCAGGAGTGCCAAAGCTTTCCTGGCGCGGTGTTCGCCCATATCCCGGCCCATGAGATCGCGATAACCCACCGGAGCATTCGGCGGTAACGAGAGCGACACGGTCGCCAACGCCAATGCGTCATACGTGAGCGCGCGGTTGAAGATCATGGAGTTCGGTAGCGCCGTAGCACCCCGCCGCACCGCAAAATACTCACCCATGACACACCCCCACATTGCTATCACCAGTGGCTGGCCTATTAGTCACGCCGGGCGTGTGTGTGGCGGCCAGGCTTGCCCGCAACTCACTAACATCCACGCCCGGAACCGATAGGCATTCGGTGACAAACGGGCGAATCTTGAGTGGTAGGCACCGAAACGCAGTCAAAGGCGAGACCGGGTGCTCGAACACTTGCGTGAGCAACCCGTGGCCCTCAGGCAAGCGGCGCTCCCACCGGTAAAACAGCCCGTAGCGTTCAAGCTCGCTTATCGCGCGGGTAACGCGGTCGCGCCCAAACCCACGCCCGGTCAGGGCGCTCACTGTCCGCTCAGCGTTTTTGGGCATGGCCAGCATCGCCACCCACACGCCAAGTGCCTCATACGAAAGATCAGGGTCAAGAACGACATCGCGTTCAAGAAGCACGGGATAAGACCGGACAGAGAAAAACAAACCCGTATCGCTCATACTGCCACCTCCCTGCGGCGCACGAAGCGCGGGCCGCCGTAATAGGGCCGAGGTCGGCTGCCACAAACAAGGGTGTTCGTGGCAGCCCACCCCTTGCCCGCCCGCCGCAGTGGAAAACGCGGCGAGCCACACCACCAATGACGGTGGCGCCTCCCTTTCTTCACCAAAACACGAGAGCGAATCGCACACGGAGTGAGTGTGCAGCGCACACCAACTAACCGGGAGGGAAAAACCGAAACCCTTTCCCTCCCAGCATGGGCGAACCCGCCCGTGTTTCCCTCAGAGATCCCGAAAGGGGAGACTATGGAAACCGTTTGCATGCTTATTGACGCTATTGGCAGTCTTATGTCCGGCTGCGTGGCAGCCCTCACCTTATTGAGGTATGGTTCCAACCCCACACCCACCACACCGGCACCTCCCACGTTGAGCGTGCCAGGCGTATCCAGTCCCGGCGTGGTCATCAACACCGAGAACATCATTATTAATGGCCCGGTATTCATCACCAATAACCCGAACGCGGACGAGACACAGCCCATCCGGGATGCTGCCCCGGACGACGAAGACCACGCTCCTAAAACATCGAGGTAGTCGGGCATAGCGGCAAGACTAGGGTCGGCTGGCTCTCCAGGACTCCGAAGAGCCAGCCGGCCCGCCCGCCGCAGTGGAAAACACGGCGAGCTACACCACCGTTGCCAGTGATGCCTCCCTTTCTTCACCAAAACACGAGAAGAACCCACACACAAAATGTGTGTGTTAGCCGCACTAGTTAAGTAGAGGGAAACAAAAACGCAGACCGTTTCCCTCCGAGTGCGAGCAATCCCGCCCGTGCTCCTACCAACAATCCCGAAAGGGGAGATTATGGAAGCTATTTTCCTGTTTGTTAGCGCGGTTAGTAACGCCATGTCCGCCTGGACCGCAACCCTCACCTTGTGGGGATACGGACCAAAACCCACACCCGCCACACCGAGCACATCGCAGACGCCACGCATGCCGGACATGCCAAGCACGCCAGGCGTAGCCAGTCCCGGCGTGGTTATCAACGCCGAGCACATCATTATTAATGGCCCGGTATTCATCACCAACAGTAGGAATGTGGCAGAACCGCGATCCGTCCGGGACACCGCACATAGTGACGGCGACACCCAAGAAACGGCCGCGTAGCCAACCCGGCTGAGGAATATAGGGTCGGCTGGCTCTCTAGGAGTAGAAAGGGCCAGCCGACCCGCGCGCCAATGGGAAGCGCGCCCACCCACCAACTCACGCATAATAGAAATAACCACAAGCCTATCAACGGAGATGGAAGGGAAGAACATATGCGAACTGCTCGCCGCAAAGACGGAGAAGAATACCTCACGGTCCAAGAATTCAAAGAAAGAGGCCTGGCAGACACCGACATGATCTGCGGTGGGCGCGATCTTCGCGGAAATCTTTGCTCTAGCGGGGTTATTGCCATCAATACCGAGGATGCCGATATTGGCGGGTGGGGTAACACTCCGCACTGGCGCGGAAAGCGACACATCGACTATTGCAATAAATCCTCGAAAAGCCCCACCTATAAAAAGCCAGAAGACGAGAACGAGGAAAGGGTCGTCAAACGATATAAAAACGCTCAGGACATCAATATCGCAATTGACCTTAGACGCGAGGCCGATACGGATGGCGGTGCTACCGGCAAAGATGGTAGCGATGATATTACGGCTGTGGACTCTCAAGGCAAGAAGCGCGGACGCCAAACAGCTAGGGATGGTAAAGGGCGAAAACGACAAGTAGGGTGCCTGAAAAATCTCTTGACCCTGGCCGTCGAGGGAATCCTTGACCAGCACCAGGACGCACAGGTTAACGTGTTGCTTGACGAGGGCCTTATCAAAGGAACCGTCGCCGAGTGTGTGCATAACTGCGCCACCCAAGCTCCCGAACCAGGGAAACTCGGTATTTACTACGGAGTCGTCACAAACGTGCGTGAAGCCGACTACGGGAAGGCGTTCTTGAATTTCCGTAACGGATTCACGATATTCCTCAGTGCAGAGATCTACACGTCCATAGAAGCGGTCAAAAGCTATAAGAACCGCGCAGTTGCTGTCATCGGAACACCCCGAGAAAAGAAGGGCGGCTCTGGAACGCTTATCCGGGTTGACGACATTGAGTACCTGCGCGCCAGCAAAAAGAGATTCGGGCGCAGCCGGCGCTTGTAGTGTTCTTACCATGGGATGATCTCCAGCCACTCACTGAGATCCCCCGCAGAGATCTGCGAGGACGCGGGCGGGAAAACCGATGCTTGGGTAAGCGTGCCCGGTGAAGTGAAAGCCGCGACCTTCAGGCACTCCCCTCCCAGCCACGTACCAATACAGGTGTCTGTATAGTTCGCGGCAATAAGCCCCACAAGCGGGTCAATCTGAGAGTGGGAAACATACACGTCCTCGCCCTCACTAGCGTTGGGGCCGAAAGCCGGGGTCGTGCGGTAAGCCAGGCCACACACCAGCCACGGCAAACACCAACCCCACAGTTCCTCGGGAAGCGTGTCCAGGTCATAGCCCAAGCGAATCTCTCCACCCTCCACGCGCACCTTGAAATGCTCAATCACCCGGCAGGCTTTATCGAAGTGTTCTTCGGGTATCCCGTCCACGTCGAAAGCGACATACACCCACGGGTGACAAACCCGCGCACCCAGTTCTGGTGAGTACACACCCTCATTGGGAATATGCAAATTCCAGCACTGGATAACAACCGACTGCCCCAGCTCGTCCATCGTGTCCATAGGGTGCCTACCCGAAAATTTCTAACTGGCCAGGAACCTCCGCACAGACCTCACTCGTCGCCGTCGGCGAAGCATTCTCCGCAACCGGCGCAAGAATACGATCAACCTCTGACCTGGGGATGCGCCACTGCCCAGACGGGAGTCTCACGGCACGGATGTCGTTCTCGGAGCACCAGCGGGTAACGGTGGTTCTGCTGACGCCCATCAAGGAGGCTACCTCCCTAGTCGTTAGAATCTGTTTCGACATGCCATTCCCTTAGTTATGTGTAACTATCCGAGTTACACGATACGTAACTTGCCGAGTCGTGTCAATAGTGTCGAGTTGCGCGCGGTGTAACCAGGTGTTACGTTTAGTGCATGTCGATTGCTATGGAGAAATTGAACCTCACGAGTGATGAGGCTGTTGGTGTTAATGTTGTCCTTTGGCTTCGCCGCCGAGGGAAGCAGCAGATGGATTTAGCGGAATGGCTAGGTTTGACAAAGGCAAGCGTTTCGCGGAAAACCTTGGGGAAAACTCCGTGGTCTGTTCAGGATCTGGTCGCGACCGCCGCATTCCTAAATGTTCCGATCTCGGCGTTACTCCCGGACTCTGTTGTGGAGCAGGAGCAAGAAAAAAGGTCCCGTGCCTCCGAAGAGAGGCAGGACCTTTCGTCAGTGGCGGGGAGAGGATTTGAACCTCTGACCTCCGGGTTATGAGCCCGGCGAGCTACCGAACTGCTCCACCCCGCGGCGACTGTTCTACTATACGGGCTTTGCGGTATGAATGCAAGTGTGATCGTTGTCTCTTAGGTGCGGATGGTGCATGTGCGTGAGAATCTATTCAAGGTAGCAGGTTCTGTGGTGCGAATTTCGCGAAATTGCGTGGTATAAGTAAACTAACGAAAGTCAAGATATGCACATCTTTATGGGGGCGCGGTGAAGCTGCAGCATCTGGAGGCCTTTGTGGTGGTCGCGAGGGTTGGATCGATCAAAGAAGCTGCGGTTGAGCTGCACTGCAGTCAGCCATCGGTGACCAAGCAAATTCGCGAATTGGAAAAGACCTTAGGCCAAGAACTTCTTGATCGATCTGGACGTGGGGTTCGACTTACTCCTGTCGGTGTCCTATTTGCCGGCAGGGCCCGGGAAATTCTTAGTCTCTCGCGGCGTACGGTCGAAGAGTTCAGTATGCTGCACGGCGATATTGGTGGACACGTGGTTGTGGGTACTGTTGAAAGCGCCGCTGTCATCGATGTTGCTCGGGCCATTAAACGTGTGCGGGATAAGCATCCTGGAGTTGGCGTGACACTGCGTCGGATACGTAGAGAGACCATTCTGGAAAGGCTTGCGAGTAACGCACTGTCTTTTGCTATTGCTCCGGATTCTTGGGATTTGGCGGGGTATGAGCGTCTGTCCTTGCCAACGCAAGATCGGTGGGGGATTTTAGTTCCTGCGGCTTCTTCTCTTGCCGCAAAGAAAAACGTTAGTGTGGACGATCTAGAAGGTCTTCCTCTGATTTGTCCGGATGATAGCGTGGGGCACCGCCAGTTGGAGCGGTGGCTAGATGATCACGGTGATCAATGCCAGGTTATTTATGACGTGGTTTACCATGCACCGCAATTGGTTGATGCTGGAGTTGGTTACGCGATCATCAACGATTGTTCGGCCGGGCGGTGTTCGCCTCTTGGACTGGTATTCGTTCCGCTGGCCCCGGAAAGGCGTTCTGCTACGAGTCTGGTCTGGGATCCGAGCCGTGCGCTCACGCGGGTGGAACTAGCATTTTTGGAGGAAGTGCGCGGAATTTGTGCTCAGATGCGGGAGTAAATAATAATGTGCACACGAAAATAGGCCACAATCCACTATTAATGGAAATATTATTAACACTGCATATTTAGTGACGCAGCAGCTGGAGTTAGAAATTCAATTTAAGACTATATTGCCCCGAGGGTGTGACCGGAATTTCAGTTATTTACTTCACATTGTCCTGGAAAATTTCTTAGCAAAACCTGCTAAATAGGCAGAAAGTCCCCTGCGGGGGGGGGGTGCTCCAGGGTGAAATCCCAGGTCAGAATCGTAATCGTGCGATTAATAAAATGTCATTAAAGCGCGAATTTGCAATTTATAGTTATGTTACGATTCTGAATGATTTAGCTGGTGTGGCGCGTTACTTATTGTGTTTTGGTGATGCTCAGGCGCATCTCTTTCACAAAATTCACCTAAGTGGCGATATGCGCACCCGCAAGCCATCCGATTATCTACCAATGGAGAAAAGATGTCTCACTACACGGGGGCGCCTAATTCGGCACCCGGCATTTTCACTCCGGCTGGCACGCGAACATGGAGGGGATCTCTTCGCAAGAAGCTGTGGGCTGGTCTCACTGCCGCAGCTCTTTGTTTGAGCCTCACACCGACGTTCAGTGCTCCTTCTGCACATGCTTATGAACTACAGCGGTCAGACGGTAAGCTCGGTGAAATTAAAGGCTCGGTTTACGGCCGAGTTTTCCTAGATCGGGTGGACAATATTGCGTCGTTCGATAAAGGGGATGAAGGACTGGCTGGCGTCAAGGTATACGCTCAGTGGGTTGACTTTAATAATAAGAAGCTGAAGGGTGCTGTATCGCCGGTTTATTGGACCGAAACCAAAGCTGACGGTAAGTACTCGATTAAGCTTCCTAATTGGACGGATGCTCTCGGTATCGAGCATGAGTGGAGAGCTCAGGCTGGTCAAGGTTTGCGCATCTGGGCTGACAATCCCGATAAAACGAAGTATGTGAACTCCTTTGTGGAGTCCGACGGGGTCTTCGTTAGCAATGGGATGACGCAGCGGTATGTGGGTACGTGGAATGCGTGGCCACAGTCTGCTGCGGAAAATATGAATATCTCTTATCAGGAGCGCCCTAAGATTGAAGAGATGTTCCCCGATGAAAGCACCTGGCGGGAAACTACAAACCAGGAAAATGGCGGCTACGTCAACGGAAGCGTTTTTTACGATCAAAGAAACTACTTTGGCGCACCAAAGGCCGTCCGTAATTTCCAAGACGGGTTTGGAGACGTAGCGGTTCCTGGAGTTAAAGTCGTTGGTACCTACGTCCAAGATGAAGTTGCGCGCCGTTTCGACACATGGAAGAGCGAGCACCGGGGTTATACCCGTGAGCAATTTAAGACAGCTCAACGTGACATTATGGCGAAATATCAGGAGGAAACGGGGAAGAGCCCGTGGGCTGAGACTGCCTACGGCATAACGGATGCTCAGGGTTCATATCACATCCAGTTCCGTGGACTTTGGGGTGATAGCTACACCTTTAAAGGCATCATGAATGCGGGTACACACGGCGATCCGGTTCCTGAGGGCGAAGGATCGTGGCTCAAGGGCAACCTGAGTTCGAAGCACGTTAACGTCGCCTATATGTATGTTGCTCCGGTGTTGCCGGAGGGCGTGGGTGGTGCGCTTGATAACTTCCCTGACAATATGTTTGGCCCTGGGGATAAAGTTCCGGACTATGCGACTCTTGGTGGGGTGAGTGATCTTCATAACCAAGATTTCGCCCTTCGCATGGAGGATCGCGATTTCCAGGTTTTGGAATATAACCAGACAGATAAGCCGGCAGCACCGGGCGCGACTGTACAGACAAAGGCTACCGGTTTCGTTCCGTCGAGTAGCCACGAAATTGTGTGGACGGATTCTGAAGGTAACGAGGTGCATAAGTGCATCTCCACATCTTCGAACCTGGGAGTTGTGGACTCTTGCCCGCTGACGGTTCCGGCTGATCTTGACCATGATGAGATCTACACGGCGACGATCTATCCCGAAGGCTCGCGTGATACCGCGCTAGCAAAGGACGCTTTCGCTGCCAAGCCGACTCCGGAGTACAAGCACACTTTGGTCGACCTCGACACGACCGAGACTGTTGCTTCGCCGCTCCACAAGGAAAACGGCACCAAGCCACGAGACGCGAAGTATGCACCGCTCGACGATAATGCGAAAATCCCAGCGGATCTGCTTGCTGACGTCGACCAAACTAAGGTGAAGGTTGGTCAGCAGCCGTGGGCGACGGTTAATGAGGATGGAACCATCTCGCTTGCGCCGAAGAAGGGCGAAGCCGAGCCGGGCGAATACCTCGTTCCGGTAAAGATGACGACACCGACAGGCGAGAAGATTCTCCTTGCTCCGATTACGGTGCGTGACCCGAACGCTGACGGCGACAATGACGGCACACCCGATCTGAAGGATCAGTGTCCTGCTGTTGCTGGGCCGGCTTCTAATAATGGTTGCCCGGCTTGGGGTGATGGTGATGGTAAGCCTGGCGCTGATGTGACGCTGGCGAAGGATCCTGCTAATGGTCCGATTCCGGATACTGCTTCGTGTGAAGCTTCCAATGGTGCTACTTGTTCCTTTGATGGGGACGGGAACGTTGTTGTGAAGGTTCCTGGGGATGCTAAGGATAAGGACGAGATTACTGTCACGATCAAGGATGGTGACAAGGTCTTCGATACGTCGAAGGTGACTGTTAATGATCCTGATAGTGATGGGGATACTGTCCCGGATTCGCTGGATCAGTGTCCTGCTGTTGCTGGGCCGGCTTCTAATAATGGTTGCCCGGCTTGGGGTGATGGTGATGGTAAGCCTG